>VBGT01000068.1:51921-58328 GCA_005889475.1 Chloroflexota bacterium | reverse complement strand
CGACGTCGTCGTCGTGATCGACACGTCGGCGAGCATGGGCGCGACCGACATCCCACCCGACCGGCTCACGGAAGCCAAGGCACAGGTCCTGGCCAAGCTGCACGACCTGCCCGCGAACGGCACCGTGAGCGTCATCGCGGCGGGCCGAACCGCACGGGTCGTGGTGAATGGCACGAGCGACCTCGGGCGGGTGCGCGCCGCCATCGAGGGCATCACCATCTCGCCGTCGACGGGAGACCTCGGTGACGCGCTGAATCTCGCCAACGCGCTGGCGGCCAGGGTCGGCGATGCCGAGATCCTCGTGGCTACGGATGCCGCGCTGGCGATCAAGCCGGCGACACGGCTCGACCACAAGGTCAGCGTGCTCCAGGTCGGGCGCGAGCGACGCAACCAGGCGATCGTCGCGCTCGCGGTGCGGCCGGCGCCGTCGGGTGTCACCCGGTCGGTGTTCGTGAGCATCGCGAACCTCGACATCGAGCCTGCCCAGCGCCAGCTCCAGATCTACGTCGACAGCATCCTCCGCGAGGTGAAGGATCTCAACGCGCTGGAGCCCCAGACCCGGACCGAGGTGATCATCGACGACATCCCGCGCGGTGCGTCGGTCATCGAGGTGCGCCTGACCGCCGGCAAGGACGGGAAGCAGGCCGATGCGCTTGCCCTCGACGATCGCGCGTGGGCCATCGTCCCGCCGGACCGGCTGCGCCGGGTCCTGCTCGTCGGCGCGGGCGATCCCTATCTCGAGACCGCGCTTTCGTACCTGCCGAACACCGAGCTGTACGGCGTGACGCCCGACAAGTACGGGCCGGCCACACATCCCGAGCTGTTCGACCTGATCATCTTCGAGGGCTACCTGCCGGCTGAGCTACCCCGCGCGGCGATCCTGGCGATCGCGCCGCCGGCGACGAGCGCGCTGGGTGAGGTCATCGGGTCGCTCATCGACCCGGGCATCGCCACGCTGCCCGATGACCCGATCCTCAAGTACGTGGACCTGTCGAGCGTCCACGTCGGCAAGGCCACGAAGCTGGCGCTTCCGGCCTGGGCACGTTCTGTGATCCCGGGACCGGCCGGCGCCCCGCTGCTGTACGTGGGCGACCGCGCCGGCCAGCGCACCGGGGTCATGGCCTTCCTGCCGCGGAACTCGGACCTGCCGCTTCAGATCGCGTTCCCGGTGCTGATGGCGAACCTCGCGGGCGAGCTCATGGGCGGCTCGGCGGCACCGACGGAGGCGCTCAGCCCCGGCGATCCGGTGACGATCCCGATGCCCGCCGGTGCGACCGCGATCACGGTGACGCGCCCGGATGAGTCGACGGTCGAGCTGGCGCCCGCGACGGCCGGTGCGGCGTCGGTCGCTTTCAGCCAGACGGACCTGCTCGGTGTCTACTCGGCGAGCCCGGTCTTCCCCGCAGCGACGCCCGGTCCTTCGGGCGCGGGTCCCTCACTGACCCCGATCGCCACCGCCACTCCGGGCACGACGCTCGCCCCAGGCGCGACGCCGACGCCGGTTCCGACGGCAGGCCCGGTCGATCCGAACGCTCCCGTGCGATTCGCCGTGGACCTGTTCGACCCGAGCGAGAGCAACATCGCGCCGGGGTCGCCGGCGTCCATCACCACCCTCGGGCGCCAGCCCGGTGCCTCGGCCAGTCCGGGAGCGTCCGCCCCGGCCCGCCCGAGCGCGTCGGTCGAACCCAGCGCTTCCGGGGTCGCCGGTGGCGCGACGGCCGAGCAGCGACCCGCCGCGCGCGACGAGCTGTGGGTCGTGATCGTGCTGATCGTGCTCGCCGTGCTCCTCGCCGAGTGGCTCGTCTACCACCGCGACGCGGTCACGCGACTCTGGCGCGGCATCCGACGCAGGCCGGCCGAGCCCGCGGCGCCCGGCGTGGCCCAGCGCGCGACCTCCAAGACGAACCGCTGATGGGCGTCAGGTTCGAAGCGCCGATCTGGCTCGTGCTGCTCATCCCTGCGCTGCTCATCACGTTCGTGCCGCACCTCGCGGCGCGCCGCAAGATGGGCGCGCGGCGGCGTCGCGCCGCGGTGGCGATCCGGACGATCCTCCTGTCGGCCTTGGTCCTCGCCCTCGCCGGGTTCCAGCTCGTCCTCCCCGTCGATCGCCTCGCCACCGTGTTCGTCGTCGACCTGTCGGACAGCGTCGGCGAGAGCGGCCGCGAGGACGCGCTCGCATTCCTGCGCGAGACCCTCGACGTCATGCCCGAGGGCGACCAGGCCGGCATTGTCGCGTTCGGCAAGGACGCCCTCGTCGAGCGCCTCCCGGAGGAGCTGCGCCATGTCGACCGGCTGCGGAGCACGCCGGTCAAGGCCGCGACGGACGTCGGTGGTGCGCTCCGCCTTGCGGCGGCGCTGTTCCCGGACGCTTCCCAGAAGCGCATCGTCCTGATCTCCGACGGGAACGACACCACAGGCCGCGGCCAGCGCGAGGCGGCACTCGCGGCGACGCGCGGCATCCAGGTCGAGACCCGAGTCGTCGGCCTGGTCGACCAGCAGGAGGTCCTCGTCGACCGGCTGACCACGCCCTCGACCGCGCGCCTCGGCGAGGAGATCGAGGCCGTCGCCGAGATCACCTCGAGCGTTGCCCAGCCGGCGACGGTCCGGCTGTTCGCCGACGGAGCGCTCGTCCAGACGGTGCGGGTCGACCTCAAGGAGGGCGCCAACCGCGTCGTCTTCCGGGTCAAGCCAAAGGAGCCCGGCTTCCACACCTTCCGCGCGGTCGTGGAAGCGGCGAACGACACCTTCAGCCAGAACGACCGCGCCGACTCGAACACGATCGTCAAGGGCGAGCCCCGGATCCTCGTCCTGGCCGGCGACGAGGCCGTCGCGGCCGAGCTCGACAATGCGCTCAAGGCCGAGGGCCAGCTCGTCGACTCGATCGTTCCCGAGGCGCTGCCGACCGACTTCTCCTCGCTCCTGGCGTACGACAGCGTGGTCGTCGTTGACGTGCCCCGTCTGCGGTTCACCGACAAGCAGCTGCTCGCGCTCCAGACCTACGTGCGCGACCTCGGCCGCGGCCTGGTGATGGTCGGTGGCCCGAGCGCCTACGGCGCGGGCGGCTACACGAAGACGCCGATGGAGGAGACGCTGCCGGTCGACATGGGCGTTCGCAATCGGCAGCGTGAGCCGGACATCGCCCTCGTGGTCGTGATCGACAAGTCGGGCTCGATGGACGCCTGCCACTGCAACAGCTTCAACGGGGGCATGGGCGGTGGCGGCCAGCTCCAAGGGGTGCGCAAGGTCGATATCGGCAAGGAGGCGATCCTGCGCGCGGCCGCTGCGCTGAGCGCGCGCGACGAGCTTGGCGTGGTTGCCTTCGACCAGGCCGCCCACTGGGTCGTCGAGACCAAGCCGCTGGGCAACATCAGCGACCTCGAGGGGACGATCGCGAGCATCAACCCGCTCGGCCAGACGAACATCTACGCGGGCCTCGACCAGGCCGTGCAGTCGCTCGAGAAGGTCACCGCGACGCGCCGGCACATCATCCTGCTGACCGACGGCTGGTCGCGATCCGGCCAGTACGACGAGATCCTCAAGCGGATGAAGGCCGCAGGGATCACGCTCTCGACGGTTGGCGCGGGCGGCGGCGCGAATCCGTTCCTCGAGCAGCTCGCGAAGCAGGGCGGCGGCCGGTTCTACGCCGCCTCGAACGTCGCGTCGATCCCGGACATCTTCCTGAAGGAGACGCAGCAGGTCGCCGGCCAGCAGATCGTCGAAGAGGAGTTCTACCCGATCCAGACCGCCACCTCGCCGATCATCCGCGGCCTGGAGTCCGGCTTCCCCAAGCTCCTCGGCTACAACGGCACGACGGTCAAGTCCACGGCGCAGCTCGTGCTGGTCTCGCCGCGCGACGATCCCCTCCTGGCGCAGTGGCAGTACGGCCTCGGGCGGTCCGTGGCGTGGACCTCGGACTCCACGGGGCGATGGGCCAAGAACTGGGTCGGCTGGAACGGCTTCAGCCGGTTCTTCAGCCAGCTCGTCGGCTGGACGTTTCCGGGCGAGGAGTCGGGCGGGATCGAGGCATCGTTCGAGACGCTCGGCGGCCGGACGCGGCTGCACGTCCAGAGCGTCGAGAGCGATGGCTCGCCGCGCGACTTCTACCGGACGATGGCGGTCGTCGTCGGGCCGGACCTTGCCCCTCACGAGGTCAGCCTCGATCAGGTCGCGCCGGGCGTGTACGAGAGTGACCTCGGCGAGATTGAGTCGGGCGCGTACGCGGTGCGGATCAGCCAGACACGACCGGGGGCGGCGGCGCTCGGGCGGACCGTCGGGCTGGTGGAGCCGGTCGCGGCCGAATACCGACTGCTCGGCGTGAACCTGCCGTTCCTCGCCGCGCTTCGGGCGGCGACCGGCGGGCGCGAGATCGCGCTGCCCGCGGATCCCTGGCGCCACGACCTCAAGACGACCTCCTCGTTCACCGAGCTCTGGCCGTGGCTGCTCGTGCTGGCACTGCTGCTGTGGCCCCTGGACATCGCACTGCGGCGCGTGTCGATCGGGAGGCGTGAGCTCGCCGACGCCCGCGCGGCCGTCGGCCGACGCTGGCGGTCACGCCGTGCTGCCGCGCCCCGGACGGCCGCGGCCGAGGGCATGCTCGCGGCACGGGAACGCGCCGCCGGAGGCGCGGCGCGAGCTGCCCTGCTCCGCGGGCCCGAGCCCGCTCTGGCACCTCAGGCCGAGAGCTCGTCGGCGAGCGCCAGCGAATCGCCGGAGCGGTTGCAGCGGCCCGCAGCTGCGGATGCGGTGCGTCCGATCGTCGCGCCCTCGGAGTCAATCCCGCCCGGAGCCCCGGAGCCTCCGAAGCTCGAGGAGATGGATACGCTGGCCCGGCTGCGCGAGGCTAAGCGCCGGGCACGGGGCGGCTGACTCGGGGGCGGAAGCCACGGGAGGGAGCGGGCGTGAACATGGAGTCGCCGTCGGCCGGGCTCGCCGTACAAGAGCTCGAGGCCGGGCCGGAGCAATGGATCGTGCTCTACGTGCCGGCCGACACCGGGGTCGAACTCGATCCGAGCTCCATCTTCCGTGAGATCGCGGAGGACGCTGCGAAGCGCGCTCGCGATGGGCAGATGATCGCATCGATGCACTCGATGCCGCTTCGCCACGCCGGCGTGTACGTCGGCCGCACCGGCAGCGGCTTCGAGACGCGGGTCGCGATCGTCGTCGTCTACACGATGAAAGGTTGAGACGGGAGCTTGCGCTACCGTGCTCGCGTGACGAGCGCGGACATGAAACGCGACACGCCTACCGCGCCGCACGTGCTCTGGTCGCCCTCCGGCGACGTTCTGGAGCGGTCGCGCATCGGCCGCTATCTCGCCTGGCTGGCGGCCAAAGGCGGCCCTCGCCTCCGAACGTACGACGCGGCCTGGCGCTGGTCGGTCGACGAGCCGGGCGCGTTCTGGACCTCGATCTGGGACCACTTCGAGGTCCTCGCCCACACACCACCGACGGGCGCCCTCGTCGACGCCCGGATGCCCGGCGCGCGCTGGTTCCCCGACGCCACGCTCAACTACGCCGAGCACGCGCTTCGGCTGCCCGGCCGAGCAGAGGGCGACGTCGTCGTCCTCGGCGTCTCGCAGACTCGAGGACCCACCTCGCTGACCGCCTCCGAGCTGCGCGACGCCGTCGCGCGCTGTCGGGTGGGCCTGGCAGAGCTCGGCGTCGGCCGGGGCGACCGCGTCGCCGCGTACCTGCCGAACATGCCCGAGGCGATCGTGGCGCTGCTGGCGACGGCGAGCCTCGGCGCGACCTGGTCGTCGTGCGCACCCGAGTTCGGCACGCGCGCGGTCATCGATCGGTTCGGGCAGATCGAGCCGAAGGTGCTGCTCGCGGTCGACGGCTATCGATACGGCGACCGCGACGTCGACCGGCGCGACGCCCTCAGCGAGATCCGCGCGGGGCTGCCGTCGGTCGAATCGACCGTGGTCATCCCCTACCTAAATCCCGCCGCCGCGGCCGATGTGCCGTCATCGGCGAGCTGGGGCGATCTGCTCGCGCGAAGGGGTGCGCTCGAATTCGAGCCCGTTCCCTTCGACCACCCGCTGTACATCCTGTACTCGTCCGGCACCACGGGCCTGCCGAAGCCGATCGTCCACGGCCACGGCGGGATCCTGCTCGAGCACCTCAAGGCGCTCGGGCTGCACACGGACCTCGGCCCGACCGACCGATTCTTCTGGTTCACCACCACCGGCTGGATGATGTGGAACTACCTCGTCTCGGGCCTCCTCGTCGGCAGCACCGTGGTCACCTACGACGGCAACCCGGCGTTCCCCGGCCTCGTCACGCTGTGGCGAGTCGCCGCGGAGACCGGAACGACGTACTTCGGGGCGAGCGCGCCATTCCTGATGGCCTGTCGGAAGGCGGGCATCGCGCCCGGTCGGGAGCTGGACCTCCGCGTGCTGTGCGGCATC
>VBGT01000068.1:44093-51846 GCA_005889475.1 Chloroflexota bacterium | reverse complement strand
CGTGCCCGCTCGTCCCGGTCTGGGCCGGCGAGATCAGCTGCCGGATGCTCGGAGCGCGGGTCGAGGCGTACGACGAGGCCGGGCGATCGGTCGTGGGGCGCGAGGGCGAGCTTGTCATCACAGCGCCGATGCCGTCGATGCCGGTCGCGTTGTGGGGCGATACCGACGGCAGCCGCCTGCGCGAGGCGTACTTCTCGACCTACCCCGGGATCTGGCGCCACGGGGACTGGCTGACGATCACCGAGCGCGGGTCGTGCATCGTGACCGGGCGGAGCGACGCGACGCTCAAGCGCGGCGGCGTGCGCATCGGGACGGCCGAGTTCTACGGGATCGTCGAGGCGCTGCCCGAGATCGCCGACAGCCTGGTCGTCCATCTCGAGGACGAGCGCGGCGGCCCTGGCGAACTGCTCCTCTTCGTGGTCACCCGCGACGGCGCGCGGCTCGATGACGCCCTTCGGGACCGGATCGCGCGGGCCCTCCGGAACGATCTCTCGCCCCGCCACGTGCCCGACTCGATCATCGCCGTCGCTGCCGTCCCGCGGACGCTGTCCGGCAAGAAGCTGGAGGTGCCGGTCAAGCGGATCCTGCTCGGCGTACCCGCGAGCGTCGCCGCGTCGAGAGAATCGCTCGCCGACCCGGGCTCGCTCGGGCCGTTCGAGTCGCTCGCCCGTGAGCGCAAATCGGTACTGGAGCGCGCGGCGGCCCAGGAACGCGCCGCGGCGCGAGGCTGAGGGGGTTGCGGACGATTCGGCGGCTCGGGCTCCTGCTCGCAGCGGCCCTGGTGCTGGCGGGCTGCGCCGGGCTCCTCGAGTCCGCGCCGACGCCGGACCCCGAATCGTTCCCGGAGATCGCCGGCCAGCTCGGGCGGTTCGGGATCTCCGTCTCGAACTGGGTCTCTGGCGACCCAGGCTGCGACGACCAGTCGCTCAGCCCGACGGCCATCCGCTTCGACGCGGAGGGGCTCGACCAGGCGACCCCGGTTGTGCTCCGCATCTACATCTTCCGAAATCGAGAGGCGTGGGATCGACGGCTGGCCGACGTCGATACCTGTGCCGCCGCGTGGGCCACAAACCCGGCGACCTTCGAGCAGCTCCAGGTGTCGCCGTACGTCGTCGCGGGCCAAGGGCCCTGGCCGCCCGCCTTCGCTGCCGCGCTCCGCACCGCGATCACGGCCGCGGCGGGCAACGGAGGCTAGGCAACCAGAGGCAAGGGACCGAGGTTCGCGGGACCGAGCCTGGCGCAACCCCTGCGTGAGCGAGCACGAAGTGGTGCGCGCACGCGCCAGACCATCGTCCCGGTCCGCGATGCGGGACCGGACCCCGGACCGTTCCTTCGCGCCATGGTGCGCGGGACCACCGGCCAGGGGTCGGCGGGGCGTCCGCGCCGGACGCTCCGGCCATGACCAGATCGACAGCACGCACCGGCCTGCCCAGGGCAGCCGCGCTCCTGCTCACCCTGGCGTTGGCCATGGGTTGGGCGGAGTCGGGCCTCGTCCTCGCCCATTCGACCGCCGAAGCCGGCGGCGCCACCTCCGGCGCCACGACCCTGGCCGAGCCGCGGCTCGATACCACCGCGGCGTCGAGCTACGGCTGGCTCTTCGCACTGCACGAGCAGCGCGAGGACTTCTACGCGACGCCCGTCGTCCAGGCGAAGGTCGCGACGACGACGAAGCCGAAAGCCACCCAGCCGAAGGCCACGCAGCCGAAGCCGGCGCAGCCGAAGATCACCGCTGCGCCGAAGCCGCCGACCTACACGGGTCGCAACCACTTCTGGATCCCATCCCTCGGCATGAGCGACCGGGTCTACCCGTTCGAGTGCACGCGGAGCCGCGACCCGGACAACTACCTGTACCGCTGGGGCTGCGCCGGGACGAACAACGTGTACATCCTCGGTCACGCGTACGGCGTGATGAAGCCGCTCTACAACCTGTACGCCGCGGGCAGGCTCCGGAAGGGCCTGGTGGCGGTCTACGCCGACGGCCAGGGCCACGTCCACTGGTATCGGGTGACGACATGGCGCGTCGTGGAGCCCACCGATGCCGCGTGGGCGATCGCCAGCCAGCCGGTCCCGAGCATGACCCTCCAGACCTGCGTCGGCAAGGACGGCCGCTACCGGCTCACCGTCCGGCTGGTGCAGTTCCGCTGATCGCTCCTCCGGCCGTTGCGTCGGTCGTGCCCGGCCTGGGGTGGGCGCGACCAACCTCGGCCGACCCACCTCCGCCGACCGACCTCGGCCGTCCCCCGAGACACCTCAGCCGATTCGAAGGCCGAGGATCTTCCGGGCGATGACGAGCCGCTGGACCTGGCTCGTGCCCTCGCCGATCTCCGTGAGCTTGGCGTCACGCAGGTAGCGCTCCACCGGGTACTCGGTCACGTAGCCGTAGCCGCCGTGAACCTGGATGGCGGCGTTCGTCACCCGTGAGCTGACCTCGGACGCGAAGAGCTTCGCCTGTGCCGCGACGAGCGAGTAGTCGCGATCCTGGTCCTTGAGCCAGGCCGACTTCCAGACGAGCGCGCGGGCCGCCTCGATCTCGGTCGCCATGTCCGCGATCATGAATGCGACGCCCTGGAAGCTGCCGATCGGCTTGCCGAACTGCTGCCGCGTCTGGGCGTACGGAACCGCGGCGTCATACGCGGCCTGGGCGATGCCCACGGCGAGGGCGGCGATGCTGATCCGGCCCCCGTCGAGGATCTTCAGGAACATCCGGAAGCCGTCGCCGCGCTCGCCGAGCAGGTTCTCGGCCGAGATGCGACAGCGGTCGAACGCGAGCTCGCCGGTCGCGGAGGCGTGGAGACCGAGCTTGTCCTCGATGCGGACGACCCTGAAACCGGGGGTGTCGGCGGGCAGGATGAACGCCGAGATCTCGGCCGAGCCATCGTCCCGGGCGCCGGTCCGGGCCGTGATGATGTAGGTCCCGGCCTGACCGGCGTTGGTGATGAAGCGCTTGCTGCCGTCGATGACCCACTCGCCGCCCTCGCCGGCATCGGTGGCATTCTCCAGGCGCGCCGTCGTTCGTGTGCCGCCGGCGTCGGAGCCCGCGCCGGGCTCGGTGAGCCCGTACGCACCGATGACACTGCCGCCGGCCATCGGCACCAGGTAACGGTCCTTCTGCTCCTTCGTGCCGGCGAGATGGAGCGGGCCGCAGCCGAGCGAGGTGTGGGCCGCGACGATCAGCCCGAGCGAGCCCCAGACCCGCCCGATCTCCTCGACCGCGATCGCGTAGGCGAGGGTGTCCATGCCGGCGCCGCCCTCATCCTCCGGGATCGGGATGCCGAGCCAGCCCATCTCGCCAAGCCGGCGCACGACCTCGACCGGGAACCGATGCTCCCGCTCGTGTTCGTCGACGACCGGCGCGACCTCCTTCTCCATGAAGTCGCGGATCGTCGCCCGGAGCAGCTGGTGCTCCGGCGAGAGGTCCAGGTCCATCGAGCCCGAGCCTACCATCGCGCCCGCCGCCGGCCGTCGGCGGGCCGCGCCGTCTCCCGGCGGGTTTCCTGCTACCGTCACGGCCATGCCCGAGGCAGCGGGTGTTGCGGGACTCGAACCCGGCGGCGGCTCCCCTCCGCTCAATGGCGCGCCGAGAGATTCCGATACGGCGTCGCCATCGACGCTCCGGCGATCGATCCTGATCCACCTGCGCCAGGCGGGCCCGAGCTCGCCCGATTCCCTGGCCGCGGCGCTCGGCGCGAGCCGGACCGGGATCCTCCAGCAGCTCCACGCACTCGAGGCGGCCGGCCTGGTCAGCCATGCCGCGGAGAAGCACGGTGTCGGCCGGCCACGCCACGTCTATGACGTCACCGCCGATGCGCAGGGCCTCTTCCCGACCGACTACGGCGGGTTCGCATCAGGCTTGGTCAAGGCCATCGAGGCGGTGGGCGGCGATGACCTCGTCGAGCAGGTGTTCGCCGCACGGCGGCGCCAGATCGGCGACCGGATCCGGCGCCGAATGGCCGAGAAGCTGCCCGACGACGCAACCCTTGCCGACCGGGTCCGTGCGCTCGCGGTCCTCCAGGACGAGGCGGGCTATCTCGCCGAGGCGGTCATCGAGGAGGACGGCACGCTGCTCCTGCGTGAGCACAACTGCGCCATCGACAAGATCGCCCGGCGCACGTCCGCGCCTTGCGACGCGGAGCTCGCGCTGTTCAGAGAGCTCCTGGGCGACGGGGTCGTCCGCGAGTCGCATATCGCCTCGGGCGACCGCTGCTGCACCTATCGCGTAGAGCCAGAGCCGACACGCTCTGACTGACTGGTCGGGACCGGGCCGTGTGGCGCCGATCCCGACCGAACGATCGACCTAGCGGAGCCGCAGCTCCGTCGGCCCGCTCGCGCCGAACTCCTCGCCGTCGCCGGCGCCGACTTCCGCTGTGACCCCGATGAGGGCCGCGCCGCGCCGGAGCGGCAGGTTGCCCGCGATCACCTGCACGGCGAGATGGTTGACGGTCGAACCGTCGCAGGTCACGTCGGTGCGCGCGCCGAAGCCCGATGCCGATGCAATCGAGCGGCCCTGCGCCTGGATGAGCTGGCCGCTCGCGAAGAGTCGGCCCTCGGTCGTCGTGACGTCTTGGCCGAGCTCCCAGTCGTAATAGGTGATCTCGTTGCAGGTAAGGCGGAACTGGATCGTCGCGAGCAGCTTGTCGTTCAGCGTGACGCCTTCGACATCGACGACGACGGGTCCCGCCATCCTCGGCTGGATGGTGTCGCCCCCACCCGTGGCAGCCAGGGCAGCGGCCGGGATGGCGAGTGCCGCCACCAGGGCTACGGCGAGTCCGAACGCGCGGATTCGTCGACCGGGATTCTCGTTCATGGCTCATTCCTCGTCGCGGGCCGACCGCCATGCGGCGATCCGGGGGGCTCCGCTGTGTGGCTGACGCCCGGCGGATCGAGCCGTTTCAGTTACCGGCAGCCTTGGTCCTGGTGAACGACTGTGTACGGATGGCCCCCGACGATTCGGGGTTCGGCGAGGCATGGGCCTTTGTCGTCTGGGGTTAGGCCTCTTCGCGCTCCACCACTTGTCTCCGCGCCGGCCGGCGCTGAGTGAGCGGCACGTCCGAGACATTGGGCACGAAGGACGCGGCCATCGCGGTCGCCATCGCCTGCTCCTGCTCCTCGACCGACAGGATGCCGAGCCGGCCAAGGGTCGCGAGCTCGTCGCGGATGTACGTCTGGAGCATTTCCGGCCCGTCGGTGCTGATCGTGAAGCGCACGCCGTTGCGCCGGAAGGTGTCGAAGATCCAGCGGAGCTCGTCCCAGCCGGACACGACGCGCGTGTTCAGGTTCGAGGTCGGGCAGACGATCATCTCCATGGCCCGCGGGTCGTAGGCGGCCTTCACCCCGTGGCCGATCCGGTCGGGCTCGAGCAGCTCGACCGCTCGGGCGACCTCCTCGACCGGCCCTGCCTCGCCCGTGTGGACGGTGAGCCCGAGGCCGTACTGCCGCGCCCGGCGGTAGAGGCGGCGGTAGTCGGCAAGACGGAACGTCGCCGACTCGGGGCCGGCGATGTCGATCCCGACGACGCCTCGGTCGCGCCACGTGATCGCCTTCTCGGTGATGATCTCGTTCAGCTCGTACGGGAACGCCCGATCGAGGCAGAAGATGAGCCCCGGCTTGACCGGGTACTCGAGGGTCGCCCGATCCATCCCGCGGGTCGCCGCCGCGATGATGTGGTCGAGGTCCTGCTCGCCGCCCCGGTTCCGCTTCATCGGGTTGAAGCGGAGCTCCATGGTCGTGATGTTGTTCTTGCGATATGCGCCGCCGACGACCTCGTAAACCGAGCGCTCGACGGCGAATGGCGAGCTCTGGATCAGCTCGGTCCAGTGGAACAGCTGCAGGTAGCCGTCGAACGACTTGGAGCCCTTGGGCCCGACCGTGATGAGCTCGCGGAACTCCCAGTAGTCCTTCGTCGGGAGCTTGATGCCCTGGGCGTGGGCGATCCCCCACATGATCGCCGGCGTGACCGCGGCGCCGAGATGGCAATGGAGCTCAGCGAGCGGGACGGTCCTCGGCAGCGTGCGCGGCATCCTCGACCGAGGATACCGGATGGCCCGTGGCTCAGGCGCAGAGCCAGAAGCGCTTCGGCCCGGGGAATCGCGCGAGCGTGGCTAGCACCCTGCCGCCGCTCGCGAACTGCGCCCGATCGGGACCTACCAGTTTCATCTGGCCGGCCACGGCATCGACCGTCGCCGGATCGTCGCCGACGTGCCCCACCGGGACCCAGAAAGAACCGTCGAAGTCCACGACGTGGAGGAGCCCGCAGTGCCCGAGCATGCAGCCAAGGATCCGCGCCCCGGTCAACGGCGGCGGCGTTGGGTCTCCCGTCGGTGCGCAGGCAGCGAGCAGCGCGAGTACGAGCGCTCCACTGCCCAATCGAAGGCGGCGGTTCATGCCGCCGGGACGACCACCGTGCCCCGCGAGTTCCCGCGGGGCCGATCTGTGGGGGCCGGGACGGCGACGAGCCCGTCGAGCGCGAGCTGCACGGGTCGATCCGAGGCAGGCTCGCGACGTCTCGCTCGCCGCGCTGCGAGCCCGACGCGCGGCACGGCCCGCGACTTGGTGGAGGGGGCAGCCGTCGGGGACGACGACCCATGCTCTGGCTCGACCATGCCGAATCGGTCGCGGAGCTCGGCGACCTCGCGTCGAACGGGTTCGATCTCGCCCTTCGACAGGTACGCCCGGCCGCGATAGAGGCGCTCGTAGCGCGGCAGCTGCTCCGGCCAGTCACGGGCGAGGTGCTCGAGAAAGTGCTCCCGCGTGCCCGGCCTCAGGTACAGCACGTTCGTCCACACGAACGCCGCGCCGGCGTCCCGCGCGCCTCGGACGACGTCGGCCATGAGCTCGGGCTTGTCGGACAGGCCGGGCAGGATCGGTGCCATGCCGACGCCCGCCTCGATGCCCGCGTCGCGCAGCACCCGGAGCGCACGCAGTCGCTGTGCGGGTGGCGGCGTGTTCGGCTCGGTCGTCCGCCAGATCTCGGGATCAAGCGTCGGCACCGAGAAGGTCACGGACACCTTGGCCCAGCGCGCGGCCTCGGCCAGGACGTCGGCGTCGCGCACGATCATCGGTCCGCGGGTGATGATCGCGAACGGGTTGCGCGCCTCCCCGAGGGTCTCGATGCAGCCGCGCGTGAGCCGGTAGCGGCCCTCGGCCGGCTGGTACGGGTCGGTGGCGGCGCCGATTGCGACCAGCTCGCCCTTCCACGAGCGCCGTGCCAGCTCTCGCCGGAGCACCTCGACGACGTTGGTCTTGACCCGGATCGAGGCGCCATATCGATCATCGGATGGGCGGTCGGCGCGCTTCTCGAAGGCCCGCACGTAGCAGAACGTGCACTGGTGGGCACATCCCATGTACGGGTTCAGCGACCATCCGAACATCATGCCCTTGACCCGGTTCAAGGCTGAGCGGCAGGGCTCCTCGCGATACTCGGGTCGCATGGGGACATTGTAGAACAGATGTTCGGTTCGACCAACCCCAGGCCACTTCCCCGGCCAGTCATTGGCGAACGTAGTTGGCGCTATCCGACGATTGTCATCGTCGCGAGCGAAATGGCGACCTCTCCATCACTCGCGCACGTTCACGTCACCGCGAAGATGGGCGACCAGGCACAGAGCTTGGTGGATAGCTCCAGCCTCCTTGCTGGATGACCGCGATTCCGTCGCCTGCGGGTCGTAACGCGAACCCGGTTGGCGGCTGAGACGGCGACAGTTGGGCGCGGCAACAGCACAAGAGGTGTTGCTGGATGACTCTTCGCGGGGGTATG
>VBGT01000068.1:32923-44085 GCA_005889475.1 Chloroflexota bacterium | reverse complement strand
TGTGCGTCGAGCGTTGCCTGGCGACGGCGCATGGCCTTCAGCTCCGCGCCGGGGACCTGGTCGCGGGCGTGGTAGCTGGAGCGCACCAACGGTCCCGACTCGACATGCTTGAACCCGAGCGCCTGCGCGGCGACCTTCATCTCGGCGAACTCGTCCGGGTGGTAGTAGCGCTCGACCGGCAGGTGCTTCAGCGACGGGCGCAGGTACTGGCCGATTGTCAGGATGTCGCAGTCGACCTCGCGCAGGGCGTCGAACGCCTCCGTCAGCTCCTCACGTGTCTCGCCGAGCCCGACCATGAGCGAGCTCTTCGTGTGAACCGCATAGGGCGCCTCGGCGGCGTACGCCTTGGCCCGCTCGAGGACGCCCAGCGAGCGATCCCAGCGAGCGCGCTTGCGGACCGGCTTCTGGAGCCGACGCACGGTCTCGAGATTGTGGTTCAGGATGTCCGGCCGAGCGGCCATGACGTCGCGCAGCGGCGCCTCTTCCCCGTTGAAGTCGGGGATGAGGACCTCGACGCCCATACCCGGCACGCGCTCCCGCAGCAGCCGGATCGTGGCCGCGAAGACGTGTGCCCCGCCGTCCGGCAGGTCGTCACGAGCGACGGAGGTCACGACCACGTGCTCGAGTCCGAGCTGTTCGATGGCCTCCGCGACGCGCCGCGGCTCATCGTCGTCGAACCAGGTCGGGCGGCCGGTCTTGACGTTGCAGAAGCCGCAGGCGCGAGTGCACGTGTCGCCCAGGATCATGATCGTCGCCGTGCGCTGGTCCCAGCACTCGCCGATGTTCGGGCAGTGCGCCTCCTCGCAGACGGTGTTGAGGTTCAGGCCGCGGAGCAGGCGCTTGAGGTCGTGGTAGTTCTCGCCGGAGGGCAGCTTCGCGCGGATCCAGTCGGGGTGGCGGCGAAGCGCGGTCGACCCGTCCGATGCCGTTTCGAACGCGCCACCGCCCATGGCGATCGTGATCGGTTCGGCCGGGCGATGGTGCCCGGCGCCCGCGGTGGGCTCGAAGATCGGGAGCTCGCGCTGCATCAGCCGGGAGTGTAGGCCGAGTCCGCCTCGAACTCGAAGGTGTCGCGGAGGCCGTCCTCGAGCGCTCGCGGGCTGAAGCCGAGCTCGCGGGTCGCCTTCTCGGCCGAGGCCCAGTAGGTGACACCCGCGGAGGCCGTGACGACCTCGCGCAGGTTCGCCTGGCCGATGAGCCGCCCTGCCGGCGCGATCAATCGGAGGAGGCCCGACGGGACCGCGAGCCTCGGGAGCGGGTGCCCGCCCAGGCGAGCGGCGATCGCCAGGGCGTCGCCGAGCCGGTGGCGAGGGCCGGACAGGATGTACGTGCTGGGCAGTGGCGCGGAATCGAGCGCGGCGACGATGCCCCGCGCGAGATCGTCGACGTGGACGAAGCCGATGCCGACCTCGTCCAGCGCGCGGTACGGCAGCTTGCCGGCGTGGGCGAGCCGGAGCTGCTCGCCAACCTCGGTGTGGTCGCCGGGGCCATAGACCTGGCTCGGCTGCACGGTCACGATCGGCGCGCCGGCGCGGGCCCGCTGGGCGGCGACCTCGTGCGCCCCGAACTTGGTCTCGTCGTACCAGCTCAGGAAGCCCTCGCGGACGTTCCGTCGGTAGGTCTCGTCGACCTCCTGGCCGTGCGTGTTCCCGAACACGCCGACGGTCGAGACGTAGACGATGCGTGGCGTCCGCGCCGTCTCCGTGGCATCGAGGACGCGGGTCGTCGTGCCGATGTTCGCGTCCCACATCGCACCGCGCTCGGCGCGAGTGATCCCGACGCGATAGCTGCCGGCCGAGTGGATCGCGGCGTCGACGTCGCGCAGCCCCTCGGCGGTGATGGCGACGTTCGACAGGTCGTCCTCGAGCACGATGACGCCCATGTCGACCAGGTCGCCGGCCTTCTTCGGATCGCGAACCGCTGCGATCACCTCGTCGCCACGAGTTCGGAGGACCCTGACAACCGCCTTGCCGACGAAGCCGGTCGCGCCGGAGATCCAGATGCGGCGGGTTCGGGCCTCCTGGGCCGCGGGTGGCGCTTGCTTGATCGCCCTGGCCATTGGCTTGCGGGCTGACGCTGGTTTCGCGGAGGGCTTCGCGGCAGGCGACGACTTTGGTGCCTTTGCCGGTTTCGTGGTCGCTGCCGGTTTGGCGGGCGGCTTGGTTGCCCGTTTCGCGGTCGAGCTTCGCGAGACTCGCTTCGATGTGGGTTTGGGCTTCGGGTCGGTCATGGAAGCGCCTCCCCGCGACGCCGTCGATCAGTAGATCGGCGTCTCAGTGCCAACGTTCTCCAGCCAGGCCTTGATGTCCCGCAGCAGGGCGGCGCCACCCGCGCCGTCGTTCGCCCGATGGTCGACGCCCAGGACCATGTTCATGATCGAGCGGACGCCGATCACGTCTCCGTCGGGCGTCTCGACCACGACCGGGCGCTTGGTGATTCGGTCCATGGTGACGATGCCGACCTCGGGCACGTTGATGATCGGCATGACCAGGTTCGTGCCCAGCCAGCCGGTGTTGTCGACGGTGAACGTCCCGCCGCCGAAGTCGTCGACGCGCAGGTGGCCGCCACGCGCTCGATCGGATACCTCGGCGATGGCCTTGTTCAGGCCGTGGATCGACAGGTCATCGACGTCGCGAATGACCGGCACGATGAGCCCGTCGTCGAGCGCGACCGCGATCCCGATGTTGACCCGCCGTTTGGCCAGCAGCCCCTGCTCGGTCCAATGGGCGTTGAAGGTCGGATGACGCTTCAGCGCCTCCGCAGCGGCCTTGACCACGAACGGCACGAAGCTCAACGAGACGCCCTCGCGCGCCTGATAGTCGCGCTTGTTGCGATCGCGGAACTTGACCAGGTTCGAAACGTCGACCTCCATCTGCACGTAGGCGTGCGGGACCTGGAGGGCACGGGTCATCTGCGCGGCGATGCCCTTGCGCATCTGGGTCATCGGCACGAGGACCTCGTCGGCGCCTTCGGGGAAGGCGATCGACGGGCCGGCCTTCGCTGCGGGAGCGGCGGCGCGCGCCGCCGGGGCAGCTCCTGCGGCGGCCGGCGCTGGTGCCGACGTGGCCGCGCCTGTGGCCGCGCCGCGGCCGGGCCCGACGGGGGTCACGGACGCTCCCGCGGGAGCCGCCCCTTCCGCCGCGTTCTGCTTCCCGACCGGCTGGCCTGTGCGCTGGCTCTCGACGAAATCGGATACATCCTCGCGGGTAATCCGTCCCCCGCCCCCCGTCCCGACGATCATCGCCGCCGTGAGGCCGTGCTCGCGGAGCAGGCGACGCACCGCGGGGGTCATCCGCGCGTCCGCGTTGCCCGGCAGCTCCCGGGCGGCTCGCTCATCGGAGCCGGCCGGGCCGTGCGACGGAGCCGCGCTCGGCGAGGACGCGGCCATCGGCGCAGACGCGGCGGTAGCGGATTCGGGCGCTGATGCCGGCGCGGCCGGAGCAGGCGGTTCTGGCGGTGGCGCGGCGGCATCGGCCTTGGAATCGGTCGGGTCCGCTTTCGATTCCGGACCCTCGGCAGGCGCTGAGGGGGCGGCCGACGCCGCAGCAGGTGCCGCGGTCGCCGCAGCCGTCGCTCCGCCGGCCTCGTCGATGACCGCGATCTCAGCGTTGTTCGGGACCGTCGCACCTTCCTCGACCAGGATCTCCTTGAGGACCCCCTCGAACGGCGAAGGCACCTCGGCGTTGACCTTGTCGGTGATGACCTCGAGCAGCGGCTCGTACTTGGCAACGTGGTCGCCGGGCTTCTTGAGCCACTTGCCGATCGTCCCCTCGGCGACGCTCTCGCCGAGCTGGGGCATCGTCACCTTTGCCACTGGCGAACTCTCCTCCGGGTCGGTCGCGATCCCGGAGAGTGTGCCTCGGTCGACGGCTTCGTGCATCCGCGCGACGCCCCGAGGTCGCTGCCACGCGGCGCGGCCGTCCGGCCCAGACTTGTTGGCAACCGCAGGGTGAAACAGTCATGCGGGAGGATTCGGAAGGGAGTCGCGCACGATGCTCAACCTGTTGGTCGTCCTCGCCGGCCTTGTCGTCCTGATCGCGTCGGGGATCTTCGGGATCTTCTTCCCGCTCAGCCGCGGGGCCACGGTCGGCGGCGTGCGCCAGGTCCCGCCACCAAAGGTCCACATCGTGCGTGGGCTGGTCGGCGGCGCCATCGGCGGGGTCATCATGGTCATCGGCTTCGCAGGCCCGTTCGTGACGAACTTCGGCCAGGTCCAGACGGTGACGCTTGAGCCCGGCCTCCACTTCGTCATCCCGATCTACCAGCGCGTCACCAACGTCGACACGCGCGTCCAGCCGCACGAATTCCAGGAGATCGATGCCGCGTCGAGGGAGCTTCAGACGGTCAAGCTCACCGGCGTCATGAACTATCACATCGACGGCCAGTTCGCCTCCGACCTGTTCCAGCGCGTCGGCACGGACTTCGCGGCCAAGATCATCGACCCGGCCTTCAACGACTTCATCAAGACGGTCGTGCCCGACTACTCGGTCAACGACATCCTGGCCAAGCGCGACGAGATTCGGTCCCTCGCCAAGGCCCAGCTCGCGGGCAACCTGCAGCAATACCACATCATCGTGGACGACATCTACATCGCGAACATCGCGTTCTCGGACGCCTTCCAGCAGGCGATCGAGGCCAAGCAGGTCGCCCAGCAGCAGGTCCAAACCGAGCAGCAGATCCTCGCCCAGAAGCAGATCCAGGCCCAGCAGGCCGTCGCCGCCGCGAAGGGCCAGGCCGACGCGACCGTCACGCTGGCCGAAGGTCAGTCCAAGGCAAACGGCCTCCTCAACGCCTCGCTGACCGACCAGATCCTGCAATACCAGTACATCCAGAAGCTCACGGACAAGATCACGGTCATGCTGCTGCCGTCCGGCAACCAGACGATCTTCGATCTCAAGAGCCTGCTCGGGCAGACCGGCCAGTCCGGACAGTGACGCGACCCCACCCGCCCGGGATCCCGTTTCCGGAGAGGAGCGTCACTGCCTGCAGGTCAGCCCGTAGTCGCCGGACGGCATCGGCTCGACGAAGTAGCACGTGGTCGGGCTGCCGATCGCCTCGCCGAGGACGGTGCCATCGAACATCCGGCAGCCGGCGAGGTTGCCGTCCGAGCCGATCCAGCAGTCGTGCGCGGTCCGCGGGGACGGCGCCTCGACGCTCTTCGGCCAGAACGCGATGGCGGCGATGAGGACGACGACGAGCACCGGCCACAGCTTCAGGTAGACGTTCCAGGCGCTGCGCTTCGGGTTGCGCTCGACGGGGTCGAAGTCGGCCTCCGACGGCCGGCGCTGGTTGTCGTTCCAGAGCGCGTCGGCGTACTCGTCGAACGTCGCGCGGTGCGGGAGCGGCAGCTTGCCCGAGCTGAGCGCCCGGCGAACCTGGCCGTAGCCGAGCTTCGTCTCGGCCCCGCAGTTCGTGCACACGAGGCGATGGTTGATCCAGACCGGCAGAACCGGGACGAAGAAGATCTCGGCCCACCGGACCCGACGCAGGATCACATGCGGTCCGGCGACGTTGCACGTCGCGCACAGGTCCTGTTTCGCGCCGAGGACGATCGGCGACGTCAGCAGGCCGTAGATGATCATCGCTGCCCTGCCCTCCCGGCTGCCTGGAGGCGGTGCCTACCGGTCAGTAGGCCGCGAGCTTGCGGATGCCGTCGGCGATCTTCTCGGGGTTGACCATGAACCAGTCCTCGAGGACGTGGTTGTAGGGCACGCCCGGGACGTCCGGCCCGGCGACGCGGGAGACCGGGCCGTCGAGGTAGTCGAACGCCTCCTCGGCGATGATCGCGCTGAGCTCGGCGCCGTAGCCGAGGAACCGGTTGTCCTCGTAGACGATCAGGCACTTGCCCGTCTTCTTGACGGACGACAAGACGGTCTCCTTGTCGAGCGGCCGGAGGGTCCGCAGGTCGACGACCTCGACGCTGACCCCCTCCTCCGCCACCACGTCCGCCGCCTCGAGCGCGTAGTGGGCCATCAGGCCGTAAGCGAGGACGGTGATCTGCGTGCCGGGATGTGTGATCGCGGCCTTGCCGAGCGGCACGAGGTAGTCATCGGCGGGCACGTCGCCGCGCACCGAGCGATACATCTTCTTGTGTTCGAAGTAGAGGACCGGGTCGTCGTCCCGGATCGACGATCGGAGCAGCCCCGCGGCGTCGTACGGGGTCGACGGGATGACCACCTTGAGCCCCGGCACGTGCGCGAAGAACGCCTCGACCGACTGGGAGTGATACAGCGCGCCGTGGACCCCGCCGCCGTACGGGGCCCGCACCGTCATCGGTACGCCGAAGCCGTTGTTCGAGCGGTAGCGCATCCGCGCCGCCTCGGACACGAGCTGGTTGAACGCGGGGTGGATGAAGTCGGCGAACTGGATCTCGGCGATCGGGCGCAGCCCGTTCATCGCCGCGCCGATCGAGGTACCGATGATCATCGATTCGCTCAATGGGGTGTCGATCACCCGGTCCTCGCCGAACTCCGCGAACAACCCGTCGGTGGCGAGGAACACGCCGCCCTTCAGGCCGACGTCCTCGCCAAGGAGGATCACGGACTCGTCGCGCCGCATCTCCTCGGTCATCGTCTCGCGGATGGCCTCGATGAACGTCTTGAGCGCCATCAGTCGACCGCCCCCTCGGCCGCCGACGTGTCGCCCTCGTGGCCCTCCAACCCGTGGCCCCCGCCGAAGCCCCACGTCGGCGGTGTCTCGCCCGGCCAGTCCTCGGCGAACACCCACTTCATCGCGGTCCTCGGGTCCGGGTCGGCCGCGCTCTCGGCGTAGTCCGTGGCCGCGTCGATGTCTGCCTTGACCTCCGCGGCGATCGTGGCCTCGAGCTCTTCGGTGAGGACGCCGGCGTCGCGCAGCTCCTTCCGGAAGCGTGGCAGCGGGTCCTGCTGCTGGAGGTCGGCGAGCTCTTCGGCGGAGCGGTACTTCGTTTGCTGGTCGTCCGAGGAGTGCGCCGTGAGCCGGATGACCTTCGCCTCGATCAGCGTCGGGCCCTCGCCGCGGCGCGCCCGGTCGACCGCCTCTTTCGCCGCCCGGTAGCAGCCGAGCACGTCGGCACCATCGACGATGACGCCGGGGATGCCGTAGCCGGAAGCGCGAGCCGCCACGTCCGGTACGGCGAGCTGCTTCGAAACGGGCACGCTGATGGCGTAGCCGTTGTTCTCGATGCAGAGGATGAACGGCAGCTTGTGGATCGCGGCGAAGTTGAGCCCTTCGTGCACGTCCCCCTGGTTGGACGAGCCCTCGCCCATCGTGGTCAGCGCCACCTGGCCGGTTTTGCGGAGCTTCGCCGCCAGGGCGATGCCCACCGCGTGCAGCATCTGCGTCGCGACCGGCGACGACAACGAGACGAGGTTGTTGGCGACGTTGCCGTAGTGGCCGGGCATCTGGCGTCCGCCCGAGGAGAGATCGATCGCCTTGGCGTACTGCGCGGTGAGAATGTCGCGGGCCTGCATGCCGAACGCGAGGCACGTCGCGATCGAGCGATAGAACGGCGCGATCCAGTCCTTGCGCTTCTCGAGCGGCCACGCGATCGCCGCCTGCGCGTCCTCGTGGCCCTGGCCGCTGATCACGAACGGGATCCGGCCGGCGCGATTGAGGACCCACATTCGCTCGTCGACGGCGCGCGCGGTGGCGATGACCCGGTACATCCCGATGAGGTCGTCGTCGGTGAGCCCGACCGAGGCGGCGAGCTCTGAGACACCGGCGGCGCCGGCCTTCGGCTTCGTCGCGGCCATCAGGACCTGCCGCCCTCTGGCATCAGAAGTTGATCGACCGGCCGTCGACGGCGAGCGCCGCCTCGCCCACCACTTCGCTCAGCGTCGGGTGCGGATGCGTGGAGCCGCCGATCTCCCACGGGGTCGCCTCGAGCGAGATGGCGAGGGTCGCCTCGGCGATGAGGTCCGTGGCGTGCGGCCCGATGACGTGCACGCCGAGCGTGTCGCCGGTCTTCGGGTTCCCGATGACCTTGGCGAAGCCCTCGTACTCGCCGCCGATCAGGGCTTTGGCGATGGCCTGGAACGGCACCTTGCCGACCTTGTACGGCAGGTCCTGCTCCTGGCACTGCTGTTCGGTCAGGCCGACCGAGGCAATCTCCGGCCGGCAATACGTCGCCCGTGGCTGCTCGACATAGCTCATCGGGTGCGTGTCCTTGTCCCCAGCGATCGTGTGCGCGGCAAGGATGCCCTCGTGGCCGGCGGTGTGGGCGAGCATCAGCCCGCCGACGGCATCACCAATGGCGTACAGATGCGGCTCTCGCGTACGCATCGTGCGCAGGTCGATCTTGACGAACCCCTTGTCGAGCTCGGCCTTCGTCGTCTCGAGCCCGATATCCTCGACGTTCGGGGCTCGACCCGTGGCGACGAGCAGCAGCTCGGCGGTGAGATTCGCCGCTTTCTTGCCCTCCGGCCCGACCTCGAGCGACACGCCGGTCTTGGTCGCCTTGACATTGGCGGGGTCGAAGCGCGCATTGGTCATCACGGTCACGCCCCGGCGCGTGAAGCTGCGCTCCAGCGCCTGGCTCACTTCCCGATCCTCGAGCGGCACGAGCGCCGGCAGGTACTCCAGCAGCGTCGTCTTGACCCCGAGGTCGTAGTACATCGAGGCGAACTCGACGCCGACCGCGCCGGCGCCGACCACGATGATGTCCTTCGGTAGCGGGGCGCCGGTGAGCACGTCGTCCGATGTGATGATCCGCTTGCCATCGGGCTCCAGGCCGGGCAGCGACTTGACCCGCGAGCCGGTCGCGAGGATCACGTCGGTGCCCTGGAGGACGCGCTCGCCGCCCGGGTTGTCGGCGTCCGGCTCCATCGCGACCCGGACGTGCGTCGGACCGTCGAGCCGGCCCACCCCCTGGATCCAGGCGACCTTGTTCTTGTCGACGAGGCTCTTGAGGCCGGTCCACAGGCGTTTCACGGTCTGGTCGCGCCGGGCCGCGATCTGGGCGTAGTCGATCGTTGGCTCCCCGACGCCGATGCCGAACTCCTTCGCGTGCCGGACGCGCTCGACGAAGGCGGCCGATTCGAGCATCGCCTTGGTCGGGATGCAGCCGATGTGGAGGCACGTGCCGCCGACCTTGGCCTGATCGACGAGGGCGACCTTGAGGCCCAGCTGGGCCGCCCGAAAAGCGGCCGTGTAGCCGCCGGTTCCGGCGCCGAGCACGACCAGGTCGAAGTCGTTGGAGGAGCCGACGGCCATCGGCGGGATGGTACGGCGCTACCCGGTCGGGCGCACCGACCCGGAACTCCCGCCGACCGCCTCCCGCGACCCCTCGAGCGACTCAGGCGCGTTCGTCGCGCTCATGGCGACCGCCGATCCGCGCTGCCTCTTGGGCAGCCGAGCCGACGCTCGATACGTCGCGACCCAGGACGAGGCACCACGCTCGGCGAAGAACGCCTCGGCTTCGAGGACCTTCGCGGCGACCTCACCCAGGTTGTTGCCGGCGAGATGCCCGAGCGCCAGCTGCAAGCGAGCGAGGTTGACGTACTCCCCCACCTCCTCGAGGGCCTGCGCAGCAGCCACATACCCCGCCTGGGCATCGCTCCACTGGCCTTCGATCGCGGCGCTGAAGGCGTCGGCCATCCGTTCGAGCGCGATCTGCAGGGGCAGCTGCCCACTCGAAGCGCTGCGCCATGCCGCCCGCGCGGTCTCGACTCGGGCCATGTCGGCCGCCGCAGCCGCGGCGAAGAGGCCCGCGACGAACGCGCGGTCCGCCTCGGAAGCCTGGGTCCACGACTCCACCGCCGTCGCAAACGCTTCGTCGATTCGGCCCTGCGCGAGCTGCGCCTCCGCCAACGCCGCGCGGTGCCAGGTCATTGCCTGCTTGCTCGCGATGCTCCCCTCCGACGTGATCAGGCGCCTGATCGTCGCCTCGGAAGTCGCCGGGTCGCCGCGGTAGGCCATCCGCAGCGCGTCCTCGACATCGAACCACGCCTGGAAGTACGGCGACGCATCGGCGTGCTCCGCTTTCGCTTCCTCCATGAAGCTGTCCCAGTCGCCGAGCCGGAACGACATGTCGGTCGAAGCTGCCGTGCCGTGGAGGACCCACGTCCGCTGGCCGAACTTGCGCGCGATCTCGAGCAGCTCGCCCGTGAGCGCGAGTGCCTCCCGAAGGTCGATCCATTGGAGCTGTACACGAAGGTTGTTCCGGGCCCGGATCGACGAAAAGAGATTGCCCGTCGCGTCGGCGACGAGCGCACCGCCGCGGAGGATGACCTGCGCCTCGACGTCTCGACCGACGTTCTGGAGCGCGGTGCCCTTTGTGATCATGGCCTCGAGCACGATCTCCGGCGTCGCCACGTCCGAGGCGTCGAGCACACGGTCACACCACTCGACGGCTTCGATCTGGCCGGCCAGCATCAGCGCCCGTCCGAGCTCCGCCTGCGCAAGTGCGATGTCGGCCGACGGGCCGAGATCGCCGGCCTCTGCCAGAACATCCCGGAGCAGCGTGATCGCCGCTTGGTCCTGGTGCTCGGCCAGCTGCGCGAACGCCTGGCGAGCCTTCGCGCGGACGACACCGAGACGGTCGCCGAGCTCCGCGTAAATGGCGGCCGCCGTTCGAGCGTGTTCGAGCGCCCGCGGGAACTGGGCGGCCTCGGTGGCCAGCGGCACGGCACGCTCGTGCAGGGCAGCTTGATCGACCGGATCTGGCGTGATCGGCAGCGCCTGTTCGAGATAGGTCAGGCCGCCGAGCAGGTCGTGCAGCGCCGTTGCTCGGTCCGCCGCGCCACGGAGGGCGATCCGCGCCTGGGCGGCGAGCGCCTCCGCCTCGGGTCCGGCCGGAGCAGCCCGATAAGCAGCGAGGTAGTGCGTCGCGAGGACGCCGGCGAGCTCGCCCTCACCGAGCGACTCGAAGAACCGAGCGGCGGCGAGGTGCTTCGCCTGCCGGCTGCGCTTGGCCATCGACTGGTAGGCGACCTCGCGGACCACGCCCTGGAGAAAGCGGAACTGGCCGCGCTCCGGCGAACGCGGGTCCACATCGAGTGTGAGCAGCTCCCGCGCCACGAGATCGTCGAGGAGCCTGCTGACGTCGGCCTCGTGGAGTCCGGAGACGGCCATGAGTGAGGGCACCGTGAAGCTCACACCGAGCACCGAGCCGTCCGCCAGCACGCTGCGCTGCTCGGGCGTGAGGGCATCGAGCCGCGCCGCGATCAGCGCGTGCAGCGTCT
>VBGT01000068.1:0-32893 GCA_005889475.1 Chloroflexota bacterium | reverse complement strand
CCTCGGTCGATCAGCATGCGCAGGGTCTCTACGGCGTAGAGCGGCACGCCTTCGGCCCGCTCGACGATCCGGCGAAGGGCGTCCTCCGGCAACTGTGGGACCAGGCCGGTCAACAGGCGGCGCATGTCCTCGGGGCCGAGTGGATCGAGGTGGATCAGGGTGGCGCTGCGCACGCCGTGACCCCAGGTCGGGCGACGCTCGTACAGCTCGGGCCGTGCCTCGGCGAGGACGAAGATCGGGGACGAACGCGACCAGGAGAGCAGCTGCTCGATAAAGTCGAGGAGGCCCTGGTCGGCCCACTGCAGGTCGGAGAAGGCGAGGATGATCGGCGCCCGCTCGGCGATGCGGTCGAAGAGCGTCCTCCACGCCGCGAAGAGCTCGTCCCGGCTCTCGCTCGGGAGCTCGTCGAACCCGAGCAGGCCGGTCAGCCGCGGCTCGATCCAGCGCCGATCCTCTTCGGACGGCACGAACTCCGCGAGCATCTGGCGAATCCGCTCCCGCCCAGTCGCCGGGTCGTCGGATTCGGCGATGCCGGCGCGGCCGCGGACCATCTCCGCGAGCGCCCAGTAGCTGATCCCCTCGCCGTACGACGGCGAGCGGCCGCCGTGCCAATAGACCAGGTCGACGACGCCGTCGAGGTACTTCTCCAGCTCCCACAAGAGCCGGCTCTTGCCGATGCCGGCGACTCCGGACAACGTCACCAGACGCGACTTGCCGTCGCGCGCGGTCGCGTGGAACAGGTCCTTGAGCTGCGATAGCTCGTCGTCGCGGCCGACGAACGGCGGCTCGAGGGTGGCCGCTCGACCCTCGCCCCCGCGCTTGGCCACGACGCTCACGGCCCGCCACAGCTGGACCGGGAGCTCCTTGCCTTTCAGCTCACGCTGTCCGGCGTCCTCGAACGCAATCGAGCGCGAGGCCGCCCGGTACGTCGCGTCGCCGACCAGCACGGTCCCGGGCGTCGCGATCGACTGCAGGCGCGAGGCCGTGTTGACGAGGTCGCCGGCGATCATCCCCTGCCCGATCAGCCCGACCGTGATCGCTGCCTCGCCTGTGAGCACGCCGGCGCGAGCCTGGAGGCTGTCGGTGTCTGGAGCGAGACGCGGAACGCTGGTGACGATCTCGAGCGCGGCGCGGACGGCTCGCTCGGCATCGTCCTCGTGCGCCGACGGCGCGCCCCACACTGCCATCACGGCGTCGCCGATGAACTTCTCGATCGTGCCGCCATGGCGGGCGACGATCTCCCGGGCTGTGTCGTAGTACGTGGTCAGCAGCTCGCGCGTGTCCTCCGCGTCGCGCCGCTCAGACGCGGTGGTGAACCCGACGAGGTCGACGAACAGCACCGAGACCAGCCGGCGCTCGGCCACGCCCGGACCGCCGAGGGGCACTGCCTGGTCGACCCCCGCCTTGCCCGCGCCGGGACCGACACCGGCGACCAGCGCAGTGCCACAGTTCCCGCAGAACTTGGCATCGGCCGGGTTGACCGTGCCGCAGACGGGGCACGGTCCGCCGAGCCGGTTGCCGCACTCGACGCAGAACCGGCGGTCGGCCTCGTTCTCCGTCCCGCACCGGGAGCACGCGATCAGCGCCAGGGGATCGTCTCCTGTTTGAACGGCGTAATGAGTTCCGCGCCGAGGATACGGCGGGTGCGTCAGATTCGAATGCTATTCTCCGGCCCGTTGCGGCTCTTCGGTCGATGGTCGTGGGATTGCCAGTGAACGACGTGTTGCTCCGGGCGTTCCTGATCGTCGTCGGCTACCTCGCCGGCTCGATCCCGGTCGGCGTCATCGTCGCCCGCCTGAGCGGCGGCCCCGATCCCCGCACCATCGGCTCCGGGCGCACGGGCGGGACCAATGCACTGCGTGCGCTCGGGCGGAAATGGGCGGCCCTCGTCGTCATAGGCGACCTGGCCAAGGGGGCACTCCCGGTGCTCCTGACGCGAATCCTCACGAACGGCGACTCGATCACTGAGGTGCTCGTCGCGGCGGCGGCGGTCGCGGGCTCGGTCCGTTCGATCTTCCTCGGCTTCTCCGGCGGCCGCGGCGTCGGCGCCGGCGTCGGCACGATGTTGGTCATCCAGCCGATCGCGATCGTCCTCGCGGCGCCCGTCTTCTTCCTTGTGATCGTCGCGACGCGCTACGTCTCGCTCGGCTCCCTGCTCGGCTCGGCCGCGATGTTCCCGGCGATGCTGCTGATCTGGGCCGTCGCCTCGGGCTGGGTCCCGCCGGCCTACCTCGTCTGGGCCGCCGTCGGCCCGGTCCTCATCTGGCTCGCCCACGCCGACAACATCGACCGCCTCCTCCACGGCAAGGAGCGCAAGTTCGACCTGGGCCTCCTCGGCGGTGGACGCACGCAACGTCCCACGTGACTTCGCGCGGACTGAGTCCGGTGAAAGGGGTATCTCGGCCGCAGGTCCTGCGCATCGATCCGCTGCGGCGAGAGATCGGGCGACCGAGCGTTCGGCTGGCGGGACCCTAGACTCGCGCGGTGGCCTTGCCATCGGGCTGGGACCGACACGACACGTGGACGCTGCGATTCGCCGACCCTGAGCTGGAGCGGTCCTATCAGGAGGCGGACGGGGCCGAGGGAGTTCGGCGCGTCCGTACCGCGAGCCTTGGCGCGGTCGTGGTTTGGGTGCTCGTCGCGCTCATCGGGCCCCCTGCGGTCGGCATGGCGCCAGGCCCGACGTGGCTCATCTCCGGGGTGATGGTCGCGCTTCTGCTCACGTGCGCCGGGTTGAGCCACTGGGCGGTGACCCAACGTCGCCGAGACGCGATCGGGCTCGGGCAGCAGCTCGCGGCATGCGTCGCGGTGCTGGCGCTCGCCGTCGTCAACCGGATCTTCGGGGTCTATGCGATGCCGGGCATCATGCTGACTGCGGTCTTCGGCTTCACGGTGACGCGCCATCCATTCGTAGGCTCCGTCGCGGCCGGCGCTGCCTACTGCATCCTCTTCCTCGTGTTCGCCGCCGCAGTCGGGCTCGGGCCGCAGCTGGTCCTCCAGACATTCATCGTGGCCGCAACGGTCGTTGCGGCGTGCGCCGGGGCGTACCTGCTCGAACGGTCACAGCGGCTTGCGTTTGCCCAGGGGCGGCTCGCCAGCGCGTTGCACAAGCGTGTCGACCAGCTCCTTCACCAGTACCTCTCGCCGGACGTGGCGAGCAGCCTCATCGAGGATCCGGAGCGCGCTGCGCTGGGCGGCATAGAGGTGGAGGTGACGGTGCTGTTCGCCGATCTGCGCGGCTATACCGCGTACTCGGAACGCAGGGCACCAACCGAGGTAGTGGCAATGCTCAACGCCGCTTTCGGGGCAGCCGTGCCGATCGTGCTTGCAGAGGGTGGGACCGTCGTCCAATTCATGGGCGACGCAGTGATGGCGATCTGGAACGCGCCGCGGGCGCAGCCCGACCATGCCATGCGGGCAGGTCGTGCCGCCCTGGCCATCCAACAGGCTGTCAAGGACCTACCTAGCGCGACCGCCCAGCCCCGGTTCCGGGTCGGGCTCAACAGCGGCCCCGCTCTCGTGGGCAACATCGGCGCGGCGGAGATCAGGAACTACTCCGCAATCGGGGACACGACGAATCTCGCGGCGCGCCTCCAGACATGGGCCGCCGAGGGGAGTGTTGTTATCAGCGCCAGCACCTACAACCTGATCAAAGAGTGGGCGATCGTGCGGCCGCTTGGATCACCCGAGCTGAAGGGCAAGTCAATACCGGTCGAGGTCTATCAGCTGGTCGGCCTCCGCGAAACGGTTGTGCCGGATGTCGCGGCCGACGAATGGCCGCCGCGAACGCCGCTCCCAGGTGACATTGGCGAACGCTCAACGAGGAGGAGGCCAAATCGTGTCGGTCGATGAAGCCGCGCTGCGGAGGTTCGCCGAGGACTATGCGGCGGCGTGGCGGAGCATGGATCCGAAACGCGTCGCGGCGCATTTCGCGCCCTATGGCTCGCTCGCGGTAAACGATGGCGCTCCGGCGGTCGGACGGGACGCCATCGCCGCAACCGCCCAAGGCTTTTACACGGCTTTGCCGGACATGCAGGTCTATTGCGACGATCTCGTCATCGACGGCCCTCGCGTCGAGTTTCATTGGACGTTTACCGGCACGAACACCGGGCCGGGTGGCACCGGCAAGGCGGTTCACATCTCCGGCTACGAGGAATGGACGATCGACGACGGGCTGATCGCCAGATCGCTGGGTCATTACGACGCCGCGGAGTACGCACGACAGCTGGCCGAGCGTGTCGAGTCGGATCGATTGACATTTGCCGACGCTGACTGAGCCGGGAATCGAAAGACCCGGGTCGGCTGACAACCCGGGTCTCCTGGTACTTGCTCTGGTGCCGCGGATCTTCGTGCGATCCGCGTGCCGAGAGGAGTGCTTGAATGTGTCTTGGGGTCTCGCCTAGCCCCGCATCGTGCGGAAGCAGTCGGAGCAGTAGACGGGCTTGCCGCTCGTCGGGCGGAACGGGACACGCGCCTCGTTGCCGCAGTTCGAGCAGGTGGCGCTGAACATCTCGCGCGGGCCACGGTCGTAGCCGCCCGAGCTGTAGCCGCCACCGGAGCTGTAGCCACCACCACCGCCGCCGCCGTAGCTGCCGGCATCGCCGTAGCCCGACGAGTAACCGGCGCCGCTGGACTGGCGGGCAGCCTTGCGGGCGGCTCGGTCAGTCGGGCAACGTCGCGGCTCGGTGAAGCCACGCTGGGCGTAAAAGTCCTGCTCGGACGCGGTGAAAACGAACTGCTGTCCGCAATCCGCGCAGGTCAGGGTCTTGTCGCTGTACAAAAGAACTCCTCTCGGTCCGACCCCTGCGATCCCGCTCGGGTCTCGCGTCAGCCGTGAGAGGAGTCCGGTTCGTGGTGGTCTTCGCGTATTCGCCGTCACGGCCGTGCCGTGACATTGGGCGCGCGGAGCATAAACCAGTCTCAGGAATCTGCCTAGCCCTCGATTTCGTACTGGTCAGCCGGGCTCGATCCAGCCTCGTGCGCGTTCGACCGCCCGATGCCAGCCGTGCAGCATCGATCGACGCTTGTCCGCCGACATCGACGGCTCGAATCGGCGCTCGAGCGCCCACTTCCGCTCGATGTCGTCGAGCCCGTCCCAGTAGCCGATCGCCAGCCCGGCGAGGTAGGCCGCGCCGAGCGCCGTCGTCTCGGCGACGACCGGCCGCTCGATCGGTACGCCGAGAAGGTCCGCCTGGAGCTGGAGCAGGAAGTCGTTCGCCGCCGCCCCGCCGTCGACGCGAAGCGTCTCCAGCCGCTCCCCGGCGTCCGCGGCCATGGCCTCGAGGACGAGGGTTGCCCGGGCAAGCTCGGCCAGCCCGGTGCCGCGCGTGATCCCGACGATCGTGCCCCGGGCGGTCGGGTCCCAGTACGGCGCGCCGAGGCCGGTGAACGCGGGCACGAGATAGACGCCGCCGGTGTCCTCCACCGAGGCGGCGAGCGCCTCGATGTCCGGCGCCGCGGCGATGGCCTTGAGGCCGTCGCGCAGCCACTGAACCGCCGAGCCCGCCGAGAAGACCGATCCTTCGAGCACGTAGGTCACCGGCCCGCCCGGCGCGAGCTGCCAGCCCACGGTCGTGAGCAGCCCGTTGGCGGAGCCGCGCGGGCTCTCGCCGGTGTTGAGCAGCAGGAACGCGCCCGTGCCATAGGTGTTCTTGGCCTGGCCCGCCCGGAAGCAGGCCTGGCCGAACGTCGCCGCCTGCTGGTCGCCGGCGAGCGCGGCGATCGGGATCGGCCGGCCGAACAGATCCGGTGAAGTCTCGCCGAGGAGGCCGGACGTCGGGCGGATCTCGGGGAGCACGGGGCGGGGCACGCCGACGAGGGACAGCAGCTCGTCGTCCCAGGCGAGGCGGTGGATGTCGACGAGGAGGGTGCGGCTGGCGTTCGAGACATCGGTAGCGTGGAGCGCGCCGGCGCGTGCCGTGCCGCCGGTGAGGCGCCAGAGGAGGAACGAATCCACGGTGCCGAAGGCGAGCTCGCCCGATTCGGCACGGGAGCGGGCGCCGGGCACGGCGTCGAGGATGTACGCGATCTTGGGGCCGCTGAAGTACGCATCGAGGGGCAGTCCGGTTCGGGCCCGGAACAGCGGCTCGTGGCCGGCGGCGCGCAGCCGCTCGCATGCGGGCGCCGTGATCCGCGACTGCCACACGATCGCATCGGCGATCGGCGCGCCCGTGGAACGATCCCAGACGATCGTCGTCTCGCGCTGGTTCGTGATCCCGACCGCGGCGATCCGGTGCGCGCCGCCGACCTCGCGTACAACCTGCTGCGCGACCGCGAGCTGGCTCGACCAGATCGCCTCCGGGTCGTGCGTCACGTGGCCCGGCGACGGGAACCTCTGTTCGAATGACTGCTGGGCGACGGCAACCGGGCGGCCGTCTCGCCCGAACGCGATCGCCCGCGAGGATGTGGTGCCCTGGTCGAGGGCGAGGATCAGCCGGTCGTCGCCCACGGGACGCCGTACTCGCGCCGGGCCGACTCGAGGTAGCGCTTGACCTCGGTGTTCTGGCGCCGCTTGTCCCAGCCCAGCTCGGCGCCCATCACCGCGGCGACGCCGGGCGCGATCGACGCGCCCCGGTCCGGCAGCTCCTGGGCCAGGCGCATCCGCCGCGCAAGCACGTCGTCGAGCGAGAGCGCGAGCTCGTGCCTGGCCGCCCACGCCACCTCGGCCTGGAGGTGGTCGACCCGCTCGCCGAGGGGCGCGGCGAGGTTCCGCTCGCGAGCGAGGGCCAGCACGTTCGGCGCCTCGCGCCCGTAGCGATCCGCGAGCCTCCGCGCGACTCGCCCCGGCCACGTCGCTCTCGTCTCGCCGCGGGCCGCCGCGGCATCGCGCAGGGGTCGCTCCAGGCTCGCCGCGATCTCGGCCAGCTCGCCCAATGACGCCGCGCCGATGAGCGGCAGGTCGGCGGTCCCCGATCGACGCCGCTTCGCCTCGGTCTTGCCGAGCGACGCGTCGACGACGTCGCGGGCCATGACCCGATATGTCGTGTACTTGCCGCCCGAGATCCGGACGAGGCCGCTCGCGTCGGCGGCGACACGATGCTCGCGCGAGGCTTTCACGGTCGAGCCGCCGGGGTCGCCGACGAGCGGGCGCATGCCCGCGTATGTGCCCACGATGTCGCCCCGGGTCAGGTCGACCTCGATCTGCCGGTTGACCGTCTCGAGCAGCTCGTCGATGTCGGCCTCCGGGGCAGAGACGGCCTCCGGCTTGCGCGAGTCGGCGTGGTCGGTCGTGCCGATGATCCAGTGGCCCGGCCACGGGATGATGAACACGACCCGGCCCGGGGTGCGCAGCGTCAAGCCGCCTTCGGCGGGTAGTCGATCGCGCCGGATCACGATGTGCGAGCCGCGGCTCGGGATGAACTCCCCGCCGCCACCAAGCTCGGCGAATCTCGCTTCCGGGTCGGCTGCCCAGACGCCCGTGGCGTCGATGACCCGCTCGGCCCGGATCTCGAACCGCTCGCCCCCGAGCAGGTCACGCACCGTGGCCCCGACAAGGCGCTCGCCGTCGAGGAGCGGCTTCTCGGCGTGAACCCGCGTCCCCGCCACGGCGCCGCCCGCCAGCGCGGTCCGCAGCACCGCGAGGGCCAACCGAGCGTCGTCCTCGACCCCGTCGTGGTAGATGATCCCGCCGGTCAGGCCGCGGCGCCGCAGCTCGGGCGCGTACTCGATCGCGCTCGCCGGCCGGAGGTGCTTCGCGAACCCGCCGTCCCGCCGCGCTCCGAGCAGGTCGTACAGGAAGATGCCGCTGCCGTAGAAGCCCTGCTGGAGCAGCGGGATGCCGTAGATCGGGAACAGGAACGGCTCGAGGGTGACGAGATGCGGCGCGAGCCGCAGAAGCCGCGCCCGCTCCTGGAGCGCCTCGTACACCAGGCCGAAGCGCAGCTGCTCCAGGTAGCGCAGGCCGCCATGGATCAGGCGCGAGCTGCGCCCCGAGGTGCCCGACGCGATGTCGCGCTGCTCGACCAGCGCAGCACGGAGCCCGCGGCTCGTCGCGTCCAGCAGCGCCCCCGCGCCAACGATCCCGCCACCGACGATCAGGACGTCGAAGCGCTCATCGGCGAGCGCACGCAGCGCCTCCCGCCGCCAGGCCGGCTCAGTGGTCCGCGGCGCTGACGGCGCCCTCCCGCTGGACACTGCGACCCTTGTCTCGACCTCCTCCCATGACCCCATCGCTTTGCGTCAGGACCTGGCGTCAGGGCTCGGGCGGGCGTCGCGTCGCGATCCGCCACAGGACGAAGCCGGTCCCGACGACGAGGATCACGATCGCGAGCGGGGTGTGGAAGATCACGCGTTGGGCATCGGTGGGCAGGGCGGAGGTGAGAATCGCCGCTCCCAGCACGACGCCCACCGCGACGGCCGCCACGGTGAGCACCTCGCGCCAGCCGACGGAGCGGGTCTGATCAGCCACGATCTGCCTCGCGCGGGATGCCGATCGGCGCCACCAGCACCTTGCCCGCCAGCGCGGCGCCTCGACGCGTGAGCAGGCCGGTCTTCGGTCGATGGAAGGTGACCGTCAGGTCGGCGTGGACGACCGGCTCGCTCGGGTCGCCCGAGGTCAGGTCGACCGCCGTCGGCGTGTCGACAGCGACGATCGGGACCTTCGCCGCACGGGCCCGCAGGATGAGCTCGACCGCGGACCGGATCGGGTCGCGCAGCTCGCCATGCACGCCGGTGCCGAGCAGGCCATCGACGACGACCGACGCGCGATCGACGTCCTTGGCGAGGACCTTCAGCTCGAGCCCGGTCGAGACGTGGATTCGGCTGACCCGTGGTTCGTTGTCGAGCCGGTTCCAGTTCCGGGTCGCGTCGGCTGTCGATGGATTGGCATTCGACGACACGAGGACCGCCGCCACTTGTGCGCCCGCCCGGGCGAGATGGCGCGCCGCGACGAAGCCGTCGCCACCGTTGTTGCCGGGGCCGCAGAGGATCAGGATCGGACCCTTCCGCCACCGCTCGGTCGCCTCCGCGATGGCCTTGACCGCCGCGGCCACCGCCACGCCCGCGTGCTCCATCAGTCGCTGACCGGGCACGCCCAGCGCCTGCGCCAGCTTGTCCGCTCCGGTCATCCGCTCCGCGCCGATCGGCGGCAGCGCCGCCGTCGCGGCCCAGCGCCGGCGCAGCCCGCGCAGATCGAGTCCGAAAAGCTCCGGGTCATCGGCAGGCAATGGGGTTACTGGTTCGGCCGCGGCCGGCATCGGGGACGTGCGCACGATCGAAGCGTAGCCGAGGGTCATCCGATGGTGAGCGTCGACGAGCTACGCGGGGCAGCCTCGCGTCTCGTTGCTCGGCGGTAGTCCGTAGGTGTCGCCCGCGACCTGCCCGTAGCCGCCGAGCTGCGATCGCCGCGCGATGACCATGCACGCCTTTTCGGGGCCTGGGTCGAGCGGGATCTCCACCTGCCAGCACTGCGACGGGTCGGCCCAGACCGGCCATGCCCCGTTCCGTGGACAGTCACGAGCCCCGACGGTGATCGTGCCCTGGGGCCGGGCGGGATGCCGCCAGCCGAGGTTGTTCAGCGCGAGCGCAGCGACGGGCCGGCACGTCGCCGCGTCGAGGAGGCCGCACGCGACGTTCCATTCGTCGACGTCGATGCTGCAGCCGGCCAGGCTGACGGCTGCGCCGATCAACATGCCGGCCGGCCGGAGTGTCATCCCACGCTTCGGAGGCGAGTCCGATGGCCGGAGTCGTCGAGCTCGACCATCTCGTCCCGAGCGAGGTCGCCAAGGGCGTTGAGGACAGCCTCGACGTCATGGTTGCCGATCGGGCCGTCGAACGTGACCCAGCGCCCGTCGGGCGCGTCCCGAAGTCGATCGAGGATCCGGCCGCGGAGCCACCGAGTCGTCGATTCGAACCTGGGAGACGGTCGCTTGGGCACAGGGTGCGCCGGCGCAGATTCGGTGGCCCGAACAGCACGGGTCTGCGACGCATAGGGGCAGAAAGCGAGGAGCGGGCAAGCGTCGCAGCGTGGATCTCGCGCCCGGCAGAACGCGGCACCGACGTCCATGAGGGCGTGTGTCCAGCTCGACGCGCGACCAGGAGGCACGTACCCGTCGGCCAACGCCTGGAATGCTCGGGGCGGCACATCGTCGTCGCCGACGAATGCCCGAGCGAGCACCCGCCGGATGTTCGTGTCGAGCGCCGCCACCGGCCGGTTGAACGCGATCGCGAGGACCGCGCGGGCGGTGTACGGCCCGACGCCGGGCAGCCGAACGAGCTCGTCGAACGTGTCCGGCACGCGCCCGCCGTGATCGTCGACGATGGCGATGGCAGCCGCTCGAAGCGCCACGGCTCGCCGGTCGTAGCCGAGGCCGCGCCAGGCCCGGATGACCGTCGCGGGCGAGGCGGAACCGAGCGCGGCCGGCGTCGGGAACTGGGCGATGAAGCGGGTCCATGCCTCAGCCGCGCGGGCTGCCTGCGTCTGCTGGGCGATGACCTCGGAGACGAGGACCGACCACGGATCGGTCGTTCGACGGAAGGCGAGGTCGCGAGCGTTCTCCCCGTACCACTCGAGCACGGCCGTCTGCATCTCCGCCTGGACCGCGGGCGCGACGCTCACCTCCGTACGATACGGCGGTGCGATTCGGCGCGGCCTACTGGATCCAGCGGACGGATTGGCCGTCCCTTCGCGACGCGTGCCTGGCGGCGGAGCGCGCCGGTTTCGACACCCTCTGGCTCGACGATCACCTCCTCGCAGACGAGGGCGACTGGCACGACAGCAAGCTCGAGGGTTGGACGAGCCTTGCGGCGCTGGCGCCACTAACGACGACCGCTCGCCTCGGGCTCCTCGTCGCCGCCAACACGTTCCGCAATCCGGGCTTGACCGCGAAGCTCGCGACCACCCTCGATCACGTGTCGAGCGGGCGGCTCATCCTGGGCATCGGCGGCGGCTGGTTCGACCGCGAGCACGAGGCCTTCGGGCTCGACTTCGGGTCGGGCTTCGGCGAGCGGCTCGACCGGCTCGAGGAGTCGATCGGCCTCATCGAGCGGCTGCTCGCGGGTGAGCAGGTGACCCATAACGGGCGCTTCTACTCGATGGTCGACGCACTGTGCCTGCCGCGCCCGATCCAGCCGCGGCTTCCGATCCTGATCGGCGGCTCCGGGCGCGAGAAGACGCTCCGCACCACGGCGCGGCATGCCGACCTGTGGAACGGCTACGGCGAGCCGGCACGGATCGCCGAGACGTCGGACGTCCTGCGGCAGCGCTGCGAGGAGATCGGCCGGCCGTTCGAAGCGATCGAGCGCACGGTCACGATGGAAGTGGTGATTCGCACGTCCGAATCGGACGCACGAAAGGCGTATGAGACCGTCGAGGACCGGCACGGCATCCGTGGCCGCGTCGGCTCCGACGGCACGCCGCGTGGGCTGAACGCCGCCGGCCCGGCCGAGGTCGTCGCCGACTACGTCCGCCGGTTCGAGGCGCTCGGCATCGCCGAGGCCATCTGGATCTTCCGCAACCCGTTCGACCTCGAGACGATGTCCCGCCTCGGCGAGGTTCGGGCAGCCTTGCGCTGAGGACGTGATCACTCAGGGCGATGAGTAGAGCCGATTTCCGTTGTGATCGGGCGCGTTCATCTCTCGCGGTGATGAATGAGCCGAGTTCATACCCGTGGTTGATGAAATCGCGTCCAGCACGCGTGAGGACGCGCTACTCATCGCTCCGGGTAATCACGTTCGGCTGGGCGCCTGTGCGGGGCCCTGCCCGGATCAGATCCGGAGCATCACGTGCTTGACGATCGTGTAGTCCTCGATCGCGTACATCGACTGGTCCTTGCCGTAGCCCGACTCCTTGAAGCCACCGTGGGGCATCTCGGAGGCGAGCGTGAAGTGGTCGTTGATCCAGACCGTGCCGAACTGGATCGCCTTGGCCACCCGCATCGCCCGGCCGATGTCCGAGGTCCATACCGAGGCCGCGAGCCCGAACCGGACGTCGTTAGCCCAGTCGATCGCCTGGTCCTCGTCCGAGAAGCGCTGGACCGTCACCACCGGCCCGAACACCTCGTCCTGGACGATCTCCGATTTCTGGTCCGGCCCGGTGACGACCGTCGGCTGGTAGTACGACGCCCCGAGGCTGGGCCGGCTGCCACCGGTGGTGACCTCGACGCCGCCCTCCTCCTTGGCCCGATCGACCATACCGGCAACACGGTCGACCTGGCTCTTCGAGATCAGTGAGCCCATCTCGAGCTCGTCACCGGTCGAGGGGTCGCCCCACTTCATTTCCTTGACCTGATCGGTGAGCTTCGACACGAAAGCGTCGTACACCTTCGGTCCGGCGATGACGCGCGTGGCGGCGGTGCAGTCCTGTCCTGAGTTCCAGTAGCCGGCGAAGCGCAGGGTCTCGGCGACGAGGTCGAGATCGGCGTCGTCGAAGACGATGACCGGGGCCTTGCCGCCGAGCTCCAGGTGGAGCCGCTTGACGGCGTCCGCCGCGACCTTGGCGATCTTCTTGCCCGTGTCGGTGTCGCCGGTGAGCGAGATCATCCCGACCTTCGGGTGCGCGACGAGCGCCGGGCCGATGGCATCGCCGGTGCCGGTGATCACGTTGAGGACGCCGGCCGGAAGGATGTCGGCGGCGAGCTCGCCGAGCTTGATCGCGGTCAGCGGCGTCCGCGCAGAGGGCTTGAGGACGACAGTGTTCCCGGCGGCGAGCGCCGGCCCGATCTTCCAGCCGGCCATCATCAGCGGGTAGTTCCAGGGCGCGATCGAGGCGACGACCCCGACCGGCTCGCGCCGGACGATCGACGTCCGGTCCGCGATGTACTCGTTCGCCGCCTTGCCCTCGAGGTTGCGCGCGGCACCGGCGAAGAAGCGCAGGTTGTCCGCGACGACCGGGATGTCGACCGCGGCCACGTTGATCGGCTTGCCGGCATGGGCCGACTCGAGCTTAGCCAGCTCCTCGGCGTTCGCGTCGATCGCGTCGGCGAGCTTGAGCAGGGCGGTCATGCGCTCCGCCGGCGTCGTCTTCTGCCACGTCTCGAACGCCTTCGCCGCCGCCTTGGCCGCCCGGTCGACGTCCTCGGTATCGGACGCCGGCACGCTGGCGATGACCTGCCCGTTGGCCGGGTTCTCGACGTCGAGCGTCTTGCCGCTGGCGCTGTCGACCCACTCGCCGCCGATGAACTGCTGGTGTGTCTTGACCCGCTCCACGAGGTCGGTCACTGGAAGTCTCCTCCGGGTGTCGAGGCCGGACTGGTGCCGGATTTCGAGGGCGCAACGCCGGAAGGGCGCGCGAATCGCAGGGTCCGGGCACCATTCTCGCGCACTGCGTCGTTTCGGGCCAGTCCGATCAGGTTCGATCGACGGAACCGCTGCCCACTCCGGAGGTCCCGTGCTCCACGACCTGCCGCGCCCCGACGGCCTGATCTTCGACCTCGACGGCACGCTGGTCGACACCGTGCGCGCCCGCATCGAAGGCTGGATCGAGGCGCTCGGCCAGGCGGGCTTCGAGACCACGGCCCACGAGGTTGGGCCGATGATCGGGATGGACGGCAAGCGGCTCGCTCGCGAGATCGCCGAGATGGCGGGGCGGTCGCTCTCCGACGACGAGGTGGAATCGATCGACCACGCCGCCGGCGCGGCGTTCGACCGCCGGAACGCCCGGCCGCGTCCGCTGCCCGGGCTGGCGGAGACGTTGGCCGCGGCCGGGCGCTGTGGCGCGAAGTGGCTCATCGCGACGTCGAGCCGCGCCCAGCAGGTCCGTGGCTCCGTAGCGGCGCTCGGGCTGGAGCGGGAGCCGATGATCGTCGACGGAAGCCACGTCGAGCATGCCAAGCCGGCGCCGGACCTCCTGCTGTTGGCGGCACAGCGCCTCGGCATGGGGCCGGAGAAGGCCTGGGCGGTGGGCGACTCGACGTGGGACGTCCGCGCGGCGCGCGCTGCCGGGATGACGCCCATTGGCGTGACGGCCGGCTCGGCGGTGAGCGAGGAAGACCTGCGCGCGGCCGGGGCTGCGGTGGTGGTGCCGACGCTCGCGGAGCTGGCTTCGCTGCTCGGCGAGACCTGCTCCGGGTGAAGCGCTGTCGCCCGGTGTTGGCGAGCGGCCTCAGCGCGAGACGAGCAACGTCACGATCAGGATCACGAGCGCGGCGCCACCGACGCTCGCGTCCAGGCGCATCCAGCTGACGAGTCGATAGGAGGTCCGGGGGCCGGCGCCGAAGCCGCGGGCGTCCATCGCGATCGACAGCTGGTCGGCGTGCCGGATCGCGCGCACGAGCAGCCCGATGAGGAGGCGCGGGTCCCACTCCCGGAGGCCGCGCAGGCGGCGCGCCCCGCGCAGCGTGGTGAGGTCGTCGGCGAGACGCGGCACCGCCTGGTAGGCGGCGAGCAGGCCGTAGGCGAAGCGGGGCGAGACGTGGCCCAGCTGGACCAGCGAGTCGACCAGGTACGTCGCGTCGGTGGTGAGCGCGAAGACCGCGCCGACGCTGACGATCGAGACGACCCTCGCCCCGAGGCCCGCGGCCGCCTCGAGCGCCTCCTGCGTGATCCGCAGAGGTCCGATGCGGAGCACCTCGGTCGCCGCGGGATCCGGGTTGTGCGTCGAGAACAACAGGTTGGTGAGGGCGATCAGGATCGCCGCGAGCGCGAGCGGCGCGAGTCGCCGGGCCAGGGTGTCCGGGTGGATCGAGCCGAGCTCCATCGCCGCGACGAGCGCGATCAGCGCCAGGATCAGCGGCGGGCGAACGTCGAGGGTGAGCCCGAGCCCGACCAGCCAGACGAGCGCGATCCCGAGCTTCACGAGCGGGTTCGTGCGGCCGAGCACGCTCTCGCGCTGCGCGGGGCCGATCTCGGGGGCGAGAATCGTTGCGGCGGTCACGAGGCGGCCTTCCGGGGATCGAGCGGCTCGTCGGCGGCGATCCAGCCATCTGCCAGCTCGACTCGCCGATCCGTCGCGTCACGGACGAAGCGTTCGTCGTGGGTCGCGGCAAGGACCGCGCTCCCCTCCCCGACCAGCTCATCGAGCGCCGCCACGAGCGCCTCATGCCCCCGCCGGTCCTGGCCGAACGTGGGCTCGTCGAGCGCGAGCAGGAGCGGTCGGCGCGCGAGGCCGGTCACGAGCGAGAGCCGGCGCTGCTCGCCGCCCGAGAGGCGGTACGGGCTGCGCTCTGCGAACTCCTCCAGCGGCAGCCGGAGGCGCTGGGCCAGGTCATGGGCGTACCGAACCTGCTCGGGCTCCAGGCCCATCTCCACTTCTTCCTGCACGGATTCACCGAGGAACCCCAGCTCGGGGTCCTGGACGACGTAGCCTGCGAGACGGGCCAGCTGGACCGGCGGCAGCCGGCGCGGGTCGCGGCCGCCGAGGCGGACTGCGCCGGCCGCGGGTTTGAGCAGCCCGAGGCCGAGCCGCAGCAGCGTGGTCTTGCCGCTCCCGTTCGGACCGACGAGGGCGACCCGCTCGCCCGGCGAGATCGCCAGGTCGACGGAACGCAGCACCGATGCCCCGGGAGCGAAGCCGAAACGCAGCTCGGTCACGTCGAGCACGGTCGTCGGGCCGAGGACACGTTTCGACGCCGAGCCGTCGCTCGTCGCCGCAGCGCCCTTCGTGGCCTTCGTCCGTGTCGGGTTCTCGCCAGGCGGCCCTGCCACCACATCGGGAAGCCAGATGCCGGCGCGCTCGAGCTTCTTGCCGGACCTCGCGAGGACGTCCGTCGGCGGCCCGACATCGATCGGGCGGCCGTCGTCGTCGAGGGCGAGGACGAGGTCGGCGAGCGGCCACGCGAGCGAGGCCCGATGCTCGACGAGCACGACCGTCGCGGCTCGTCGCTCTCGAATCGAGCCGAGCACTCGGAACACTGCCGCGGCGCCCGACGGGTCGAGCTGCGCCGTCGGCTCGTCAAGGACGAGCACGCCAGGCCCGGGTGCGAGCACGCCGGCGATGGCGAGCCGCTGCTGCTCGCCGCCCGAGAGCCGGGTCGAGCGGCGCTCCTCGAAGCCAACGAGCCCGACGCCCGCAAGCGCCTCCGCGACCCGCGGCCGCATGGTCCCGCGCGGCCAGGCGAGGTTCTCCAGCCCGAATGCGACGTCATCGCCGGCCCGTTCCATGACGAGCTGGCTCGCCGGGTCCTGGAGCACGATCCCGGCGCCGAGGCCGGCGGTGGTGATCGGCGGGTCAGCCTCGAGCTCGGCACCGTCCTCGCGGGCGAGCTCGACGTCGTCGAGACGCAGCGAGCCCTGCCACTCCCCCGGGAACTGGCCCGGAAGGAGGGCCGCAACGGCCCGCGCCAGGGTGCTCTTGCCCGAGCCGGACGGGCCGACGACCAGCAGCACGGCCCCCGGTTCGACCTCGAGCTCGAGGTCCCGGAACGCCGGTCGCGGGCTCCCGGCGTAGGTGAAAGCCGCGCCCGCCGCCCGAATCGACCTCGGCGGCGTGGCCGTCGGTGTGCCGCTCAGCCCGTGGAGCCTCTCGCGGCGCCAAAGCGATCGAGCACGCCTGTGCGGCGCAGCGACCGCTCCAGCGCGAGCGAGCCGAGCCCGGCGATGACGACCGCCGAGAGCGCCATGAACGAGAGCCTCAACAGCTGCAACCCGAGCGAGACGTCGGCGTAGTAGAGGACCCAGTCGTGGGCCCACGCGGCCAGCGCGGAAGCGATGGCGGCCACGGCAACGACCGGGAACGACCACCGGCGGTAGCCGACGAACGCGAACACGAGCTCTGCGGCGGCGCCCTGCACGAACCCGGACAGCAGCGTGTCCGGACCCCACTGGCTGCCGAGCAGCGCCGACACCCCCGCCCCTGCCATCTCGGCGAACAGCGCGGCGCCGGGCTTGCGGATGACGAGCGGCGCCAGGATCGCCGGCACCAGCCACATGCCATAGATCACGTCGGAGAACGGCTTGGTCACAGCGTCGAGCCCGGCATAGAGCTGGTTCCAGGCGAAGAACACGACGCCGAACACGACCCCGATGACGGCCGCGACGACGATATCGCGCGTCCGCCAAGCGTCGAACGGCGATGTCGGAGACGGTGCCTGCACTCGATCGACGGTGGTCATGGACGCTGGCTTCCGTGCACTGAGCTCCCTCCAGAGGCGAGGACGCCGCCCTCCGTCGGGAGAACGGCGCATTCGAGCCTGGGCCTGCTTCCTTCGCCGGTACGAGCCGGATCAGGTTCCGCGGGTCTGTGGTCGGGCCACACTCTCAGCGCGTCGGCGCTCCCCGGAGGCGGTCTTCAGTTGCCCCGGATGGTACCGCAGGCATGTGGCTGACCCTGTCGCGCACCCAGGCGACGATGTCCTCGACCTCGCCGTGCCCCACCGGCTCGTTGTGCAGCTCGTGCCGCGTCTCCGGGTACACGCGCCGGGTCACGCCCGGCCGGCCCTCGAGCGCCGCGCTCGTTCGTGTGGGGACGAGCCGGTCGAGCTCGCCGTGCACGACCAGCGTCGGCAGCGAGAGCCGATCGAGTGCCGCGGCGACGCGCCGCTGCTCGCCGAACGCCGCGTGGGCGAACCTGACCGTCGACTTGTGCTGGTTCAGCGGGTCGGACACGTATCGCTCCCGCACTTCGGGGTCGCTCGAAAGGTCGTTGGTGTCCAGGCGGTTGCTCAGGAGCATGCCCGGCGCCACCCGCCGCAGCGACCCGACGAGCAGGCGCTGCCACAGGGGGACCGTCGCGCCGATCGCCGGCGCCGAGAGGATGAGGAGGTCGGGGCAAGCACGCCCATCGAGCACGTAGCCCAGCGAGATCAGCCCACCGAGCGAGTGACCGAAGAGGATCACGGGTCGCCCGGGGGCGATCGAGCGGAGGGCCACGAGCCGCTCCTCGAGGTCGTCGTGGTATTGCGACCAGCGGTCGATGGAGGCCCTCGGCCCGCCTGATCCCCCGAAGCCGCGCTGATCGAACGCATGGGTGTCGATGCCCGCCTCGGCGAGCTGGGCGCCGACGTGCTCGTACCGGCCCGAGTGCTCGGCCAGGCCATGGACCAGGAGCATCGTCGCCCACGGCTCGCCCGTGGCCACCGGCCAGTGCCGGACCAGGAGCGGCGTGCCGTCGCGCGCCGCCAGGTGGTCGACCCGCGCGCCGGCGTTCATCGGCGCGCAGCCTACGCCAGCGCCCGGTCGATTAAGGCGTTCCAGCGCCGATACCATCGCCCCCGATGGCGTGGCAGGAGATCGGCGACCGCGTGTTCACGCGTCGCTTCCAGTTCTTCGACCAGCAGATCGGCGTCGTGCTGGGCGGCCGTGACGTGCTGCTCGTGGACACGCGCTCCACGCCCGCACAGGCCCGCGAGATCGCGGCCGAGCTGCGCGAGCTGACGCGCGAACCGGTCTCGGTCGTGGTCGACACGCACTGGCACTTCGACCATTCATTCGGCAACAGCGTCTTCCGGCCCGCGACCATCTGGGGCCATGTCCGGGCCGCCGAGCAGCTCCTGAGGGATGGCCCGGGGATGATCGAGGAGGTCGCGCGGGAGCTGCCCGAGATCGCCGCCGAGGTCCGCGAAGTCGTCATCGACCCGCCGGAGCGGACGTTCGAGGAGCGCGCGACGATCGAGGTCGGCGATCGCGTCGTCGAGCTCAGCTACCACGGCCGAGCGCATACGGACGGCGACATCGCCATCGTGATCCCGGACGCGGATGTCCTGTTCGCGGGCGACCTCCTCGAGGAGGGCGCCCCGCCGAGCTTCGGCGACAGCTTCCCGCTGGAGTGGCCGGCCACCGTGGAGCAGCTGCTCCCCCGCGCGACCGGCGCGGTCGTGCCCGGCCACGGTGCGATCGGCGGCCGCGCGTTCGTCGAGGACCAGCTCGCCGCGTTCCGGCGCCTTGCCGAGCTGGCGCACGCCGTGCACGAGGGCAGCCTCGACGTCGACGCGGCCATCGCAGGCTCGCCGTTCGGCCCGGATACGCCGCGAACGGCGTTCGCTCGTGCCCTCGCCCAGCTCAGCGGCGAGCTGGCCTAAAGACTGATCGCCAGTTGCCGCCTCAGGCGGCTGCCGCGGCCTGCGACCACGCGACGGAGTCGCCCGTCCCCTGGTCGAACAGGTGCAGCTTCTCCAGCGGGAGCTTCAGGTCGAGCACGTCGCCCGGCTTGACCCGGTTCTCCGAGCTGACGACCGCGACCACGTCGCCTTCGTGACCCTGGACCGAGACGTGGAGCAGCTCCTCGTCACCGAGGAACTCGACGACGTCGGCCTTCGCCCGGATCGTGGCCGAGTTCGGCAGCTCGCCGAGCTCGAGGTGCTCCGGCCGGAAGCCCGCTACGAGCGTGCTCGTGCCATCCATCCCGCTGCGGTAGCGAGTCGGAATCGGGAAAGCCATGCCGTCGCCCTTCACGAAGTCGCCGTCGCGCTCGACGTTGACGAAGTTCATGGCGGGGCTGCCGATGAACCCCGCGACGAACAGCTTGCGCGGGCTGTCGTACAGGTCCTGCGGCGCGCCCACCTGCTGCAGCTCGCCCTTGTCCATGACCGCGATGCGCGTGCCCATCGTCATCGCCTCGACCTGGTCGTGGGTCACGTAGACCGTGGTCGTGCCGAGGCGCTGGTGGAGCCGCGCGATCTCGGCGCGGGTCTGCACGCGCAGCTTGGCGTCGAGGTTCGAGAGCGGCTCGTCCATGAGGAACACCGCCGGCTCCCTGACGATCGCCCGGCCGAGCGCAACGCGCTGGCGCTGGCCGCCGGACAGCTCCCGCGGCTTCTTCTGGAGGTTCTCGAGGCCGAGGATGCGCGCGGCGTCCTTGACCCGCCGATCGATGTCCGACTTGGCGACCTTGCGCAGCTTCAGGCCGAAAGCCATGTTGTCGTAGACGGACATGTGCGGGTAGAGCGCGTAGCTCTGGAAGACCATCGCGATGTCGCGATCCTTCGGGGCGATGTCGTTGACGACCCGGTCACCGATCTTGAGGTTGCCGTCGGAGACCTCTTCGAGCCCGGCGATCATGCGCAGGCTGGTCGTCTTGCCGCAGCCCGAGGGGCCCACCAGGACCATGAACTCGCCGTCCCCGATCTCGAGGTTGAGATCCTTCACGGCGCTGAAGTCGCCGAAGCGCTTCCAGACGTGGTCGAACGTCACGGTGGCCATAACACGTACTCCTGCCCGATCGCTGGCGACATCGCGGGCCCTTGCATCTCGGCGCGACCCGATCGCGCCGTCGACGGGCCCCGTACGTGTCACCGATGACGGGACGCGCGCATCGTACTCCGCAGGATCAGGCGCGACCAACCCCGAGGTCGCGCTCGCGAGGCGTCAGATCTGACTGGCGCAGGCGCGGCACTTCGTCGCGTCGGGGGCGTTCGGCTCCTTGCAGAACGGACAGGTCTTGACCTCGGCAGCCGGCGCCTCCTTGATGAACATCTTCGAGAGCTGCCAGACCACGAAGGCGATGACGACAAACGCGATGATCGCGTTGATGAACGCGCCGTAGCGGATCGCAACCTCGGTCGCGGGGTCGCCGCCCACTGCGGCCTTGAGCACCACCTTGAACTTCGAGAACTCGACGCCACCGAGGACCATCCCGATCGGCGGCATAATGACGTCGTTGACGAGCGAGCTGACGACGGTCCCCAGCGCGGTCCCGATGATCACGCCGATCGCCAGTGCCAGGGCGTTGGTCCTGAGCAGGAAGGCGCGGAACTCTCCGATCACGGCTCGTCCCTCCAAGGTCGTCGTCTCGCTGAACCGAGCTCCCGCGGTCAGCGTAACGGGCAGCCAGAGATGCGGGCGGGTCCATCCCCAGAACGGACCCGCCCCGGCGATCGGGCGCCCGCGAAGGGGCTGCGTGCCGATCCACGTGGAATCTGCAGTCCATTGGATGCCGTCGTCATGACGGTTCGTCATCCGGCCGGTCATTCGAGGAAACAAACCTGTCAGTGCGGCGAGGGCGCCTCTGGATCCTGGCCACCGTGCCATCCCGCGTTGGAGAACGTCGGGATGAATCGATAGCCGCGGCCCGGCACGGTTGCGATGAAGCGCGGGTGCCGGTAGTCGTTCTGGAGCTTGATCCGGAGGCTCCGGATGTGACGATCGACGACGTTGCTCTCGGACACGAAGTCGGTGCCCCAGATCGCGTCAAGGAGCTCGTCCCGGGTGACGACGCGCCCACCTCTGCTGGCGAGCAGGTACAGCAGGCTCTGTTCGATGCCGCTGAGGTGGATAACCGAATCGCCCGCGCGAACCTGGCGGTTGACGATGTCGATCTCCATCTCGCCGAGGCGGATGGTGGGCACGATCGGATGATCAGTCCCCAGGAACCTTCGGGCGATCACGATCGATCTGGCGAGGAGCTCCTCGGGCGAGAACGGCACGGTCAGGATGTCGTCCACGCCGAGATCGAAGGCCCGGAGCTTGGTCCGCAGGTCGCCGCGCCGGGTGAGTCCAAGCGCGGGCGTGGCGCCGCCCGTGAGGCTCCCCGCCACACCGAGCCGATGGAGGAGGCCGGCGCTGTCCGCGTGCTCCATGTCGATGACGGCGATGTGGGGGTGCCACTCGGCCAGGATGCTTTCCGCTTCACCGATGTCGCGGGCAGCGCGAACCGCGAACAGGCCGTGATTCAACGTCAGCTCGATGAGATCCACGACAAGTGGCTGGTCGTGGAGCACGAGTGCGCGACGTGATTCGTCATGTCGATCACGCATCAGGCGAGGGCTCCCGGATCATTCAGCGCGATCAGGCGACATTTTAGTCCCCAGGTCACGCCCACCCCTCGACGCGCCATATGTCGTCAGCCGAGGCTGCGGACGTCGAGAGCGCGGCCCCAGTGGAAGACTCGGACCGCCACGAGGATTCCGAGCGCTGCGAAGACGAGGATGGCCGCGGCAGCGATCGACGCGTCGAGATCGCCATCCTGGAACTCGGAGTAAACGACCAGGGGCAGCGTCTGCGTTCGGCCCGTGACGTTGCCCGCGAACATGATCGTCGCGCCGAACTCGCCGAGGGCGCGCGCCCAGCTCATGACCAGCCCCGCGGCGAGTGCCGGTGCTGCCAGGGGCACCGTGATCGTCCGAAACAGGTGCAGCTCCGATGCGCCATCCGCTCTGGCGGCGTCTTCGAGGTCGCGATCCACGCCGGCCAGTCCGGCCCGGGCGGAGCGGACGAAGAACGGGGCCGAGACGAACGTCTGGGCGATGACCACGGCGACCGTCGTGAAGGCGATGTCCAGCCCCGCCGTGCCGAGCGGGCCACCGAGCAGGCCGCGTCGCCCCAGCACGAGCAGAAGCGCGAGGCCGGCGACGGACGGCGGGAGCACGATCGGCAGGTCGACGATCGCCTCGACCAGCCACTTCCCGCGGAAGTTCCGCCGAGCCAGCACGAATGCCAGTGGCAACCCGATCGACACCGTCACGACGAGGCTGATCGCGGTCGTCACGAGGCTGATGCCGAGCGCCGCGAGCACGGCCGAGCTGCCCGCGATCCCGGCGAGCGACCCGGACAGCACCGATCGCCCGACGAGGGTGACCACTGGCAGGCCGAGGAAGACTGCGAAGAGGCCCGCGAGCACGGCCAGGGATGTGTCGCCCCACCGTGCCCGTTGCCGAAGGGGCGCGCTGCCGGTGACGCCCGTCGGCATCGGGCGTCTCGTGGACTCGATCACGATGGCGCCGGCAGGAAGCCGAACCGCGCGAGCACGGCCTGGCCGCTCGGGCCTGCCAGCCAGGCGAGGAACGCCCGGGCCTCCGCCTCGTGCTTCGATGCCTTGACGAGCACACCGCCGTAGGTGGCAATGACGTTCGCCGAGGCGGGTACGTCGACCGTCCGCACGTCGGAGGCGGCGGCGGCGTCGGTCACGTAGACGATGCCCGCGTCGCCCTGCCCGAGCGCGATCTTGCCGACGATGGCCCCGACGTTCTCCTCCCTCGAGGCGACGTTCGCGGCATAGGCGGCCTCGAAGCCGGCCGGATAGCCCGGCAACCCGGCGAGGTTGTGGATGAGCTGGGTCGCGTACTTCGTGATCGGGACCTCGTCGCCGGCGGCGATGACGTCCACGCCGGCACGAGCCAGGTCGGCCGGCTTCTTCACCCCGGCCGGGTTGTCCTTGGGCACGACGATCGTGAGCTTGTTGCCGGCGAAAACGACCATCGGCCCAGTCGCCAGTCCGCGGGCGATCAGCTTCTGCGGATTGATGGTGTCGGCGGACAGGAATACGTCCGCCGGGGCGCCCTGCTCGATCTTCGTCTCGAGGGCCGCGGACGAGTCCGTCGAGATGGTCAGGGTCGTGCCCGAATTGGCGGCCTCGAATTCGGTCTTCACCCGCGGCGCCGAGGATCGTGAGCTCGACCCGTGCGGGACCTGGCGACGAGTTCCCACCGGCACAGGCCGCGAGCACCGCGGCGAGGAGGCCGACGACGACGAGCCGCGAAAGAGCATCGGACGTCAAGTCCGCGACTCGCGCCGCGCTGCCACCTCGACGATCACGTTCGTGGCCTTGACGACGCAGACCGCCTCGTCGCCGACCTTGAGGCCGAGCTCGTCGACCGCCTCCGCGGTCATGAGGCTCACCATCCGGTGCGGACCCGCGATGACCTCGACGACGGCAGCGACGCGATCCTTCTCGATGCGCGTGACGATGCCCGGGAACCGGTTGCGCGCCGAGCCGGCGACGATCGGTCGGTCGAGTGCCTGGCTGCGCTTCTCGGCCAGGAGCCGCGTGACCTCCGCGATCGGCACGAGGCGCTGGCCACCGCCAGATCGCTCGACCTTCAGGCGGCCCTCGGTCTCCCAGCGCCGCAGGGTCTCGACCGAGACCTGGAGCATCTCGGCCGCGAGCCCGACGCGGATTGCCTGGCCACCTCGGGCGCTGATCGCCATACCTAGTAACAGATCCTCATTGCGGCGATGAAGTATAGCCAGATGCTCCCGTACCCCTAGATCGGCACCGCACCTTCGCTGGCGTCGATTCCGACGCGAGTCATCCGACCGTCATCGGCCTTCGCAATGCTTACGGTTGGGAACCAACCGCGCGAGGAGACACGCCATGTGGCTACACCGATCGCCTGTAAGAGCCCTGGTCATCGCTGCGGCGCTGGTCGTCGCCGCCTGCACGCAGGGCTCGGGCACGACCACCGTGCCGACGACCCAGCCGACCACCGCCGCGCAGCCGACCACGGCGCTAATGGGTATTGGCTCGTTCCACGACGTTGACGGCACCGCAACCGGCCAGGCGCAGCTGATCGTCACGCCCGCCGGCGCATACGAAGTCGTGCTCGAGGACTTCAAGGTCGTTTCGATCGAGCACACAAATGTGGTACTGGTTGCGAACGCGGACGTCACTGCGACGTCAGATGTCGATCCGTCGAAGCTCCTCGACTTGGGTCCACTCAAGGCGCCCGAAGGCATGCAGGACTTCGCGATTCCTGCGGACATGGCCGCATCCGTGAGTGACGGCTATCACGCCGTCGTGATCTGGGATACCGCGATGGCCCACGCGATCGCCGCGGCACCGCTGAAGTAGGTCGCCGGCCGACAATCCTCGACCACGGAGAAGGTGCGGGGTAGAATGCCGCCGCGCCGCTGGCGAGTGGCCAAACGGTAAGGCACCTGATTCTGGATCAGGGGATTGAAGGTTCGAATCCTTCCTCGCCAGCCAACTCCTCGGATCATGCCGACTCGCGGCCCCTGGCCGGCTGCACTCAATCATTCGCCCGATTCTCAACATCCTCGCGCACGATGAGGACGCAAGCGCCTGTGCGCGAACTTAGCCCATCGGGGCCGCCGCGAGAGCGATCGTCGCACCGGTCGCGATGGTCAAGACCAGGGCTGACACGCCGATCGTCCCGACACGAACGGATACCCGCCGGCCTGGGCGTCTACTTAGGATCAGGGTGGCCGCGAGCCAGAGAGCCAAGATGGTCTCGAATAGAGTCGCCATCAAGTCGGTCACGGTCGTCGGCTCGACCGACCCGGGCGTGGGTCCGAACGGGAGGCCGACGAGGTGGGCCCAGCTCCAAATGAGGACCGTCCCGGCGCTGGCGACCATGCCGAGAATTGCCAGCCATCGTGCGGGTTGGCTGACGTAGGCGACCGCCCACAGCGCTTCGAACCACCCGATGGTCGAGAAGAACACGCCAAATGCAGCGTCCTCGGAGAAGTGCTCGGCTGTCACCCCGAAATGGATCGCCGCGGCGCCGAGGGAAAGGGACCCGATGGCGACCGGTTCCAGACGGCGAACCATTGCGTTGGTCCAGCCGATCCTCGCCCTATCAAAAGCCGCAGTCGCCTCGGCCGGTTCTTCCCCGGCGGCGGTCCGTCGCGGGGCCGGTCCTGCCAGGATGCGCGCCCCCGCCGGGTCTGCGGCGGGAGCGCGCCGATCGAGCCTCATCCGCCGTGGCTGCACGGCCCTTCCTCGGAGCTGGGAACCGCAACGTGCCCAGGTGTCGTGGCGCCCGTCCCAGTCGTCTCAGGAATCGATTCATGAGCGTTCATCGTGCCCGGGTTGCAGGCGGCGGCAGGGAGGGTCATGGACGGGGTGCAGCAAGCGCCACCGACGCGGTGGCGAACGCAAGACTGCATGCAGCAACGATTGTGAGGATGAGCTTTCGCATCGGTCATTCCTTTCTGTTCGGAACCGGTCATGACGACATCAGCCATTCGGTGCCGCTCGTCGGGATCGCGACTGTGTAAGGTGCTACGACGCCTCGGCGCTCTTGGATCCGCCCCCGCCTTGCACGCGCGTGCCGCATACGCGACGGCGCCCGAGTAGCCCTTGCATCGCCGTGTCGGCTCCCGCCTTGGCGCCTGAGGCGGTCCAAGGAGGTCCACCCTTGAGCCCTCCGCGGATCGTCAGTGACGAACGCGACCAGCGCCGTTGATCACCATCAGGCCGACTTCGGCCTCCGCCCTCCCGTTGACGGCACGCACCGGTTGGCATCGACGCATACGGAATCTCGTGGACAAGACATGCGGTGTCGTGGCTGAATGGCGTGAGTTGCGGGAGGCTGAGACGCGCGGACACGCAGCGGCCACCTCGTCCACGCTGAGCCACTGGTGAGCCCGACCCGCCCCGGGGGGAAGGAGGCTCGGTGCCCATGCGTTGGTTACGACCGTTCAGCCTGGCGGCCGCGGTCTCGATTGCGCTGGCGATCTCGCCGGTGGCGGTCTTCGCCGATAGCGCCAGCCACACCTATCTGCTCGTCGCCGAGGAGGCGAACGCCGGTGTCGCGCCGAGCGGCGACACGATCCATATCTCGTGCGACGCCCCCGAGGGCGTCTGCGGCACGTTCGGGGTCAACCCCAAGTCGATCACCGCCAGCGGCAAGTTCGAGCACTTCCTCCCCGACGGCAGCCTGTTCGCGTCGGGAACCTGGACAGCGACGCAGCTGATCAGCTTCCACGCCTACGGCTGCGGCGTGGTGTTCGGGCAGCCGATCCCCGCGGATCTGTGTGGCGGAGCCGTGAAGTTCCGGGCGACGTTCAGCACGCCGATCGGTGAGCTCTCCGGCATCATCACTGTCTTCTGCGTCGTCGGCGACAAGGTTCCCGCGAGCATCGGCGGGCCGTTCACCGAGGGCGTCACCGTCGATGTGCCCGGGATCGTGAACTTCAACCATCCGGGTGGCGGCGACAACATCTACATCCAGACGAGCTGATCAAAGAGGGGACGCCTCGGAGAGCGTCCTCGTCCGTCGCTCGTCATCTCCATGGGATCGACACCCTCCTAGCCGGGTTGACCCGGGCGGGAGGACGTCGGGCGGCCAGCGACCACCTCGATCAGCTGGTAAAGGCCCGAGACGAGGCCGTCGGTCCCGCCAAGCCACTCGAAACCGCGGCGCTGCGAGCGGGCTGCCGTCGAACGCTGCGGTCCGCCAGCTGGTCGGTGTCACGCTGGCCGGCTTGCCGACCTCAAGCCTGACTCAGACTCCCTTGATGGCGGAGTGGGTCAAGCTGGCGCGAGGCGAGGCTCGGGAGCGATCGGCTCGCGGCGGAGGCGCAGCCCTCGAAGTAGCTGGGCGTTAGCGGCGACGATGATCGTCGAAGCGCTCATCGCGATCGCGCCGACCGCCATCGGCAGGTCGATCCCCCACGGCACGAGCACGCCGGCGGCGATCGGGATGGCGACGAGGTTGTAGGCGGTCGCCCAGACGAGGTTTTGGACCATCTTCCGATAGCTGGAGCGGGACAGCTCGATCGCGCCAACGACGTCGCGTGGATCGCTCCGAACGAGGACGATCCCCGCGGACTCCACCGCGACGTCGGTCCCCGCCCCGATCGCGATCCCGACGTCGGCCGTCGCCAACGCGGGCGCGTCGTTCACGCCGTCGCCGACCATCGCCACCTTTCGGCCACCCGCCTGGAATCGCTTGACGGCGTCGGCCTTGTCGGCCGGGAGGACCTCCGCGGCGACCTCGTCGATCCCAAGGCGCCGAGCCACCGAGTCCGCGACCGCCTGGCTGTCACCCGTGATCATCGCGACGCTGAGGCCTAGCTCGTGCAGGGCGGCGACCGCCTCAGCCGACTCCGGTCGGATCTCGTCCTCGACGCCGAGCGCGCCCATGACCTTGCCATCCACGACGACGTGGAGGACGGTTTGGCCGTCCCTCGCCCATGCCTCCGACTCGGCCGTCGGATCGAGTCCGAGGTCCGCGAGCAGCCTCGGACCGCCAACAGCCAGTGATCGCCCGTCGACCTGCGCCCGGGCTCCACGACCGGCCAGCGCCTCGAAACCAGTCGCAGACGCGGGCTCGATGCCCCGCCGCCGAGCCCCCTCCACGATCGCGTGGGCAATTGGGTGCTCTGAGTCGGCCTCGACCGCCGCGGCCAGCCGCAGCAGCTCCTTCTCGTCCGCACCAGCTGCTGCGACGGAGGCCAGGACGGGCTGGCCCTTCGTGAGCGTGCCGGTCTTGTCGAAGATCACGACCTGGAGCTCGCGCGCCCGTTCAAGCGCGATCCGGTCCTTGACCAGCAGACCGTTGCGAGCGCCGAGTGACGTACTGATGGCGATCACCAACGGGATCGCCAGCCCGAGCGCGTGCGGACAGGCGATGACGAGCACCGTCGCCGTTCGAACGAGGGCGCCCTCGCGGTCGCCCTGGAGCCACCAGAAGCCGAGTGTGACGGCGCCTGACGCGAGGGCCACGTAGAAGAGGATCGCCGCGGCACGGTCGGCGAGTGCCTGGGCCCGCGAGCCGGACGCTTGGGCGGCCTCGACCAGGCGCATGATCCCCGATAGGGCGGTCTCGTCACCTACGGCCGACACACGAACGCGGAGGCTGCCCCCAGCAGCCACGGTCCCCGCGACAACCTTGCTGTCGGGCTTCTTCGGAACGGGTTTCGATTCGCCGGTGATCATCGACTCGTCGACGTCGGCCGATCCGTCGACGACGACTCCATCAGCTGAAACGCGGGCGCCGGGCCTGACGAGAACGATGTCGCCAACCGCGAGCTCGTCGCGCGAGACGGTCTCCGTCCCGCTATCAGTCACGCGTTCGGTCGTATCTGGCAGCAGCTCGGCGAGCGCCGCGAGGGCACCTCGAGCCTGGGCGATCGAGCGCATCTCGAGCCAGTGCCCGAGCAGCATGATCGTGATCAGCGTCGCGAGCTCCCACCAGATCTCCACCTCGAACAGGCCCAGCGTCCCAGCCCAGGAGGTGACGAACGCGACGATGATCGCGAGCGAGATGAGGGTCATCATCCCGGGCTGCCGATCGGCGAGCTCGCGCTGCGCGCCCTGCAGGAAGACCAGGCCGCCGTAGGCGAAGACGATCGTGCCGATGACGGCCGGCACGAGCTCCGAGCCGGGGAAGGCCGGAACCCGGTAGCCGAACCAGTCCTGAATGTCCCGACTGAGCAGGACGACCGGGAGCGTCAGGGCCAGGCTGAGCCAGAACTTGTCGCGGAACATCGCGACGGAATGGCCGGCGTGGCGGTCGTGGGCTCCGGCCGCCTCGTGGCCCTGATGGCCGGCCATGTGAGCCATCGGGTGACCGGGGCTCATGTCTCCTGGCGATGCCGGGTGGTGCTGGCCTGCGGCGCCGTGGCTCACATCGACGGCACGTAGCTCGGGTCGAGGTACTGCTCGGGTTGCTCGTCGAACTCGAGCTTGCAACCCTTGCCGCAGAAGAAGTGATCGCGCCAGCGATACACGCTGTAGAGACCTTTCGCCCTTGCCGCAACAGGCTCGACCATCATGCCGCACACGGGATCGATGGCTGCGTCTGTCGGCTCACTCGAGGACGGGGTTCCGGCGCTCGATTCGTGATGCTCGCCGTGCTCGTGTCCGGGCTCGCTGGCATGCGTCGACGGACCGATCGCCCAGACCGCGGGGTGCCTGTTGAACCCGCTGCGTGGCGTCAGCTGATCGTCGGCCCCAACTCCGACCGTGAACTCGTTGCCACAGCAACAGGTGTCACCAGCGGGCCTGGCTCCCCGCTCGTAGCTGACCTCAGGATGGCATCCGCACAGGCATGTGTACGTGGCCAAGAGCGCCGAAGGCGATCGTGCCTCGATTGTCAGACCGAGGTCCATGATGTTCTCCGTTGCGATATGAAACGGTCGATGTCGATACCCCCTGGGAGTATAGAACGGGGATACCAAGTCCTCGTCCGCGGTGTCTCATCGACTGACCATCGCCCTGGCGGCGATGGGCATCCTTTCGGGGGCGCTGATCTTGGCCGTCGCCATATTCGGTTGACCCACGGGCGAGATCCCGTCTCGCACAGGTGCCGCCCGCCGCCGCTCAGATCCGGCCCCCGACGGCCGTCGCCTGACTGCGCCACTGACGAGCTGGCGACGGTGCTCGAGTTCGGCCTGGTGATCGTCGTCGGGCTCTTGGTATGGGAGACATGGCGTTCACCAATTTGCCCGGCTGAAGGTCAGCGAGGCTGATGCCTTCGTTGGGACCGGCCTCGGCATCAGCGCCATCGCGACCTTCACCGCTGTCGCGATCCTCGTTCGCGGACATTGATCCCTGTGCCTGGCCTGCTGCGCGAGTCTGACCGAATCGGGCCGATGCTCAGCGACGGCCCATCGATTTCGCAATTCTCAGCAGGCGCTGACCCTCGGACCGCCAAGCCCGCCACCCACGCCCCGGGCGAACGGTGGACCCATGACCGATGTCAGGAGGGCCTCGGTCGGAGCATCCGTTCCGAGATACAGGACGAGGATCCGATCGCGCTGCCAGAACCGCGGGTTGCCGGTCCACTCGACGATCGAAGTACCGATGTGGGATGGGTCAATGGGATCGATGCTGGCCGCAGCCGCCAACCGCGCCTGCTCGGTGGTGAAGACGTAGACACGGACTTCCTCGCGACCGACGCACAGGAGGACGCCCTGGCCCGGCAGCGGGGCAGCGTCGAAGCGATCCGCCTGTCGTACTGACGCCGAGGCGGCTGCCAGCGCACTCACCAGGCCCTCGACGCCGCCGCCGGCCGCGCTTGGCGTGGGTGATGCCGGCGGCGTGGCACAGGCAGTAAGGAGCGTGACAAGCACGGCGGCAGCGAGCGCTGGCAACCTCATTTGAGTCGCTGGACGGCGGGACGCGCGGCGAGGTTCCTTCCGTGTAGGCGTCCCGGGTGCACGCCTATCAGCATCGGACCGGCACCTTCGATCGGGATCAATAGGACTCCCGCGTGGGTACTCGCTCGTGCGACTCCTGTCGGCGCGCGAACACTTGTTCTATTTGGCTACACCGGTATGCGTTGCCCTGATGCCGCGGATCTCTCGATGGCGGCGATGACTTCGTGGCGCCGGACGGCGTCGGCGAAGTCCGGCACGCTATGGGTCCCGTTTTCGATGTCCGCCGCGAACGCGGCGTAGGCACGCCCGACGTTGTAGGCCGGCGCTCCTTCGAGGCCGCTCAGCGGCGGCCATTTCTGGGCCAGCGCCGCTCGAACGGCTAGTTCAGTTGGCTCGCCACCGCCACGCGCTCCCGCCACCGTCAACGGAAAGATCTCGGGCAATGCGGCATCAGCGGTGATGCGCAGAGTTCCGTCCGTTCCGTTGATCTCCCACAGGAACCTGGTACCGCCGGCGACTGCCTCGCGGACGTGGACGCTGGCGGTCACCCCGGACGCGAGGGTGCCGATCACTGCGACCTGGTCAGGGGCCGTTTTCACGACCTGCTCCCGGGTCTGCTCGGCGGTGATCAGCGGCCGGCGGATGGCCGACACGGCGGACAGGTCGGCGAACTCGCCGAGCACATAGTTCAGGGTGTCCAGGCTGTGACCGACGGCGACCGTGAGCAGGTTGGCCCCGTTGTTCCCGTCCAGCATGTAGACGTTGGGCTGGACCACGACATCGCCCGGGACCGACACGCCGATCATCGTCGTCGACAGGACCTCGCCGACGTACCCGTCGCCGAGCAGCTCCTTGACGAACTCGATCGCTGGCGCCTGACGAGCCTGCAACCCGACCACCGTGCGCACGCCCCTCTCCGCGGCGAGCGTCGCCATCGCTCGCGCGTCCCCGAGATCGCGGCCGAGCGGCCACTCGCAGTAGACGGCCTTGCCAGCGGCAAGCGCGGCGGTGACGAGCTCTCGATGGTGCGGGACCTTCACCGTGACAGCGACCAGCTCGATGTCTGCCTGGCGCACCAGCTCCTCGTGATCCGAGAAGACCGCGGCGACTCCGAAGGCCTCGCCGGCCGCGCGCGCGGCTTCCGGGCTCGTCGCGCCGAGTGCTCGGATCTCGTAGTTCGGCAGTGCGCGCAGGGCCGGGATGTGGGCGGTGGCTGCCCAACCCCAGGCAGGGTTCACGCCGATGATCCCGACGCCCAATTTCGAATCAGCCACAGCTAACGGACCCGCGCCGCGGGAAACGCCGCCTCGCCGAGCGGCCGCTCGCGCTCCTGCAGCGCCGGTTGCTCCGCTTTCTCGGCCGGCCGCAGGACCGCGCTCGCAACGACGAGCGCGACCAGGACGAGCCCGGCGCCGATGGCGAACGACAGCTGGTAGCCGCTCGTAAGAGCCGCCGGCTCCGCGACCGACGCAGCGAGGAGCCCGTTCGTCTGTGCGGCCGACACCGAGACGAAGACCGACAGGCCCAACGCTCCACCGACCTGCTGGGTCGTCATGAGCAGCCCGGAGGCGAGCCCGGAATCGGGCCCGCCCGCGCCCGACATCCCAAGCGCCATCAGCGACGGGAAGGCGAGGCCGAAGCCCACGCCGAGCAGGAACAGGGCGGGAAGGACGTCGGCGGCATATGCAGCCTCGACCGGGACCCGCGAGAAGTACAGCAACCCAACGCCCATGAGCGCCAGGCTCGGCAGGAGCACGGAACGAGCGCCGAAACGGGTGATCAGCGGCCCGGATGCGAACGATAGGATCGCGATCGAGAGGCTGAACGGCAGGAACGCCAGCCCGATGCCGAGCGGGTCATAGCCGCGGACCCGCTGGAAGTAGAGGCTGCCGAGGAAGAACATCCCGAAGAGGGCCGCAAAGACGAGCACCAGCACGACGTTCGCGCCGGAGACGTTGCGCGACGCGAAGATGCGGAATGGGACGAGCGGGTTCGCCGTCCGCGACTCCCGGACGAGGAAGGCCATGAGCGATGCGATCGCGGCCGCCCCGAACCCGATGGTGTGGGCGGATCCCCACCCGAAGTCCGTCGTCCGGATGATCGTGTACACCCCGAGCAGGAGCGCCGCCGTCACCAGGAGGGCGCCGAGTGCATCGGCACCTTTGGCGAGCCCGATCCCCCGGTCGGCCTCGAGCAACCGCAGGGCCAAGACTGCGGTGATGATCCCGAGCGGGATGTTGACCAGGAAGATCCAGTGCCAGTTGAGCGCGTCGGTCAGAAAACCGCCGGCGAGAAGCCCGATCGATGCACCCGCTGCCGCGACGAAGCTGTAGATGCCGATCGCGCGCGCCTGCTCGCGCGGCTCAGGAAAGAGCGTCACGACCATCCCGAGGATGACGGCAGACGTCAACGCCCCTCCGAGGCCCTGGACGAACCGTGCAACGACCAGCATCTCCGGACGGATGGATAACCCGCACAGCAGCGAGGCCGCCGTGAACACCGCGAGGCCCGCGAGGAA
>VBGT01000067.1 GCA_005889475.1 Chloroflexota bacterium | reverse complement strand
CTCGACCGCGTGGCGGCAGCGTTGGACGCCCGAGATTCCGACGCGCAGACTGCGGGAATGCAGCAGCCAACCAGCAGCGAGGGACGGTCTAGATGAGCGCGTCGAGCGAGGAGATCCGGCGGCTGACCATCTAGGATATCGGCCGGATGTATGCCGATGGCGAGCGGATCCCGATGCTCACCGCCTACGACTACCCGACCGCCCGGATCCTCGACGAGGCGGGCATCCCGATGATCCTCGTCGGCGACTCGCTCGGGCAGGTCGTGCTCGGCTACGAGACGACCGTCAAGGTCACGATGGACGAGATGCTCCACCACACCCGCGCAGTCGTGCGCGGGACGCGGCGCGCGCTCGTGATCGGCGACATGCCGTTCCTGACCTACGCGACGACCGATGAGGCGACCGAGAACGCGGGCCGGTTCATGCAGGACGGCGGCGCGCAGGCGGTGAAGGTCGAGGGTGGGGTCCGCACCGCCCGGATCGTCGAGGCGCTCGTCAAGTCGGGCGTGCCGGTCCAGGGCCACATCGGCTGGACGCCGCAGTCGCAGCACGGCCTCGGCGGCAAGGTCAAGGTCCAGGGCAAGACGCGCGATGCGGCGCGAGCGCTCCTCCACGACGCGATCGCGATCCAGGAGGCCGGGGCCTTCTCGATCGTGCTCGAGCTCGTGCCCGAGCAGCTCGCCGCGGTCATCACGTCGCGCCTGCGCATCCCGACCATCGGCATCGGCGCCGGGCCGCACTGCAGCGGCCAGGTCCAGGTCGTCACGGACCTGCTCGGGCTGGGCACCTTCCGCCCGAAGCACGCGAGGCCGTACGCGGACCTCCAGGGCACGATCGCCGACGCGACCCGCCGCTGGATGGCCGACGTCACCGCCGGCACCTTCCCCGGCGCTGCCGAATCCGTCCGCATGGACGACAACGTGCTCGACGAGGCGCTCGGGCGGCACGCGGACGACCGCGTCGCGGGCACCATCCCGGATATGATCCCGCTCGACCGCGACCTCTAGGTCGAGGCGCTCACGCGAAGCGTCCCGACGGTCGATCACCTCCAGTAGTGAGTGGCCGATCCTCGTCGGTCGCAACGCTCGACTGATCATTCCCGATAGTCGAACCGCTCATTCGATCAGCTCTGGTGATCGACGAGGCAGGTCGAGCGCTCAACTCCGCCCAGTCATCACAGCGAGCAATCGCTGCCGGCTGTCCGTGCTCAGGCGAGGGCCGCGACCTCGGCGTACCGGAAGCAGTCCGTCGTGTGGTCGTTGACCAGGCCGACGGCCTCCATCAACGCGTAGCAGATCGTCGGCCCGACGAAGCGGAAGCCGCGCGCCTTCAGGTCCTTCGACATCGCCTTCGACTCGGCGGTCTCCGATGGGAGCTGGCTGAGCTCGGTGAACGCGTTGTCAATCGGACGACCGTCCACGAACGACCACAGGTGCTCGACGAAGCCGGGCCCGGAGCGCTCGAGCGCCAGCGCCGCGCGGGCGTTGTCGATCGTGGACTCGATCTTGGCGCGATTGCGGACGATGCCCGGATCGAGCATCAGCCGATCGACGTCGTCGAGGCCGAGCGCCGCGACGCTCTCCGGCTCGAAACCGAGGAACGCCGTCCGGTACCCGTCGCGCTTGCGCAGGATCGTCGTCCAGGACAGGCCCGCCTGGGCGCCTTCGAGCGTCAGCATCTCGAACAGGTGGCGCCGGTCGCGCGACGGGGCGCCCCATTCCACGTCGTGATGCTCGATGTTCAGCGGATCGGTCCCGACCCACTCGCACCGCCGCCGTTCATCGCTCGCCATCGACCGCATCCTAGCGAGGCTCGATTGGCGTAGCCTCACCTCGTGGTTACCCGGGGATCACCTGCAGTCGCGCCTGCCGGCGTCCTCCGGATCGTCCGCTCCCGCGCCGAGCTGCGCGAGGCGCTCGCCAGCGCACCCCGTCCTCTCGGTCTCGTCCCGACGATGGGTTGGCTGCACGACGGCCATCGCGCATTGATCCAGCGGGCAGACGCCGAGAACCGAACGACCGTAGTTTCGATCTTCGTCAACCCGCGCCAGTTCGGGGACCCGGCCGATCTCGAGAAGTACCCGCGCAGCGAAGCGCGCGACATCGCGATCTGTACGGAGGAAGGCGTCGATCTCGTGTTTGCGCCGTCGATCGAGGAGATCTACCCGCCCGGGTTCGACACGACGGTGAAGGTCGGCGCCGTGGCGCAGGGGCTCGAGGGCGCGGCGAGGCCCGGCCACTTCGACGGGGTCGCCACGGTCGTCGCGATCCTGTTCGACCTGGTCGGGGCGGAGCACGCCTACTTCGGCCAGAAGGACGCGCAACAGCTGCTCGTCATCAGGCGGATGGCGCTCGATCTCGCGCTGCCGACCGAGGTCATCGCCCACCCGACAGTGCGCGAGCCCGACGGGCTCGCGATGTCGTCGCGCAACGTCCACCTGTCGACGGAGGAGCGCGCCGCGGCGCCGGTCATCCGTCGGGCGCTGCTCGCGGCCCGCTCCCTTCGCGAGCGCGGCGAGCGCTCCGCTGAGGCGCTCCGAAGCGAGATGCGCCACGTCCTCGCTGCCGAGCCGCTCGCTCAACCCGATTACGTCTCGGTCGCTGACGCCTCGAGCCTCGAGGAGCTCGAAACACTCGACGGGCCAGCCCTTCTCTCGATGGCGGTCCGCTTCGGCTCGACACGACTGATCGACAACGAACCGATCCCGTGACATCGCGCTGACCGAGTTGGACGATCCATACCGGCAGCTCACAGCCGTGATCAAGCGCGGATCCAAGCCTGATGTCGAGGCGTGGGTCGCGACCGGTCGGTCGGGCGTGCTGACGTTGCGCGAGGCGGTGACGGGCGGGAGCGGGCGCATGGCGTTGGAAGGCGTCCACGATCGCGACGTGCTGGACGGCCTGGCGACGGCCAGCGCGGCGATCGCGGAGCGGCAGCCCGACGAGTTCCTGGAGGTCTTCGAGGACCCGGCGTTCGATGAGAACACGTTCGTGCTGACCGGCTTGGGTCACATCGATGACGCGCGAGCGACGACACGGCTCGTTGCCGCCGCGGCATCCCGGAACAAGGACCTTCGCATGCACGCCGCGATCGGCCTCGGCCGGCGGCCCGTCCCCGATGCCAGAATCGCGTTGATGGGCCTGCTGGCCGATCCGGATTTCCTCGTCCGGCACCACGCGTCGCGAAGCCTGGCCGCCCTGGATGGGATCGATCAGCCTTCCGGCGAGGTCGACGAGGCCTCCATCGGATGAAGCACTGGGTCGCGCTGCTCCGCGGCGTGAACGTCGGCGGCCGGACGATCAGGATGGCAGAGCTGCGCAGCGCGCTCGAGGAGGCTGGCCTCCAGAACGTCGAGACGATCCTGCAGAGCGGCAACGTCAGGTTCGACTCGCCGGACGACGCCGCGCGGTTGAAGGACCGACTCGAGAAGACCCTGCGCGAGCGATTTGGCTACGACGCCAAGGTCCAGGTCGTTGAGCGCGACCAGCTCAATAGGATCGTCGAGGCCTATCCGTTTGGCAAAGCCGACGCGAGCCGGCACGACTACGTGATCTTCCTTGAGCGGGGGCTCGAGCGAGACCTCGCCGGCGAGGAAGTCGAGCTCGGCGCACAGGAGCTCGTGGCCGCCGGCGACGGCGTCGTCTACTGGCGGGTCGACGAGGGCTCGACGTTGAAGACCAACTTCGCCAAGCTGCTCACGAAGGCGAAGTACCGCGACTTCAACACGAACCGGAACCTCAACACGCTGCGCAAGCTGCTCTGACCGCCTCACCGCGTGCCGTTCCTACGGCGCTGGTGCCGATGGAGCTGGAGATTCCGTCCGGCAGTCCGTGACTTCGTTCGCGCGATCTCCGCCCTCGGCGTACTCCCGTCGGAACATCAGATGAAGGCTCGCATCGATGATGACGATGCCACTATCGGCGAATGGATCGAACTGACCGATGAGGCTGCATTCGCCATCGAGGATCTCGACGAGATTGATCCTTGGGCCGGTGAACGGTTCCTCCGCGATGACGAGACGCGAGCCCGGTGGAAGGATGACCACTCGCTGCTCGTGACCGACAAGGGGCCGAGCTCCGTAGTCATCGACGATGGAGGAGCGCGCGCGAAGCGCCTGATTGGTCTGGTTCTCGGCGAAGACCACGAAGCCGCGGTCGATGCAACCGGCCACTGCGAGAGCCGCGACGGCGAGCACAACCAACACGCCGTTTCGCGACGGAGGCCTGGTCATCCCGATGGCCCCTCCGCGCGTCTCGCCTCCGTGGCGACGCCGAGGATCCGGTCGATGTCGAGGTTGTTCGAGACGAGCTCCTTGATCAGCTCGATCTTCTCGAGGTCCGCGGCGTGGGTCTTCACGAGCAGGTCGTGGACCTCCGACGCGACCGTGTACGTGTCGTTGGGCACGAGGGTCGCGAACAGGTCGGCGCGCCGGATCGCCTCGATGACCGCCTTGCGCGGGCGGTAGCCGCCGGTCAGCACCAGCCCGATCGCGGCGCCGGCGTGGCCGTTATCGAGCTCGAGGGTCGGACTGGTCAGCTCCTCGGTCGTGGCGGTGCGAGGCACGCCCATCAGATGGGCCGTCGTCAGGGTGAGGATGACGTCCTCGCGATCGCCGGGCACGATGACCAGCGTCCCCGGTCCGACCCGTTCGAGCATGTGGCCGGGCTCCATCGCACCGATCGCAACGCCGTCGATGACCCGCTCGAGATCCGGCCCGGGATGCAGCGTCTCGCCGTGAACCCCCTCGAGGATCATCTCGAGCGTCGGGTTCGACAGGATCGGCTGCACCGGCAGGATGCCGAGCAACGGGATGTCGTACGGCGCGAGGCCGCGCTCGAGGACCTTCTCGATCCCGGGCTGGGCCTTGACGTCGACCTTGTTGACGATCGCGCCGGCTACCGGCACGCCCTCTCGAGCGAAGAGCGAAGCGTTCAACACGATCTCGTCGATCGGCCGGCCGACGCCGCCCTCGCTGACGATGATCGCGGGCGCACCGAGCCTCGCCGCGACGACGGCATTCGAAAGCCCGATCACCGCGCCGACCCCGGCGTGGCCGGTGCCCTCGATGAGCAGGACGTCATGCCCGGCGAACATGGCGTGGGCCCGAGCGACCTTCGCGCCGAGGTCCTCGACGACCTTGCCGGCGATGTACGCCTTGGTGAACCCGCGCGGGATATGCACCGGGCTGAGCACCGAGTACGGCTCCTGCAGGTCGAATGTCACCCGCATGAGCACGGCGTCCTCGTCGGCCGGCTCGCCCTGGTCGATGACGGTCCGCTGCCCGACCGGCTTCATGAAGCCCGCGTTGAGGCCCTTCTGGACGAAGCCGTCGAACAACCCGAGCGCCGCCGTCGTCTTGCCGCGGTTCTGGCCGGTCGCCGCGAGGTAGAGCTGGCGCATCACGCTGGGCGCCGAGCCGACGCGATCGTCGCGCCTAGGCGCGCGAAGTCGTCTTGCGCTCGATGAGCGCGATCCCGTCGCGGAGGCGCGAGACGGTATCGCCGTCCACCGCGTCGGCCTCGAGGTTGGGCCCGAGCCGATCCATGATGTCGGCGACGAGGCCCAAGAACACCGAGGCGTCGGCGACGAAGAACTGGGGCTCGTTGTTGTAGCGGACGAGCGTGAGCCGGCCCTGGAGGACGCGGCGCTCCTCGACGTGGGCGATCTGGGTCGCGAAGTTGTGGCCCTGGATCCCGTCGGGGTTGTTCAGGAAGTTGAGCGCGTTGTCGATCGCCAGCCCGAAGCGGGCGCGCCACGCGACGAGGCGCTCGTGCACCTCCGGTGGGATGCGCACCTCGGCGACCTCGTCGAACACCTCGGGTGAAACGGTCAGCAACCCCACCAGCGTCGTGCCCGCGCGGCCGCCGAGCATGACCTGCAGGCTCCGCTCGAGGGTGAACACCTCGCTGTCAAAGCGGGGCGAAGTGATGACGTCGGTCAGGAGGTCCTCGACGTTGTCCAGCTGGCCCGGCTCGCCGAGCGAGTTGGAGAGCGCGAGGATCTCCTCCTTGAAGAGGAACTTCTCTTCGTGATCCAGCATGCGGCGGATCGTAGCATCGGCGGCTCCCGGCACTCCCCGGTCAAGCGACGACATCCAACCGCCTCGTCGCTGGCGTATACCCACGTAAGCCCCGTTCGCGGCCCCTCGTACGGACGTCGGGTGAGCACGATCACTGGAGGTGGAGATGAAACGCCGACTGACCTCGCGCCTCGGGCTCGCCCTGATCGCCCTGGCACTGACCGCCGGCCCCACGCTCGGTGCGCAGCTCCGTTTCACCGCCGTGCTGAAAGGCGCCAACGAGCGGCCGACCCCGGTCGACACGAACGCCGCGGGCTTCGTCAAGTTCACGCTCAACGCCGATGAGACCGAGATCACCTACCGCCTGATCGTCGCCAATATCGATGGCGTGACCCAGGCACATATCCACTGCGGCACCCCGGACGTCGCGGGTCCGGTTGTGGTCTTCCTGTACGGCTTCAATCCCGTCGGGGTGACGGTCAACGGCATCCTCGCCGAGGGCACGATCACCCAGGCCAATGTCATCCCGCGCGCCGACTCCCCGGCCTGCCCGGGCGGCGTTGCCACCCTGGCGGACGTCATCGCGAAGATGCGGACCGGTGGGGCCTACGCAAATGTGCACACACTGACGTGGCCGGGCGGCGAGATCCGCGGCTCGATCCAGTAGGGACATTGGACGCTCGCCGATGAGCGTGGTCACGCAGCCATGAACAGCGGAGCCGGCCCGACGGGCCGGCTCCTCGATATCGCGCGGATCCCACGCTGGCGCCGGGCTTCCTGGGTCCGTGCCTTCTGCCAAATCCGCGAAATACGAGGAGCGTTTCGGGTCCCTCGAGGCGCACGCGGCTGCTTTCTGCCATGGCGGCGGCGGACGCAGAAATGACTGAAAGCGCGACATGTGTCTCGAAATTAGCTGCGAAATACGCCGATTTGGCGGAAAGGGACAAGCTCCGGCCGGTTACGGGTACAGGCCTCGCATCTGGGTGGCCTCGGCGACGCGCTTGACGGCGAGCAGGTACGCGGCGGTCCGCATGTAGATCTGCTCGCGGCGCGCGATGGCCAGCGTCTCCTGGAACGCCTTGACCATGATCACCTTGAGCTTCTCGTTGACGACCTGCTCGCTCCAGTGGTCGCGGTTGAGGTCCTGGACCCACTCGAAGTAGGACACGGTCACGCCGCCGGCGTTGCACAGGATGTCCGGGATCATGAAGATCGACTTCTTCCAGAGGATCTCGTCGGCCTCGGGCGTCGTCGGGCCGTTGGCGGCCTCGGCGACGAGGCGAGCCTTGATGTTGTCGGCGTTGCGCGCCGTGATCTGGTTCTCGAGCGCGGCCGGGATCAGGATGTCGCACTCGACCTCGAGGAGCTGGGCGTTCGAGATGTCCTTCGCGCCCGGGAAGCCCTGGACCGTGCCGTGCTCCTGCTTCCAGCCGATGACCCGGTTGATCTCGAGGCCGTTCGGGTTGTGGATGCCGCCGGTCGAGTCGGAGACCGCGACGACCGTCGCCTTCTCGGCGGTGATCAGCTGGGCCGCGATCGACCCGGCGTTGCCGAAGCCCTGGATCGCGACGCGCGCCTTGTCGAGCTCGATGCCGAGGTGTCGAACTGCCTCGATGATGCAGTAGACCGTGCCGCGCGCGGTGGCCTCGTTGCGACCTTCCGACCCGCCGAGGGAGATCGGCTTGCCGGTCACGACGCCTGGCACCGTGTACCCGACGTGCATCGAGTACGTGTCCATCATCCAGGCCATGACCTGGGCGTTCGTGTTCACGTCCGGCGCCGGGATGTCCTTCTCGGGCCCGACCAGGACCTCGATCTCGGTGAAGAACCGGCGGGTGAGGGCCTCGAGCTCCTTGATCGACAGCTTCTTCGGGTCGACGATGACGCCGCCCTTGCCGCCGCCGTACGGGATGCCGACGACCGCGCACTTCCAGGTCATCCACATCGCGAGGGCCTTGACCTCGTCGAGCGTGACGTCCTGGTGGTAGCGGATGCCGCCCTTCGCCGGGCCGCGGCCGAGGTTGTGCTGGACGCGGTAGCCGGTGAACACCTCGACCGAGCCGTCATCCATCTTCACCGGGAAATGGACGGTGAGCTCGCGGCGCGGCTCGCGCAGGACGCGGCGCATCGCGTCGTCCAGCTGGAGCCGCTCGGCGGCGAGATCGAACTGCTGCTGCGCAACCGCCCATGGGTTGATCGGGGCGGCAATGTTCTCGGTGGTCATGGAGTCAGGCGTTCCTCGTTGCGACCTATCGGTGCTTGGTGGTTCGGTAGGCGCGGCGCGGGCACGGCGACGCAACCTTTCGATGTGAGTCCGGCAGCGGAGTATAGCCGCGCCGCGCCGGAACCTGGCCGCAACGTTGGCGCCCACCCGATGCGGCCTGCTCGCAGCGGGTTGCGCGTCCGCGCTTCGCCAGGCGAGCTGCGGCGAGTTCCTGCCATCCATCCCGGTGGGGAGTACTCGGCATTCCGGACGTTGTCAGCCAGCCGCACGGTGAATGAATGATCGAAAACGCGGTGACCCCCGATCGACGCGACGCCCGGGCTCGATGATCTGGGGCCAGGAAGCCGGGCCTATGACTCTCCACGGGAATACACGTCAGGTCGGAGACGTGCCCTCGGCGTAGAGCGCCACCGCGCCGACACAGCCCGGACCGAGGTGCGGCCCGACCGACGGACCGACGAGGTCGATCGTGACCTTCGAGCGGTCGATCCCCCCTGGGATCTTCGGGATGAGCTGCTCCGCGAACTCCTCGACGTCGGCTCGGGTCGTGTGCAGGATCGACAGGCGCTCGATCGGTCGGACGGTGAGCAGCTCGACGAGCTTCTCGCGGGCCTTGCCCCTCGTTCGAACGCGTTCGGCGGTCTCGACTCGGCCGTCCTTGATCTCGATGATCGGCTTGACCGAGAGCAGCGTGCCGATGGCCGCCTGCGCGCCACTGATCCGGCCGCCACGTTTCAGGTACTCGAGCGTCTCCAGGGCGAGGTACACGCCGATGTCCTCACGCCGATTGGTGACGACTTGCGCAATCTCCGCAGGGGTCGATCCCGCCGATGCCATCTGAACCGCGAGCTCGGACAGAACACCCTCGCCCATCGACGCCGACATCGAGTCGACGATGTGGATCTCGCGGTCCTTGAACATTCCGGCGGCCACTTCCGCGGCCTTGATGGTGCCGGACAGCGTGCCCGCGACGTGGATCGAGACGATCGCCTCGGCGCCGCCATCGAAGGCGTGCTGATACGCGACCTGGAAATCGCCGGGACTGCACGCGGCCGTCGTCGGGAATGGCGAATCCGGCGCGGTCATCCGCCTCCAGAACGCGTCGGTCGTGAGGTCGACGCCCGCCGAATAGGTGTCCTTCCCGAAGCTCACGATGAGCGGGACGATCGCGATCCCGAGCGAGGCGGCCCTCGCCGGATCCATGTCGGACGCGGAGTCGGTGACGACGGCGACGCGGCTCACGGTCAGGCCCTCCATCCTGCGCTGCCCGAGTGCTGGTGCGGGGATGCTACCGGACGCCGGTGGCCCGGACGCGCCCGCTAGGCTTGCCGGCAATGGATCGCTCGCTCTGGTCGGTGCTCTTCGGCACGTTCACGCTCAGGTTCAGCACGGGCCTGACCGGGACGATGCTCACGTACTACCTCGCCAGCCTGCCGAAGCACCAGGGCGTCCTCGATCAGCTGCTTGGCCTCGGGTCTGGGGTGGCCGTCGGTGCGTTCGCGTTCGCCGTGATCTACGCGAGCTTCTATGCGTCCGAGCTGATCCTGTCGCCGGTCTTCGGCGTCCTCTCGGATCGGCTGGGACATTGGCGCGTGATGCAGTTCGGTCCGATCTTCGGGATCCTCGCGGTCGTGATCACCTGGGCGACGACCAATGTGCCGCTGATCGTCGGGACCCGCCTGCTCGAGGGCTCGGCCACGGCGTCGAGCATCCCGTCGATTCTCGGTTTCATCGCGGCGGTGACGGCGCTCGACGAAGGCCTTCGGGGCAAGGCGGTCGCGCGCTTCGAAGCGGCGACACTGGCCGGCCTCCTCGCCGGCTTCGCGGTGGCCGGACCCCTGTTCACCGCCCTGGGGACGGGCGCATTCCTCGTGAACGGCCTCATCTACGCGGTCTCGCTCGGGATCTACCGCTTCGGCGTCGACCGGACGCTCGACAGGCCGGCCAGACCCGAAGCGCCACGCGAGAGCAGCCTCAGCCGGTACCGGCGAATCCTCGGCAAGGGCCACGTCTGGCTCCTGGCGCCCACCTGGGTCGCGATCAACGCCGTCCTCGGGCTCTTCACCACCCAGACCATCTTCCAGCTCGTTCGGGAGCCCGACCCGCGATTCGCGGACCAGCTCCTGATGGGTGGGTTTGAGCCGAATCAGATCAGCATCGGTCTCGTCGTCGCCGGCATCCTGTTCTTCGCCGGCCTCATCTACTGGGGCAATCGGTTCAAGTCGCTCCGTCGAACGACGATCATCCTCTACGGTCTCGGTGGTGGTGCGCTCCTGGTCGTCGGTGCGCTTGCTGTGAACCACAGCGGGGGACTTCCCGACCTCGCCCGGATCGTCTTCCTGCTACCGGTGGTGCTGGGCCTGTTCGTGCTCGCCGGAGCGACGCCGGCGGCGATCGGCCTTCTCGCCGACGTCACGGAGGCGTACCCCGAAGATCGCGGCGCGATCATGGGCCTGTACAGCGTGTTCCTCGGCCTCGGCCAGATCGTCGGCGCGCTCATCGCCGGAGTGATGGCCAGCGCGCTCGGCCTCGACGGGATCCTCGTTGCCTCGCTGGTGTTGCTGGGGATCGCGGTCGTCCCCCTCACCTCGTTGCGCCGATACGAGCACTACCTCGCCGGCCCCGAGTCTCCGGCCGCGCTCGACTGACGCCGGGCCGAGGCGTTTCATACCGGCTGGACGCCCGCGAATCTTGTGCAATACTGCCCGGCACCGGTGACGCGCCGCGCTCACACGAAGCCGTCACCGGTCTTCCATCCCCAGAACCGACGGTCCATCGACGACCCACCGACGGGAGACGCCCCATGACCTCGAACGTCGGCCAGAACTACCCCTACTCGAGCGAGACCGAGGGCGATCGCGCGGCACGGGTCCAGGCGCTTGTCCAGTCGAAGAAAGACCTCGCGGACAAGGTCGCCGCCGAGACGACGCCGCTCGACGCGCAGGAGCGGTGGTGGACCTGGAAGTGCCCGACGCCGGGTTGCCCGGGCATCCTGCACGCCGCCGGCTACGCCCGCGACCTGCACGCGGTCTACGTGGTCTGCGATGGGGTCTGCGGCAAGACGTTCCTGCGCTGAGGCACGATCGCTGAACCCGGGCGTCGCCTGATCGACGCCAAGCCGTAACCGTTCAACTGCCTTCCATCGGTTATGGTGTCGGCAATGACCGGCGGTACGGCCCATGCCACTGGCTCCGATGTTCGCCCGAGCGCCCCGATGTCCTTGGAGGCTTCCAGGCGTCAGCTCCTGGTCGATTCGCTCGGGATCATGGTCTCGGCCGGCGGCTTCGGGTTGGTCTACGGGCTGAGCGCACGGGCGGCAGGCTTCTCGCCGCTCGAAGCGAGCGCGATGAGCATCATCGTCTTCGGTGGCGCGTCGCAGTTCGTGGCGGTCGGCTATGTCCTCGGCGGCTTCTCGTGGCTCGCGATCGTGCTGCTCACGGCGTTCCTGAACGCTCGCCACCTGCTCTACGCGGCGGCCCTCGCCCCCTATCTCGCCGACCAGCCGCGGCCGCTGCGGGCGATGATGGCCCACGTCCTGACCGACGAGGCGTTCGCGCTTGCGATCGCCCACTTCCGACGGATCGGCCGGGCGGACGTCCGGGGGTACTGGATGGGCGCGATCATCAGCACGTTCATCCCGTGGAACCTCGCGACGCTTGTCGGCGTGACGATCGGCGGGAGCATCCCCGAGCCATCGCGCTTCGGGCTCGACGTCATCTTCCCCGCCGCGATGGGCGGCCTGGCCGTCGGTTTGATCACCGGGCGGCGCGAGCTCGTCGCCGCCATTTCCGGTGCCGTGACCGGGGTGGCCGTCGCACTGGCCTGGGATCCCGCGGCCGGGATCATCGCCGGCGGCGTGATCGGGCCTCTCGTCGGCATGGCGGTCCGCCCGGGTCCGCGCGACCACGAGCGCGAGGGCCAGCTCGCGTTCGGCCCGGAGCCGGCGCATGAGCATGCGATCCCCTACGTCCCGCAGCGCTCGGAGCACGCCCACGACGACCCCTCGGAGGGGCTGCCATGACGACGGGCGCATGAGCACCGACCTGATCCCGCTCGCGGTCCTCATGGGCCTCGCGACGTATCCATTTCGGGCCGTGCCGCTCCTCGCGCCGGGCTTCGAACGCCTGCCCGAGCGGGTGCGGCTCTACCTGCGGCTCGTCGGGCCGTCGGTGCTCGCGGCACTGGCGGCCGTCAACACGATGGTGATCAGGGACGCGGAGCGGAACCCGGTCTTCCACGTCGGCCCGGAGTGGCTCGCCGTCGGGCTGTGCATCCTCGTCGTCGCGCTGCGTCGGAGCCTGCTGATCGGCCTCGTCCTGGCGGCGGGCTCGATCGCGGTGCTGCGAGCGCTGGGGCTCGCAACGTTGCCCTGACGAGGGCGACTTCGGTCAAGCCCTGCGGGCGTCGGCCTCGATCTCGACGAGCATGGTCGGGTCGATCAGCGCGGCCACGACGACCGCGCTCGATGCGGGACGGACCTCCCGGAACACCTCGCCGTGGACCGTGGCGATCGCCGCAATGTTTGCCGCATCGGTCACGAACATCCGGGTCCGAACCACGTCCGCGAGGCTGAACCCGGCCTCGGCGAGCGCACGCTCGATGATCTCGAAGACGCCGCGAGCCTGGCCCGCCGGGTCGCGGGGATGGAGCGATCGGCCGTCGGGGCCGGCGTCGGTCGTTCCTGCGACGAAGGCCATGTCGCCGGCGACGGCGACGCGGCTGTAGCCGTAGCGGGCCTCCCACGGCCCGCCGCTGCTGACGCGCCGGCCAGTCACCGGCCGGCCACGCCCTCGTTCCCGCGCCACGAGGCGACGACCGGGTCCCGCCCGACCTCGAGCAGGAGCGCCGCGAACAGTGCGGTACGGGGCACGATCGAGTCGACCTCGAGGTACTCCGCTGGCGAGTGGTCCAAGCCGCCGATCGGCCCGAGTCCGTCGATCGAAGGCACGCCCATCCCCGAGGTGGTATTGGCGTCGGAGGCACCGCCCGTCGCGACGTCCTTCGTCTCGAATCCAAGTCGACGCGCAAGCGCGATGACGTGATCGGCGAGCCGACCGGAGCGCTCGAGCTTCTCCATCGGCGCCCAGGCGTGCATCGTCTCCAGGTCGATCGTCACGTCGGGGACCGCGGGCGCGGCGACCAGGTCGTTGATCGCGGCCAGGGCTGCCTCGAGGCACACCGCGGTCATCGCCCGGACGTCGATCTGGAGCTCCGCCCGATCGGGCACGACGTTGGGTCGGATCCCGGCGTTGAACACGCCAACGTTGGTGGTCACGTCGGGCCAGCGGCCATTGAGGGCGTGGATCGCCCGGGTCAGCTCGGCACCGGCGAGGATCGCGTTCCTGCCCTTCTCGGGCTCGACACCGGCGTGCGCCGCGCGGCCGTGCACGGTCATCCGGAGGTCGGCGATCCCCTTGCGGGCCGAGACGAAGTCGCCGCTCGCCCGGGCGCCCTCGAGCACGAAGCACGCATCGGCGGTCGCGGCGAGACGGCGAATGTGCGGGGTCGACGAGGGTGAGCCGACCTCCTCGTCCGGGTTGGCGACGAAGGTGATCGACTCGAACGGCAGTCGATCGAGGTGGCCGTCGGCGAAGGCGCGCAGCGCCGCAACAGCGCGAAGGCCGAGGAGCAGCCCGCCTTTCATGTCGCTGACGCCGGGTCCCTTCGCATTCGCGTTCTCGACGTGGAACGGCCGTTCCGCCGCGGTCCCATCCGGGAAGACCGTGTCCATGTGGCCGATCAGGAGCAGGCGTGGCCCGGCTCCGGGCCGGCCGTCGAACGTCCCCATGACCGTGTCCCCGTAGCGGCCGCCGGCGTCGGGGACGCGTTCGATCCGAGCACCGTTGGCGGTCATCTCGGCGGCGACCCAGTCGGCGATCTCGTTGACGCCGGCCGGGCTATAGCTGCCGCAGTCGACGTTCACCAGCCGCTCGAGGTCCGCCAGGAAGGCCGGCAGGCCCGCCTCGGCGATGCCCCGCAGAGCATCGAGCTCGGCGTCGGCGACGAGCGAGCCGGGCGCGGTCACGGTCTGCACGGCCGCAGTCTAGGGATTCGCCGTTGCTATCCTCGCCGGACCGTGCGCCTGATCGAGATTCGCCAGCTCGACGGACCGAACCTGTACCGGCTCGGGCCGGCGATGAAGCTTGAGGTCGCGATCGGCCGGCGGCGGACCTGGTACGGCCGACGCGAGCCCGAGAAGCACGCGTTGGTGCGACTGGCCGCGGCCGTTCCGCGGTCTGCGCAGCCACCGCGCATCGCCGTCCTCGCAGAGTGGGTCCGCCGCCTCCGGCGCGCCGCACCCGACGGCGCGATCGGCCCGGTGTCCGTCCACCGTTCCTCGGATCCCGGGCACTGGATCGTGGTCTGGCCCTGGGCGCTCGCCGATCGCGCCACTGCGATCGCCGAGGGTGCGCTCGCCCTGGCCGAGCGGGACGTTCCGCCCGGACGCTTGGCGAATCTCACGCCGCGGCGAGCGCGGTACGTGACCCGCATCCTGGCACGGGTCGCCGCCGGGGAAGGCTCGGGACCGCCGTGGATCCGCGACGCCGACCGGCGGCTCCCGGTCGTGTCGATCACCGGCACGAACGGTAAGACCACCACGACCCGGCTGATCGCCCACATCCTGCGCGAATCCGGGAGGCGAGTCGGGGCAACGACGTCCGATGGGATCGTCGTGAACGGGATGATGGTCGAGCCGGGCGACTGGACCGGACCCGGCGGAGCGGGTGCGATTCTCCATCGAGACGACATCGACGTGGCCGTCCTCGAGACCGCACGCGGCGGGATCCTGCTGCGCGGCGTGGGCTACGAGTCGAACGAGGCGAGCGTGATCACGAACGTCTCCTCCGATCACATGGACCTGCAGGGCATCCACACCCTGCCCGAGCTGGCCGAGGTGAAGGGCGTGATCGCCCGGATGACGAAACCCTCCGGCTGGGTCGTGCTCAACGCCGACGATCGCTACGTCGCGGCCATCGCCCGCACGGTCCGCGCGCGGGTCGCGCTGTTCAGCATGGAAGGCGGTCGATCTGCCCGTGTCCGACGACATCTCAGGCAGGGCGGGCGCGCGTACGTCGTGCGCGACGGGCGGATTGGCGAGGCCGAGGGCACCCGCTGGCGCCCGTTCGCCCGGCTCCGTGACATCCCCGTCGTGCTCGGCGGCGTGGCACGGCACAACGTGGCCAACGCGCTCGCGGCGTCGGGCGGCGCGCGGGCGCTCGGCGCCTCCATCGCCGACGTGCGCCGAGGGTTGCAGACCTTCCGCCCGACGACCGAGGCGTCGCCCGGCCGGCTCAACGTGTTCATCGACGATCGCCGGATCGTCGTCGTCGACTTCGCCCACAACGAGGCGGGCGTTCGCGTGCTGCTCGAGGTCGCCGACGCGATCGCGCGAACCGAGGGTGCGCGGGCACGTCGTGGCGCGACGATCCCGGGTGAGACGGCCGGTCGCGTGCCGGGCCGCGCGACCTTGACGACCATCGTCGGCCTGGCCGGCGACCGGCCTGACGACACGCTGCGCGGCGTCGGCCGGGTCGTGGCCGGCGTCGTCGATCGGTTCGTGCTGAAGGAGATGCTCCACTACCTGCGCGGCCGGACCCGCGAGTCGGTGATCGGCGAGATCACCGCCGGTGCGCGCGAGGGCGGCTGGCGCGACGAGCTCCCGCTCCATCTCACCGAGGTGGAGGCGCTCGGCGCCGAGCTTGACCGAACCGACGGCGAGGGGCCCGCGAAGCCGCGCGATGTCATCGTCCTGCTCTGCCACGAGATGCGCGACGAGGTCTTCGCGCTGATCGCCGCTCGCAACCTGCAGCCCGTCAACGACCCGGCGGAGCTCGCCAAGCTCGTCGCCGGCGGCCGATGAGCTCAGCGAGCGAGGGCCTAGCCCTCCGGCGCGTCCAGCTCGCCGGGGTCGGCGAAGGCGGTCGAGCCGGCATGCTGGCCGGCGCTCGCCATCGCCTCGCGGTAGACGGCGACCGAGTCGTCGACGCACATGACCACGAGGTCGCCCGGGTTCGCGCGCCGCAGCGCGGCCTTCGCCGCCGACATCTCGTCGAGGATCTTGTCGATTCGGGTCGTCCGACCCGCGCCCGTCTCACGCGCCTTTCGCACCCCGTCGGCCACGATGGTCGCCGCGACCCCCGGCGCGCGGCCGCGAAGGTTGCGATCCTCGCGAACGATGATCTCGTCGAAGGCGCCCGCGGCAAGCGCCCCGTACTCGCGCATGTCCTCGTCGCGCCGGTCGCCGGGCATCCCGATCACCCCGATCGCCCGCCCGATGCGGTTCGCCCCATTGCCTGAGCCGTCGCCGTTCATGCGTCGCGCGAAGTCGGCGAGGTTGCGCATGCCGTCGACGTTGTGGCAGTAGTCGATGACCACCCGCACCCCGGCGACCTCGAGGTAGTTCAGCCGGCCGGGCGCCTGGAAGAACGACGTCGTGAACGTGCGCAGGCCCTGGCGGATGTCGTGCAGGTGCGCCCCCGATGCCCACGCCGCCGCAGCGGCGGCCAGTGCGTTCGCCACGTTCATCCGCGCCCGGCCGCCGAACGTCGCGGGCACGAGGTGGGTGTACAGCACGGGCATCGTCCGCGGCCCGTGGCGGAGCACGATCTGGTCGCCCTCGGGCGTGTGCCGGACCACGAACGCGGCGCCGCCGCGGCCGGCGTGGCCATCCACCCTGTCGAAGCCGCGCACCCCCTTCTCGGTCTCCATCGAGAAGTAGACGACGGTGCCGCGGCAGTCGGCCGCGAGGCGCGCCACGTAGGGATCGTCCGCGTTCAGGACAGCGAAACCAGTTCTGGGCACGGCCTCGACGATCACACCCTTGACGTCGGACAGCTGCTTGAGCGTCGAGATGCCGCCGAGGCCGAGATGGTCAGCGGTCACGTTGGTGACGACCGCCACGTCCGGCCGGTCGAAGCCGAGACCCTCGCGGAGGATGCCGCCCCGCGCCACCTCGAACACCGCGGTGTCGACCGTCGGGTTCTGCAGGATCATCCGCGCCGACTTCGGGCCGGACATGTCGCCGCGCCGGATCATCCGGCCGTCGACCACGATCCCGTCGGTCGAGGTCATGCCCACGCGGCGGCCCATCAGCTTGAGGATGTGGGCGATCATCCGGACCGTCGTCGTCTTGCCGTTCGTGCCGGTGACGGCGAGGATCGGGATGCGGGCGTTCGCTCCGGGCGGGAACAGCAGGTCGATGACCGGCTTGGCGACGTACTGCGGCTCGCCCTCCGTCGGGTGGGTGTGCATCCGGAAGCCCGGCGCCGCGTTCACCTCGACGATCGCGCCGCCCGTCTCGCGCACGGGCACGGTGATGTCCGGGCAGATGAAGTCGATGCCGGCGACGTCGAGCCCGACGACGCGGGCGGCCATCTCGGCGATCTCGACGTTGTCCGGGTGTGCCTCCTCGGTGCGGTCGATCGACGTCCCGCCGGTCGACATGTTGCCGGTCAGCGCGAGCCTGACCCGCTCGCCCTTCGGCGGCACGCCGTCCATCTCGTAGCCCTGGGCGCGGACCAGCTCCTCCGCGGCGGGCGTGACCGCGATGCGCGTGAGGACCTTCTCGTGGCCGATGCCGCGACGAGGATCGGCGTTGGTCTCGTCGACGAGCTGGCGCACGGTCTGCTTGCCGTCGCCCACCACCGATGCCGGGACGCGCTCGGCGATTGCCGCGACCTTGCCGCCGATGACCAGGCACCGGTAGTCATTGCCGGTGATGAACGTCTCGACGACGAGGTCGCCCGAGCGGCTCTCGCGTCGTGCCCCGTCGAAGGCGGCGCGGACGTCGTCGTCCGTGCGCAGGTCGAGCTGGACGCCGCGCCCATGGTTGCCGTCGAGCGGCTTGACGACGCATGGGAAGCCGATCCGGTGGGCGGCCCCCACGGCGGCGTCGACCGTGTTCACGACCTCCGACTTGGGCACCGGCAAGCCGGCGGATTCGAGCAACCGGTTGGTGAGGTTCTTGTCACTCGCGATGTCGACGCCAATCGCCGATGTCCGCGAGGTCATCGTCGCCCGGATGCGCTGCTGGTGGATGCCCTGCCCGAGCTGCACGAGCGACGCCCGATCCAGGCGCAGGAACGGGATGTCGCGCGAGGCTGCCTCGTCGAGGATCGCCTGGGTCGACGGCCCGAATGCCTGCCGCTCCGCGAGCCGGATGAGGGCCTCGAGCTCCTCGATGTAGTCAAGCGCCTGTGCCGGATCGTCCGGGGCGACGAGGTGGTTGACGATCCGGACAGCGAGCTTGCCGGCCTCGAGCCCGACGGCCTCCTCGCGGAACTCGTAGATGACGTTGTACTGGCCTTCCTTGTCGGCCGAGCGCGTCTTGCCGTGGTGGACGAACGTGGCGGCGAGGTTCTGGAGCTCGAGCGCGATGTGCTCGGCGACGTGGCCAACCCACGTGCCGTCCTTGAGCCGTGTCACGAATCCGCCGCGCCGGTTCAGGGAGCAGGCGTGATCCTCGAGGGACGGTATCCATGCGAGCAGGCCGTCGACGAACCCGGGGATCTTCGTGGTCGGGAACTGCTCGAGCACGCCGAGGTCGACGAGCAGCTTGACCACCGGCGCACGCGACCAGTAGTTGGGACCGCGGAGGACCCGCGTCTCGAGGATGCGCAGGGTCGGCAGGGGCCCGGCTGGAGCCTTGGCGGCCGCAGCGGCGCCGTTTCGCTTCGCGCGACCCGCGCGCGCAACCGCGGTCTTTGCCTCCGTGCGGGCGGCCTTCGTGTCGGGCGACGTCGCGCGCGTCGCGGCCTTCGCCAATCTGCACTCCCCTGCGACTGACCGAAGCCTAGCCGATCAGGCCGCAGGTTCAGCCCGGGAAATTGCCGGTCGACACCGGCGGGAGCGTTCGGCGCGAGATTCGGGCGCGACCGCCGGGCGTTGCCGCGATTTCGTCCCGAGCCACGCTCAGCTCGGGATGGAATCCAGCCGTCCTCGGTCGTTTGACAACCCACTCGGTCTCGAGCGCTACCGGGGGGAGCATCCGGGAGAAACGCGGCGGCAGGAGCCGGCGTGCAACCGAAGCGGGCCTAGGTCGAGGCGACGTTCCCGCCGGGAAGGGCCTTCAGGTCCGGGGTGGCGATGCGCTGGCGTCGGCGCAGGTCGAAGCGGTAGCCGGACGGGAGGGCGTGCAGGACCACGCCGCTGATCATGACCGGGCGGTGGCCCTTGACCTCCCACGCGTCCGTCTCGGCCTCGGCGCCGTCGATGATCGTCACGCTCCCGCGGCCGATGACTTCCATGACCCCATCCGGACCAACGACGCCGGCGGTGTCCTCGTCGACCCCGAGCCCGAGCAGGCTCGGGTTCTGGGCGATGACCGACAGGAGCCGGCCGTACCGGTTCCGTTGCTGGAAGTGCTGGTCGACGATGACGCTCGGCAGCACGCCGAGGCCGGCGGCGAGCGCGGCCATGCGGTGCTTCGGCGTCCCTCCCGACGCGCCGAACGCGATCATGTGGCTGGACATCGCCGACGCGCCGGCAGACGTGCCGGCGACGACGGCGCCGGCGCGGAAGCGCTCGAGGATCGCCTCCGCGAGGAGCGTGCCGCCGATCGTCGAGGACAGGCGGAGCTGGTTGCCGCCGGTCAGGAAGATGCCGGTCGCATCGCGCACCTGGCGAGCGAACGCCGGATCGTTCGCCTGGATGCGCGTCATCGCGTGCACGGGTCGGACCGTGCCGATGCCGAGCCCTCTGAAGATCTCGCTGTAGCGCTCGCCGGCAAGGGGCCCGAACGACGACGCGGTCGACAGGATGACCACGACGCCGTCCTCGCCGCCCGCGAGGGCGGCGAAGCGGCCGAGGATCACCCGGTCGCGAACCTTGTCCTCGGCACCGCCGATGATCATGACGGTGCCGTCAGTCACCTGGCGGCCCGTGGCTTTGGATGGCACGTTGCGCGAGAGGATACCGAACGACCGGCCCACCGTGGGCAGAACCCGAAGGTCCCGGTTCGGTCAGGTGGCCGCCGCCGTGTCGGGTCAGGGCGGCGAGCCGGCGAGAAGGACCTCGTCGGCCAGCCGGTCTTCCCTCGCTCGGGCGTCGACCCGCCGGAGGAAGAACGCCGCCAGGAAGAACAGGACGATCGCGGCGGCAAACGCCGCGCGCGGACCCAGTGGCGGGACGACGGCACCCGCGGTCAGCGCGAAGAGCGCCGCGCCCCCGATGACCGAGGCGAGCGGGCCACCCGCGGCAACCGCGATGTTGCTGATGCCCATGTATCGGCCGGAAGCCGCCTTGGGGATGATGTCGGTCATGAGCGCCCAGTCAACCGCGAGGAAGGTGCCCGAGGCGATGCCGATCAGGACGGCCCCGATGACGAAGACCTGCACCGTCGGCGCCAGGGCGGAGACCAGCATGCCCATCGCGCCGATCGCGCACGCGGCGTAGAGCACGGGCTTCCGCCCGACACGATCCGAGATCCGGGCGGAGGGGATGGTCGAGACCATGGTCAGGAGGGCCACGCTGCCGGTCGTGATGTTGATCCATAGCGCCTGCTCCGCGTTGGGGAGCAGCAGCGTGAACTGCATGAAGATCAGGTAGAAGCCGAGCAGCATGTTCAGCCCGGCGAAGAACAGCAGGCGCGAGATCACGAGGTTGAGGAAGCTCTTCTCGGCGAGGATGTCGGTCGCCCAGGCTGACTTCGCGACCTGCCACCAGGACCGACCACCCCGGTCGCGGGCCCGGGGGCCCTCCCGCACCCAGATGATCGTCCCGATGGCGGTGCCCAGCTCGATGAGGCCCAGGAACACGAGCGGGATCAGGTACTGGCCGTTCAGGACGCCGAACGTGATGACGACCGTTCCGAGCACGAACCCGAGGGTCTGCATGATGCCGACAAGCGCACTCGCGAGTGCGACCTGCTTCGGCGGCACGAGGTCCGGGATGTAGCCCTGGAAGGGGCCCTGGGCGAAGTTGGAGCTGAACTGGACCAGGATCAGGAACACGACGAGCGCGACATAGGCGTTCGAGAGGGCGATTCCGGTGAGGAAGATGACGTCGAGGGTCGCGCCGATCGCGATGTACGGCTTGCGGCGGCCCCAGCGGCTGATCGTGTAGTCGCTGATGGCGCCCACGGTCGGCTGGATCAGCGCGGCCATGATCATGGTCACGATGCTCTGGAATGCGAGCGCCGGGCCGAGGAGGTCGGCTGGGACGAGGGCCGGCACCTGCTTCTGGACCACGACGCCCAGCCCGCCCATGATCGAGTTGATCCCGAGCCAGTAGAGCGAGATCTGGAAGAGCTGGCGGAGCGGCAGGTGCTCGGTCGGTCGAGCCCCGACGTCGTCCTCGACCGGCACGCCGATCGGTGGCGCGACCGCGACAGCCTCGACTGCCATGTGCCCGTTCCCTCCCTCGTCCCCCGCCGCACGAACCGTGCGCCCCGTGAGACGCGCGTGTCAATGCGGTGTGTCGGGTGGAGTCAGATCGAGGCGGTCCTCGTGAGCGGCACGATGGCGCGATTCGTCGCTGCGGGGGCCACGTACTTGAACACGGACCGATCGAGCGAGTACATCCCGGTCGAGACGATCCGGATCGAGCCGAAATCGAAGGAGAAGACGGGATTCTCGTCGTTGCCGGCGTAGTGATGGGCCTCGCCGGCGCTCGTCAGGACCGCGAGGTTGGCGTGGCCGCCGAACGTGTCGTGGAGCTTGCCGAGAACCGCCGGAACCGAGCCCGCAGCCGCCCACTCGTCCTCGAGCCATCGCGCCCCGACCTCGGTGTCGGCCTTGCCGTGGAGTCGACCGGCCGCTCGGTACGCGGCGCGATGGGCCTCGTGATGCTTCAGCTCGCCGTTGTGGCTGAAGGCGTACCGGCCGGCGGGGTCGTCGAATGGCTGCGTGTCCGCCGGCCCGATGGTCGAGAACTTCGACGGCCGGCGCAGGTGGACGAGCAGCGCTCGCGTCTCGTTCCGGCCGACCTGCTCCCTGCCCGGATCGTCGACGAACGAACCGATGTCGCGATGCGACCGCAGGAGGCCGTTGCCGTCGAGCCAGGTCGCGCCCCATCCGAATCCTGCGATCCCGTACCGCTCGAGCCGTTCGGTGAAGTCCCACAGGGCATCGATCCGGAACGGCTCCGGCGCTCGGGCCACGTACTGCTCGCACATGGGCGCGATGATACGGAGGTGAGCGAGGTGGCCTTCGCGCGGAGCGGCGACGTCCACATTGCCTACCGCACGGTCGGCGGCGGGCCGGTCGACCTCGTCTACGTGCAGGGTGCCTACACCCACCTCGACGTCGAGTGGGAGCTGCCGGCGTTTCGGCGCTGGTGCGAGCGGCTCGGCGAGTTCAGCCGCCTGATCCTTTTCGACAAGCGCGGTCTCGGCATGTCGGACCGGGTACCCGGTGCGACGCCGCTCGACGTGCGCATGGACGATATCCGGGCAGTCATGGACGCGGTGGGCTCCGAGTCCGCTGTGGTCATGGGCGAGTCCGAAGGCGGCCCGCTGGCGATGCTCTTTGCCGCCGCCCATCCCGAGCGGACCCGTGGCCTCATCCTCCAGGGCGCGGAGGTCCGTGAAAGGACGGACGCGGATTGGCCGTGGGGTGAGGCGACCGAGGAAGAGTTCGAGGCGTACATGACGTCGATCCCCGATCGCTGGGGGAAGGGCGGGGCGACGACGGTGCTCGTCCCGTCGATCGCGGACGACCCCGGTTTGCCGGCCATCAGCGCCTGGCTGGGGAAGCTGCAGCGGAACGCCGCGACGCCCTCCACGTGGGATGCGTTCGCACGAATGGCGTTCGACATCGACGTCCGCGATGTCGTGCCCACGATCCACGTCCCGACGCTGATCCTTCATGCTGTCGAGGACCGGATCTGTCAGGTCGGCAACGCACGCTGGCTGGCGAGCCATCTCGAGGGCGCCCGCTATGTGGAGCTGCCGGGGGCGGACCATGTGCCATGGTTCGATCCCGAGGAGACCCTCGCCGAGATTCGAGAGTTCCTGACCGGCTCGCGCGAGCCGCAGGAGCCTGACCGGGTCCTGGCCACCGTGCTCTTCACCGACATCGTCGGCTCGACGCAGCTCGCCACCCAGCTCGGCGACCGGCGCTGGCGCGACCTGCTCGAGACGCACCATGAAGCGGTCCGCTCGGAGCTGGTCCGCTACCGCGGGCGCGAGGTCGACACGGCCGGCGACGGCTTCCTCACCGTGTTCGACGGGCCCGCGCGGGCGATCCGCGCAGCGACGGCAATCGTGGCCGCGGTCCAGGCGATCGGGCTGGAGGTGCGAGCAGGCGTCCACACCGGCGAGATTGAGCAGTTGCCGGGCGGCAAGATCCGGGGCATCAGCGTCCACGTCGGGGCCCGGGTTATGGCAGCCGCCGGCCCCAGCGAGGTGCTGGTGTCGTCCGCCGTTCGCGATCTGGTCGCCGGCTCCGGCTTCAAGTTCGTGGATCGCGGCGTCCACACCCTCAAGGGTGTCGAGGAGGAGCGCCGGCTCTACGCGGTGAGCGTCTGAGCTACGTGCTCGCGCGCTGGGCGGACCGGCGCGCTGCGCCCGCGGGCACGGCGGACGCCGACGCCTGGCAGGTCGGGCAGAAGTACGTGGTCCGTGGCAGCTCGCTGCCCTGGGACTCCTCGCGGATGGGCGTCCCGCAGCGGTGGCACGGCCGGCCGGCGCGATCGTAGACCCACAGGCGCGACGGCGCGAGCTTCTTGCCGGTCTTCGGATCGACCGTCGTGACGCGTCCGGCCGGCGCATCCGATCGCGCGTTCATGTGGAGCAGTTCGCGAGCCGTGGTCAGGATCCGATCGAGCGTCGCCTCGTCGAGCGAGCCGACCGGCGCGAACGGGTCGACCTTCTCGACATACAGGACCTCGCTCTTGAACACGTTGCCGACACCGGCGACTGCGCGCTGGTCGAGGATCGCCTCGCCGATCGGCACCTCGGCGCGGGCCGGGTCGCGCAGGCGCCGGATCGCCTCGGCCTGGTCGTAGTTCGGGGCGAGCAGGTCCGGCCCGAGCATCGAGATCGTGGGGTGGACGACCTCGGCTCGGCGCTCGAACAGCTCGACCACCGGCGCGTCGAAGCAGACGGCGACGGCGCCCGGCACCTCGATGACCAGTGCCGCCCGCGACGGCGGCCGGCGCCACGTCTCCCCGGGCCGATAGCGGTGCCACGAGCCGTGCAGCCCGAGGTGTGTCCGCAGCTCGAGCCCGCCGTCGAACCTGATCAGCAGGTTCTTGCCCATGGCGTCGACCGCGTCGATCTTCTGGCCGACGATGCGCGAGATCTGTGGCCCTGGCAGGCGGGCGCGCGCGCCCGTCACGACCCGGCCGGCAAGGTACGGCCTGAGCGCGATGGCGATTCGAGCGAGCGTGTCGCCTTCCGGCATCAGGCGATCATCGCTCCCGCGCGCTCTCTTCGCAGGACGAGCCCGCGATAGCCCTGGATGAAACCAGCTTTGAGCAGCGTGTCGTACCACGACGAGCGGCCCACCGGCTCTCCGTCGACACGGCTGACGACCAGCTCGCGGGCCCTGCCATCGGCGAGCAAACCGTGCAGCGCGCCGAGCGCCGAGGCCGCGACGGACGGGTCGTCGAAGGGCGGCAGCGTCTGGAGCGAACTCCCGCCGCGGTCCATGTACAGCGCGGCGAGCCCGTCGACGAGCACGACGGAGGCGCCAGCTGCGCGCGGCAGCGGACGCTTGTCGCCGTCACCACGGCGCGGCCAGGGCACGGCGGCGCCGTACGGATTGGCGGGGTCGGCGGCAGCCAGGAGATGGACCGCCGGGGTGTCGCCGGTGGCGCTCGCCGGCTCGCGGACCGAGCGCAGCCGCTCCAGCGCCCCGGCAAGGGCGAACTGCGCCGCGCCGAGCCCGGCCACGAAGTAGCCGCGCCGGATCCGGCCCGCCTCCTCGAGCGCCCGGAGCATCGGGTAGACCGCGGAGAAGCCGCCCTCGAGGCCCTCGGCCATCACCGACTCCCGAACCAGCACGCCGTGCCGGTCGAGGAGGGCGAGGGCGAGCTGGTGCATCCGCTCCGTCGCGCTCAGCGGCGCCGGGCTGGCATCCCACAGCGCGCTGCCGACCAGCGACCAGCGGCCGGCCGCCTCCGGCGGTCCGAGCGAGGTCAGGCGGCCGATCCGCGGCGGGCGGCCGTTCGAGCGAGCCGGACGCTTCCAGCGCAAGGCCCGCAGTGGCGCGAACGTGTCGTTGGTGACCTCGCCCGCCCAGACGAGGTCCCACAGGGCGTCGAGGACGTCCCGCTCCGATCCCCCGCCGGCGTGGGCGACCGCGCCCTGGAGGGCGCGGAAGAACGACGCCCCGCGAGTGGCGAGGTGGTCGCGGATGGCCGCATGAAGTGGCGAGTCGGGCGGTTTCGCTCCGTCCGGCCCGCCGGTCGTCAGGAGCAGCTCGCGGCCGGGGCGATGGAGCACGACCCGGCCATCGTCGCGACCCAGGCTCCCGTGGCCGACCCAGGCGACCTCGCCCAGCGCGCCGAGCTCGTCGAGGAGCCGCGGCTGGTAGCCGGGGATCCGCGCCGGCAGGACGTCGCGCTCGAGCACGGAGGCGGGAATCGGCACGCCCGACAGCTGGTCGACGACCTCGGCGAGGCGTTCCAGGGCGGCGCTGCCGCGCAGCGGCGCCGGGTCCGCGCCCACCGGGAGGACGCCCTGCCACGCCGGCAGGAATCGCCCGAGCGTCTCCGGCTCGACCGGCTCCACCTCCCGTCGGAGACGTGCCAGCGAGCGCCGCCGGAGCATCCGCAGGACCTCGGGATCGCACCACTCCCGCTCCGAGCCGGACGGGCGGAACTCGCCGCGCAAGATCGTCCCCGCCCCGGCGAGGCGCGCGAGGGCGTCCTCGACGACCCCGACCGGCAGGCCCCAGCGGGAGGCGGGCTCGTGGGCGAGGAACGGCCCGTGGCTGCGCGCGAAGCGCGCGAGCAGCC
>VBGT01000087.1 GCA_005889475.1 Chloroflexota bacterium | reverse complement strand
GCCGAGTCATCAGTCGTCTGCCGATCGACCAGCGGACCGTCATGGTCCTGCACTTCTACCTCGACCTTCCGCTCACGGACGCCGCCAACGTGCTCGACATCCCTGTCGGGACCGCCAAGTCCCGCCTCCACCGAGGGCTCGAGGCGCTTCGCGCTGCACTCGCCGCCGAAGCACCCGCGCCCATCAGTCGAATTCGGGAGCGCTCGGCATGAACGACGTCCGACCGTCCGACCTTCGATCCCTCGAGCGCCGGGTGACCGCCTGGATGGCTGACGAGGCCGCCCCTGTGGCACATCCCTCGGAGCTCGAGCAGATCCTCACCGAGACGAGCCGCGTGCGGCCGGAGCCGCGCTGGCTCGTGCTCCTTAAGGAGCCTCCAATGCGTATCTCAGGATCCCGGGTCGCTGTCGGCATGCCGGCGCGTGGCCTCCTCCTCCTGGCCCTGATCGGGCTGCTGGCCGTCGGCGCGATGGCTGTCGCGGTCGGTTCCGGGCTGTTGACCAACAAGGTGACCTCGGTCGCGTCGCCGTCGCCGTCCGCCGTTGTCGGCGCCGCGTTCGCGTGGCGGTCAACCGGCCCCGGCGAGCAATTCGACCCGGGCTCGAACATCGACATCGATCCCCAGGGCAGGATCTGGGTTGCCGACCCGCAAAACGGGCGGTTCGCGATCTTCGCCGCTGGCGGCGCGTTCGTCGAGTACTGGGGCTCGAACGGAACCGCGGTCGGCCACTTCGACCTCCGCCGCCCGAATGGCGACGGCTACGGCGGCGTCGCGTTCGAGCCCGATGGCTCGTTCTTCGTGCTCGATGTCGGCAACCACCGCGTCCAGCAGTTCGATGCCAATCGGCAGTTCGTCAGGGCCTGGGGCTCGCAAGGGACCGGCCCCGGGCAGTACAGCGACCCGATCGGGATCGACGTCGGTCCGGACGGCACGCTGTACATCCTCGACGACCAGCGGGGCGTGCTCGAGAAGTTCGACAAGGACGGCAATCTCGTCGGCACGGTTGACGTGTTCAAGACGATCCCGACCGGGTTCAACGCCGCGAACGGCATCACGGTCGCTGGCGACGGCTCGATCTACATCAGCCGCGTCGATCCGTTCCAGGTCCAGAAGTTCGACGCCACCGGCAACCTCCTCCAGACCTTCAATTCGACCGCTACCGGCACCATGCAGGAGCAGCCGCTCGCGATGGCCGTCGATCCGACGGGTCGCCTGTACGTCACGCAGGGCCCGCAACGCCGCACCACGCCGGGAATCCTGGTGTACGCGGCGGATGGCAGCTACCTCTTTGGGATCGGGCCGCGCGGTACCAACGACGGTGAGCTGCTCTTCCCGTGTGGCCTGGCACTCGACGGCAAGGGGAACCTCTACGTCGAGGAGGGCGGCAACATCGTTGGCCCCGGCTCGAACACCGGCTCGTTGCAGCTGTTCCGCCTGGGCGCGCCACTCTGGCCGTAGCGTCCGGCGCCCGCGTCCAGGGCACGACGAGGCCCGTCTCGCGAGAGGCGGGCCTCGCTTCGTGGTGGCCGAGCGGGCGCCGGGATCGGCGCGAAGGCGCCGCCTACTCCGGCGAAGCGGTTGCGGCGAGCTCGGCGAGGCGGCGGCGGTACGCGATCGAGGCCTTGTCCGGCCCAGCGATATGGAGCTCCTGCGAGAGGTCGACCGGCAGCTCCTCGGGCCGCTGCGACTCGGCGATGGGCCGATCCTGGTCGAGGATGAGCGACTGGAACGCGGCGAGCTCGGCGTCGTTCTCGGGCTCGAGCCGATAGGTGCGCGCGTTCCAGGTGAACGAGCGGCAGCGCTTCGAGGACAGCGGCGCGCAGGCGAGGAACAGCACGAAGTGGTTGCCGTCAGGCCGATCGGGCGATGGCCGCAGCTGCTGGTCGAGCGTCACCGAGAGCGGCATGTGCAGCGTGTACGTCGTCGGCTCGCGCTGGACCTTCTCGCCTGGCGCCACGTCGCCCTTGACCGACGCCTGGGGCTCCTCGAGCGAGATGTCGAACGAGATCGTGACGCCGTCGTCCCGGATCTCGTGCTCGGGGCTGAGCGGCTTCGATCGATCACCCAGGACGTCCGGGTGGACCCACGGGAAGTGGCTGAAATCGACGAAGTTCTCGACCCGACGGGCGGCCGAGCAGGCCCAGTCGTAGGTCTCGATCGGGATCGTCCGGTAGCCCGGCTGCTCCCACCACGAGCCAGCCTGGGGCAGGGGATAGGCGGCCGACGGGTCCTCCCACCCGCCCGGACCCGGCTCGAGGAGGACCCACACGAGGCCCGCGGCCTCCGCGGTCGCGTACCGGGTCACGCGGGCGCGATTCGGGATGGACCGGCCGTGCACCGCCGGGATCCGCCGAACCACGCCCCGCCGGTCGTAGCTCCAGCCGTGGTACGCGCAGACGAGGCACGGCTCCCCGACCGTCCCGGAACCGTCCGGCGCCGGCTGGTCGCCGGCGTCCACCCAGCCAAGCGAGAGCGCGGTCCCGCGATGGACGCACAGGTCCGGGAAGCAGGCGATCTCATTACCGAGCCGAACGACCACGAGCCGCTCATCGAGCAGGCTGACCGGAACGGGCTTGTCGGCGACCTCCGAGGATCGAGCCACGGGATGCCAGCACCGCCGCAGGGCTCGATGCAGCCGCGCCTCGCCGGCGACATCGAGGTGGATGTCGGTCACGCGCTGAGGCTATCTCGGCGCCCGGCGATTGGCAGACGGTTGATGCGCTCCGCTCGGATGCTGCTTGCGAGGCCGGAACTCTTCGCGGCGCACGGTGATGAAGCCCAAATGCTTCCGTCGCCACACGCGCGAGCGGGCGGCCAACAAGAAAGGGGAGGCGATATGGGTCTGATCGCATGGCTCGTCGTCGGAGCGATTGCCGGCTGGTTGGCCGGCTTCCTCGTCAGGGGTGACGAGCGCCTCGGCGTGATCGGCCACATCTTGCTCGGCATCGTGGGCGGCCTCGTCGGCGGGTTCCTCGCCGGCGCGCTCACCGGTGGCAACTACATCACCGGCATCAACCTGACGACGATCATTGTCGCCACCATCGGTGCCGTCCTCGTTGTCATCGTCTGGAACGCGCTTCGCGGCAGGAGACGCGTCGGGCGCGGTGGGATCTGAGTCTGCTCTCGGTCGAATCGACGCCCCGCGGCGCAAGGCCGCGGGGCGTTTTGCTGTCTTCGAGCGTGAGTGACCCGTTTGGTCTCCGGCGGGCCTCTGTGTGGTCGAGAAGGCGCGTCCGGCCATCGGGCGGCCCGTCCCGGAGGGACCAGTGATGTCACCGACAAGGCTCGCTCGGAAGCTTTCGGCGCGACTCGTGCTGGGGGCGATTCTGGCCATGCTCTTCGTGCCCGGGCTCACGTCCGCCGGGCAGGCCGACCTGGCCGCCGTCCGTGCCGCGACAGCAAGGTTCCACGACCTGGACAAGGCGATCGCGGCCGGCTACGAGCTCGGCTACGTCAACGGTGCCGGCGTCCGGATCATCACGGGCTGCATCCAGCACCCGACGGCAGGCGCGATGGGCTACCACTACTTCAACAAGGCGCTCATCGACGATCTCGAGATCGACGTGCTCACGCCCGAGGGCCTGGTCTACTCGCCCGACCAGGATGGGAAGCTGCGGCTCGTCGCGGTCGAGTACGTGGTCCCGGGCCTGCTCTCCAACCCGTCGGGTGTCGGCGTGGCGCCGACGATCTTCGGCCAGCAGATGGTGATCCTCGTCCCGGCGGTCGGGTTCTACACGCTCCACGCGTGGATCTGGAGCGACAACCCGGCGGGCATGCTCGCGTCGTGGAGTCCGAAGGTGAGCTGCACCTAGGGCAGCCGAGCTGGAAAGGGAGCCGCAGGCACCGCCTGCGGCTCTTCCGATTCGGCCGGGCGTATGGTGGCGAGACTGCGATGACCCGTTAGCAGGCGCTCCCGCCTCTATGTCCTCGATGAACGGCGAGCCCTCGACCGCGGCGGCTGCAGCGATGGCTGCCGGAACGGCAACGTCCGACGCGGCGATCGGCCTCGGAACGTTTGTCGACGAGCACTACGACCGCCTGTTGCGCCTTGCCTGGTTGGTCTGCCGCGACGGTAGCGACGCCGGCGATGCCGTCCAGGTGGGCCTCGAGCAGGCCTGGCGGGCACGGGCGACGCTGCGCGACGGTACCAGCATGCGGCCCTGGATCGATCGGATCGTGGTCCGCGAGGCCGGGCGGATTGCCAAGCGCCGACGGGGCCTCGTGGCGCGCCTCTTCGCGCCACGACGTGAGGTTGGCTGGATCGAGTCCGAACCGGCGGACCACCGGATCGGCGATCGCGATGACCACATGGCGCTGCGCGCCGCCTTCGGACGACTCTCGCCCGACCATCGAGCTGTCGTGGCGCTCCACCTTCATGCGGGCTACTCGGTCGCGGAAACCGCCGACCTCGTCGGCGCCCCGATCGAGACCGTTCGATCGCGGCTCCGCATTGCCAAGGAACACCTCCGAAGCGAGCTCGGGGAGGCTCCTCGATGAGCTCAGCGATGCACGATCCGATTCGCGACGACCGCTTCGACCGCTTCGATGGCGAGATTCGTCGCTTCCTCGAGTGGGATTCGAGCCAGATCGACGGGGCTCCGAGCCGCGCCGCCATGCTCGAGCGTCTGCTCGATGTCAGAGGTCTCGTGGGCGCGCGCCGGCGAACGTTCGGAGCCACGCCGACGATGCGTGTGCTGATCGCCGTGGGCCTGCTCCTGGCCCTGCTTGGCGGCGCATTCGCCGCTGGTGCCTACTGGGAGCAACGGGCGGTCGTCGTGGCGCCGACGCCCAAGCCGACGGTCGGAACCCTCTTGACCACGCAAGTCGGAGCCGTCGCGCCCGGGACGTATTGGGCGACGGCCCGCACCTCCGTGCCATTCACGCTGCACATTCCGGGTGGTTGGCAGCGGGAGTGGGACGGCAACGTCCACGCGGGCGATCCCTGGGCGGCGAACGGCGTCGCGTTCAACAGCTGGCTCGTGACCCAGGTGTATTCAGATGCCTGCCACTGGCAGGGCACCACCCTGCGCGAGACCGGATCGAGGGCGGAGGTCGTGGCCGCGCTCGTCGCCCAGAAAGGCCATGCGTTGTCACCCCCGAACGACGTCACGTTTGGCGGCCTTCCGGCGACCCGGCTCGACATCGTCGTCCCGACCTACTACGACGGTACCGGTTGCGACGATCCCGACCTGCGGGTCTGGCCCAATGGCGAAGGCGTCGACCCCGACATCCTCTGGGTCTTCGCCGGCGAGACCATCACCATCTACATCGTCGACGGGGACGTGCAGCC
>VBGT01000093.1 GCA_005889475.1 Chloroflexota bacterium | reverse complement strand
CGCCTCGTTCGATGTAGTTCAGGCCGATCGTGAAGATGGCGCCCGGATCGCGGATCGCCGGCCCGAAGGTGACGTCGGCGAGCGGCCGCCATTCGCCGGCGGGCCTCGATGCCGCCCACGCGCGGGCGCGCTCGATCGCCGCCGGACCGCCGCGGGCGAGGGCCCTGACAGATCCAGCCGCAGGCTCATCCACGGAAGGATCGATCGGCAGGTACCGGTCGTCTCGGACATACGCAACGAGCGTGCGGTTGGCCTCGACGATCGTCGCGAGCCGCATCGGGTCAAGCCTGCACGGTGACATCGGCGAGCAACGGCGCGACGGCTTCGCGCATCACGCCCGCCATCCCGGCAACCCCGGTCCATCGCTCGAAGGCGATCGCTCCCTGCTGGATGAGCATCTCGGAGCCATTCGCGGCACGGAGGCCGCGGGCTCGCGCCGCCCTGACGAGCGGCGTTTCGGGCGGGACGTAGACGAGGTCGAACACGACTGCGTCGGCCCGAAGGAGGTTGACATCGATGGTCATGCCCGGGTCGAGCATCCCCACCGTCGTCGCGTTGACGGCGAGGCCGGCTCGTTCTGTCGCGTCCGCGAAGCCACGTCCCCCGAGGTCGACGACCTCGAGCGCCCCGCTCCCGGCGCCACGAATTCGCGTGGCGAGCGCCTCGGCATGCTCGACGGTGCGATTGCCGACGGTGACGGTCCGGGCGCCGGCGCGAAGGCAGGTAAACACGACCGCATGCGCCGCGCCGCCACCGCCTGCGACGACGACGTCGAGGCCTTCGATCGAGCGATCGAGCACGGCCTCCACGGCCGCCTGGAACCCAGGGGCGTCGCTGTTGAAGCCCACGAGTCGCCCGTCGTCCCTCCGGACGATGTTGTTGACCGCACCGATCGCCTGCGCGTCCGGCTCGACCTCATCGACGAACTCGGCGACGACCTGCTTGTACGGCGCGGTCACGCCGAGGCCGAGCCAGTCACGCCCGCGAGCGGCGGCGATCGCGCCCTCGACCTCGTCGGGCTCGAGCTCCCGCAGGATGTATTCGGCGTCGATCCCAGCGGCCGCGAATGCGGCGTTGTGCATGACCACGGAGTGGCGTCGTCGGAGTGGCTTACCGAGGAGGGCGACGCGGCGCGTCACGACGCCACGGCGACCCGGTTCCGGTTCGGGCGACGGACGGGCCCCGCCGAGGCCGGGAACGTCACGTTCGGGATGATCTCCTCGACCCAATCGCGAAGCTGCTTCGGATCGGGGGTCATCGTGTGGAGGATGAACTGTTCGACTCCGGCGTCGATGCGTGCCTGCAGCGCCGAGACGATCTCGTCCGGCGTCCCGAACAGGTACACGGACTCGAGGTAGCGCGGGCCGCGCTCGCCGCTCATGACCTTCAGGAACGCCCGGTGCTGCTCCTCGCGAGCCTTGGCCGGGTCCTTCGTCAGCACGAGGTGCAGGAAGTTCTCATGGGCCACGGTCAGCTCGGTCGGGTCCTGGCCGTTCGCCCGGAAGAACGCTTGCAGCTCCCGCCAATCGCGGGCGATGTCCCGGGGCGGACAGGTTGGACGCGGGATCCAGCCATCCGCGCGGAGGGTCCGCGCCTTCACGGACTCGACGAATCTCGGCAGGTCCGGGGACTTCGGGTCGGCCAGCTGCGAGCCACCGCCGACCCACACCGCTGGGCGCTGCCCGGTTCGCGGCTCGATGAAGACGTCGTCGACCGAGTAGTAGCGACCGTGGTAGGTCACCGTCTCGCCCTCGAGCAGGGGCAGCATGATGTCGAGCACCTCATCGGTTCGCCTGCCCCGCTCCGTCTTGTGGACGCCGACGGCCTCGTACTCGGCGTCGTTCCAGCCGACACCAGCCCCGAGGACGATCCGGTCCCCCGACAGGAACTGCAGCGTCGCCAGCTCCTTTGCGAGGAGGACGGGGTTCCGGAGCGGCATGATCAGGATCGAAGTTCCCAACCGCACCCGCTCGGTCACACCCGCAGCGACGCCCAGGGCCGTCAGCGGCTCCAGCCAGTTGACGGAGTAGAAGCGCTTCGCCGCGAGCAGGTGGTCTGTGATGAACAGCGAGTCGAAGCCGAGGTCCTCGACCGTCCGGGCGAACTCCTTGATCCCGCGGGCGCGCTCCGGTCCGTCGCCCTCCCAGACGTAGGACGGCAGGAAGACCCCGAACCGGCCGACTTCACTCACGTGGCTGTCCTCTGCGCGCCGGGCCCTAGCGGCCGTGATACTGCGGTTCACGTTTCTCGATGAACGACCGAGCGCCCTCGAGCAGATCGTCGGTGGCGAAGATCCGGATCGATGTCTCCACCTCGGCCGCGTGGCCGGCCGCCAGCGGCCGCTCGAGCGCCTCATCGACGAGCGCCTTGACGGCCCGCACGGCGAGTGGCCCGCGCTGCGCGATCTCCTCGCCGATTGCCCGGGCGCGGGCGACCGCCTCGCCCGCGGCGACGACCTCATGGACGAGCCCGATCCGGCGCCCCTCCTCGGCGTCGATCACCCGTCCCGTCAGCAGCAGCTCCTTGGCCCGAGCGATCCCGACGATCCGGGGCAGCCGTTGGGTGGCGCCCGTGCTCGGCGTGACGGCGAGCCGAACCTCCGGCAGACCAAGCGTGGCCCGCACCGACGCGATCCGGATGTCGCAGCACAGCGCGAGCTCGAGGCCGCCACCGAGCGCGCTGCCCTCGATGGCGGCGATGGTCGGCATCGGAAGCCCGGCGAGCCGCTGGGCGACGCGCGCCTCCAGCTCGAAGCGCGCCCGGCCGCTCGGACCACGGTGGCTCTCGAAGGCCTTCACGTCCGAGCCAACGGAGAAGGCCCGCTCGCCGCGGCCGGTCAGCACGACCGCCCGCACGTCCGCCGGGGCCGCTGCCTCCAGCGTCGCGAGCGCCGCGTCGAGCTCGGCCAGGAGCGCGTCGGTCACCAGGTTGAGCGGGGGGTTGTCGAGGGCCAGCTCCGCGACAAGGCCCAGCTCGAGCGAGACCTGGCCGGTCATCGGACGGCCGCCAGGTCCGACGTCCGATCGGCCGCGAAGTCTGCTGCAAGGCCCATCGCGCCCGCGGCGTACACCCGCGAATCGGTCGTCCGAAGCTCGTCCGCGACCCGCGGCCGGAAGCCCATCCGCCCGAGCACGTCGCGTTCGACGTCGATGCCCGGCGCGACCTCCAGCAGGACGAGGCCTTCGGCATCGAGCCCGAACACCGCGCGATCCGTGACGTAGCGCACCTCCTGGCCGCGCTCCCTCGCGAGCCGGGCGCTGAAGGTGATCTCGCGGACGGCCGGGACGAATTTCGACAGGGATCCCTCGTGGACCACTCGAACGCCATCGCGGATCTCGAGCTCGAGGCCCTGGGCCGTGAGCGTTCCGACGAAGTTGATCTTCCTCGTCCGGGCGCTGATGTTCGGGAAGCCGCCCGGCCCGCGCACGCGCCCCTCGAACGCGTGGACGTTGACGTTGCCGGCCGCGTCCACCTCGGCGAACGACAGGCTCGCGACGTCGAGGCCGCCGCCGTCGTAGAAGTCGAACATGTACGGCTGGTCGATCATCGCCTGGTAGTTGAAGCCGGCCCCGCCCTCGTTGCCGGCGACCGGCACGCCGCCGAAGATCCCCTGCTCCACCGTCAGCACCAGCTGGTCGGTGATGCCCTCCTCCCACGCGACCCGGCCGATGAGCTGGCTGATGCCGAAGCCGAGATTGCAGATCGCGCCCGGTCGGAACTCGAGCAGCGATCGCCGGGCGATGATCTTGCGCACGTCGAGCGGCAGCGGCGGCTCGTCGGTCACGGGCTTCCGGACCTGGCCGGCGTAGTACGGCGAATCGCGGGTGATGTACGTCTGCCACTGCTCCGGGTCGACATAGACGTAGTCGATCAGGGCGGCCGGGACCTTGACGTCGCGCATCGGGAGGCTGCCGCGCCGGGCGAGCTGGCGGACCTGGGCGATGACGATGCCGCCGCTGTTCCGCGCGGCCATTGCCATGGCCAGCATCTCGCCCTGGATCGCCTCGCCCTCCATCGTCAGATTGCCGTCCTCGTCGGCGGTCGTCCCGCGGATGACCGCGACGTCGATCGGGAAGGCGTGGAACAGCAGCCATTCGCGGCCGCGCAGGGTGACGACCTCGACGAGGTCCTCGTTGGTCATCGCGTTCTGCTTGCCGCCGGTCTGGCGGGGGTCGACGTACGTGCCCAGCCCGACCTGGGTCACGAGCCCCGGCCTGCCCGCGGCGATCTCGCGCATGAGCTGCGAGAGCACGCCCTGCGGAAACGAGTACGACTCCAGCTCGTTCGCCTCGACGAGCTCGCCGAGTCGCGGCTCGTTGCCGATGTTGCTGCCGATGGTTCGGCGCATCAGCCCGGGCAGCGCGAGTTGCGAGAAGCCGCGGTCCGCGAAGTCTCCGATCCCGACGATGCGCACCGTCGTCAGCCCGCGCGGCCGACCGGTCGTCGTGTACTCGGCGGCGAGCTCGTCGATGAACCGCTGCGGCAGGGCGTGGCCGGCGCCCGAGCCGCCGACCAGCACCGTCGACCCGTCACGGACCAGCCCGACCGCCTCGCCGACGCCGATCAGCTTGCTCATGGCATGTACGCGCCGGCATTGGGGTTCAGGGTCTGGCCGGTGTACAGGGACGACACATCCGAGAGCAGGAACAGGACCGTGTCCGCGACCTCGTCCGCGCGACCGAACCGGCCGAGGGCCGCGTCGCGCAACCGGCGGCTGCCCTCGTTGCTGTCGACGAGGCCGGCGGTCATGTCGGTGACGGTCACGAACGGCGCCACGGCATTGACCCGGATCCCGCGCGGCCCGAACTCCTTCGCCAGCGCTCGCGTCAGCCCCAGCAGGCCGGCCTTCGCCGCCGAGTAGGCCGCTGTCTCGGCCACACCCATCTGCGCCAGCCGTGATGCGAGGTTGACGATCGAGCCGGAGCCGCGCTCGAGCATCGAGGGCAGCGCGGCGCGGCACGTGTGGAAGGCCGCGGTCAGGTCGGTTCGGATGACCTCCTCCCACGTGTCGGCGGATGTTTCGAGGAACGGCCCGACCAGGGTCCGCCCGGCATTGTTCACGAGCCCGTCCAGTCGCCCATGTCGCTCGAGCACCTGGGCGACGAGGCCCTCGGCCTGCGCGCCGTCCGCCACGTCCGCCTCGAACGCATCGGCGGCGCCACCGGCGGCCCTGATGCGCTCGATGGTTCGTTCGGCGCCGGCGCGGGACCGGTGGTAGTGGACGGCGACGGTCGCGCCCTCGGCCCCGGCCTTGACCGCGACCTCGGCGCCGATGCCCCGGCTGCTGCCGGTGACGAGGACGACGCGGTCCGCCAGGCTGCCCCCGGTCACGCGACGCTGACCGCTGGGCGATCGCGACCCGGAGCCGAAACCGGCTCGATCCCGGCTGCGGCCAGCGCGGCGACGACCGCCGCCTCGGCGGAGGCCACGGGCATGAGCGGCGGCCGCATGACGGTGCTGTCAATCACGCCGAGGTGCTTGAGCGCCACCTTGGTTCGCGCCCGGTAGTCGCGGACCGGTGGCCCGTACACGGCCTCCTCGAGCGGCAGGATGCGCTCCCAGATGGCGCGGGCCTCGTCCCAGCGACCCTGTCGGGTCAGCCCGTACATCTCCACCTGGAGATCGGTGGCCAGCGTGCCGAAGCCGATCAGCGCCCCCTCGGCGCCCATCACGAACGACTCGTAGACGAAGTTGTCGTCCCCGGTGAGCAGGTCGATCGGCCGCGCGAGCCGCTCGATCATCCGGCGGGTGGCGAGGTACAGGCGGGCGTCGAACGACGCCTCCTTGAGGGCGACCACGCTATCGATGGCGGCGATCCGCACGAGGGTGTCCTCCGAGAAGATCACACCACCCAGCGCCGGCTGCAGCTGGAACGCGACCATCGGCAGGCCGCAGCCTCGGGCGATCGCCTCGTGGTACGCGACGGGGATGGCCGGGTCGAGGGGGGTGCCCTGGTAGGCCGGGATCGGGAAGACCAGGAGCCCCCGCGCACCCGCTGCCTCGGCGCGCTTCGCCTCCTCGATCGCCTGCGCGGTGAACATCGCGCTCAGGCCGGCAATGATCGGCACGGGCCCGGCCTCGGCCACGGCCGCGCGCAGGACCCGCTCGCGCTCGTCCGGCCAGAGGTGCGGACCCTCGCCCGTGTCGGCATTGATCGCCAGCGCGACCGGGCCCTGCGCGAGCAGCCACTGCAGGTAGCGCCGATAGGCCGGCTCGTCGAACTGGCCTTCGGCGTCGAACGTCGTGATGCAGGCCGGGATGATCCCGCGCAGGTTCAGGGTCACTGGAGTTGCTCCTTCTCAGTACGGGAACGACGGGGGCTCGTCGCGGACGGTCAGCCACTGCCACTGGGTGAACGCGTCGAGGTTGGCCTCGGCACCGAACCGGCCGCCGTTGCCCGAGATGCCCATGCCACCGAACGGGATCGTGGCCTCGTCGTTGATGGTCTGGTCGTTCACGTGGACCATGCCCGCCTTGATGCGGTTGGCGATCGCGAGCGCGCGCGAGATGGAGCGCGAGAAGACCCCGGCCGAAAGCCCGTAGTCGCTCGAGTTGGCGAGCTCGACAGCCTCGTCGTCCGAGGTGAACGTCACCACGGGAGCGACGGGACCGAAGATCTCATCGGTCCACGCCGGCGAGTCCAGCCGGACGTCCGCGAGGACGGTCGGCCGGTAGAACAGGCCCTCGTGGGTCGCGCCTTCGACCAGCCGGGCGCCACCGTCGCGGATCGAGCGCTGGACGATGTCATCGACCCGCTGCAGCTGCTGCTCGTTGACGATCGGCCCGAGCTCGACGTCCTCGCGATACGGATCGCCCGTGCGGAGGCGCCGGGCCTTCTGCGCGAGGAGGTCGACGTACTCGTCGGCCACGCTGCGATGCACGATGTGGCGGCCCGTCGCGAAGCACACCTGGCCCTGGAACTGGAAGCTCGCGAACGCGCCGGCGCTCGCCGCCGCCGGCAGGTCGGCGTCGTCGAGGACGATCAACGGGTTGTTGCCGCCGAGCTCGAGGCTGACCTTCTTGAGCAGCCCACCGGCGAGCGCGCCGACCCGGCGGCCGACCTCGGTCGAGCCGGTGAACGAGACGAGGTCGACCGCCGGATCCGTGACCAGCGCCTCGCCGACCTCGGCGTCGCCGATCAGGATCTGCAGGAGGCCATCGGGCAGGCCCGCCTCCTTGAAGATCGAGGCGAACACGGCCCCGCCGCAGACCGGCGTCTGCGGATCCGGCTTGAGCACGACGGCGTTGCCCAGCGCCAGCGCCGGCGCGATGACGCGCATGCCGAGGACGCTCGGTGAGTTCCACGGCGTGATGGCGCCGACGACGCCGACGGGCACGCGACGGACCATCGACAACCGGGCCGGGATCGACGTCGGGACCAGGGAGCCGTACGGCTGCCACGGGATGCCGCCCGCCGCCAGGAGCTCGTTCGCCGCGAAGTTCTGCTCATGGTGCATCTTGTTGCGGTGGGCGCCCGTCTCGCGCTGCGTCCACGTCCCGAACTCCGGCCGGTGCGCCTCGTAGATGTCGGCCGCCCGACGGAGGATTCCGGCCCGATCCTGGTAGCTCGTGTCGGCCCAGGCCGCCTGTGCGGCCTTTGCCGCCTTCGTGGCCCGGCGGACATCGTCCGGCGTCGATAGGTTGAGCGTGAGCAGGGGCCGGCCCGTCGCGGGCTCCCGCACCTCGTGCGGCTCACCGGATCCCGGCTGCCACGCCGCCAGGAACGGGCCGAGCCAGCGGTCGGAGCCTGCCTCGGTGGGGTGCTCAGGCGCCAACGCGGCCATCGCTGTCCTCCTTCTCGGCCCGGCGGCCGGTCGCGGGGTCGCGCCAGACCGGCCCGCGTGCGCGGGCCTGCTCGATCAGGCCTTCCCGGACGTACTCCGGCACGGCGTCCGGATCGACGGTGAGGGCGAGCTGGCCCGGGTAGCCGAGGCGCTCGCGCACGCCGCCGTCGGTGTAGTAGGCCGCGACAATCACGAGTTGCAGGGAGGCGAGCGTCCCGGGCTCGTCCGCGGCGAGCGTGACGAGGCGGGCGGGCACGTCGTCCCCGAGGTCCGGCCGCAGCGCGGCCCGGAGCGGCTCGGCCAGGTCCGGACGTGAGCCGAGCACGAACGCGAGTCGCTCGTCCGTCACCACTTCCCCGGCCGAGGGCATGCCGTGCGCCTCGGGAATCAGGTGCTCGGCGATCGCCGCGAGGCGAGCCCGCGCGGCCGCGTCGGGCTGCGGCGCGGTCATCGCGGCACCTGCTGCTCGAACCGGGTCGCGACCATGTGATCGGCCGCACGGAGCGCCAGCGCCACGATCGACGAGGTCGGGTTGACACCCGACGAGGTGACGAAGCAGCTCCCGTCCACGACGTACAGGTTCGGCACGTCGTGGGTCCGGTTCCAGGGATCGAGGACCGAGGTCTCGGGGTCGTCGCCCATGCGCGCCGTGCCGAGCAGGTGCCAGCCGGAGTAGCGCATCAGCCGGTCGACCTCGACGGTGTGCGCGCCCGCCTCACGCATGGACTCGGACGCCTTCTCGATGTGGAAGTCGAGCATGCGCCTGGAGTTGTCCGAGATGGCGTAATGGATCTCCGGCGCCGGGAGGCCGGACGAATCCGACACGCTCGCGGACAGCGTCACCTGGTTCGCTTCGTCGGGGAGATCCTCGCCGAACAACCCCCAGTTGGCGCCGTGCCCGAGGTGGGAGCGGACGTGGAGGTGGTGGTCCGGACCCCAGACCTGGGTTCCGGCGCGGCTCGGGAGCGCCGTGTTGATGGGGCCGCCCGTCGGCGCGAGTCCCCAGCGGGCGCCGCGGACGAAGCCGCGCTTCTCGTCCGTCTCGTAGAACTCGAGCGACTCGATGAAGTCCCCGAACTGGCCCTGCCAGCTCGTCAGCGGCTCCTCGAACAGTCCGGCGACGTTGGCGAACGGGTGCATCATCAGCCGCCTGCCGACGAGCCCGGACGAGTTGGCGAGGCCGTCGAGGTGCCGCGGGCCGGCGGACAGGAGCAGGAGGCGCGGCGTGCCGATGGCGTTTGCCGCCAGGACGACGACGCGGGCCGGCTGGAAGTGCTCTGCGCCCCCGGCGTCGAGCCAGGTGGCGCCGCTCGCCAGGCCCTGGGCGTCGGTCTCGATCCGCCGGACGCGGGCGCCGGTGACGAGCCGCGCCCCGTTGGCCATCGCCTTCGGCCAGTGCGTGAGGTCGGCCGACGCCTTCGCACCCTCATTGCAGCCGGACTGGCACGTGCTCCGCAGCACGCACGGAGCGCGGCCGTCGTAGGGCCGTGACAGGATCGCGTTGAACTCCGGCCACCAGTGCCAGCCCAGTCGCGTGTGCGCCCGGGCGACCTTGAGCGCGCCCGCGCCGATGGGCAGGGGCGGGAGCGGGGGCGGCTGGGTGTCCGCCGGATAGGCCGGATCGCCGGCGAGCGCCGACACCCCGAAGTCGCGATCGGTCCGGTAGTAGTACGGGAGCAGCTCCTCGTAGGTCACCGGCCAGTCGTCCGCGATGCCATCGAGCGACCGGACACGGAAGTCGGAGGGCAGCATCCGCGGCCAGGCGCCGGCATAGAGGATCGTCGAGCCGCCGACGCCGTTGAACATGAGCGGCGACATCGGCGAGTCGTCCTCGACGACCGGGTAGTCCTCGGGCAGGCCGCGGATGT
>VBGT01000092.1 GCA_005889475.1 Chloroflexota bacterium | reverse complement strand
TGAGCTGGAAGATCGACGTCGGCGGTGGAAAGACCTACCTCTTCGACGTCAACAAGGACCTGCTCGGCGCGATCATGCCGGGGCTCCTGCCCCTGTTGTTCACCCTCTTGACCTGGTACCTGCTTGCCCGGCGGCGGGTCTCGCCCCTGTGGCTGCTCGTCGCCTACATCGTGATCGCGATGATCGGGGCGCTGCCGATCTTCGGTGACCCCCAGAGCCCCTGCTCCTCGATCCTGAATGCGTTCTTCCAGCCCACGCCGGGCTGCCCGCCTCCGCCCCCGGCGTAGGCGTCCTTTACCCGCAATCACGCGGCCCGGGCCACCGGCCCGGGCCGCACCATGAATCGAGCACATGCCCACCTTCCATCTCGGGCCCGGCGAGCGCTGGGCGTTCGTGAGCGCGCTCGCCTACACGGCGGTAAACATCACGCTGCGCCTCGCCGCGCCGAAGATCGATCCGGCCCTCGGCTCGCTCCTGCGGCTGCTGCCGCTCACGGTGATCGCGTTCGGGGTGGTTCTCGCCTCTGGCGCCAGGGAGCTTCGGCCTCACGCCCCCGAGTTCCTGGGCTGGCGGCTGGTCGCGGCCCTGGTGGCGGGCGGCGCGAGCAGCCTCGTCATCGGCAACATCCTGAACTTCCTGGCGCTGACGTCGGGCGGTCTCGGCGTCACCGTTGCGGGCGTGCAGGCCGGCTCGGTGCTGGGCGGCCTGTGGATCGGGCTCCTCGCGCTGGGCGAGCGGCCGTGGCGCGCCCAGCTTGCGGCGGCAGCGCTGATCGTGGCCGGCCTCGTCGGCGTCGGGATCGCCCAGACCTCGAGCCTGGCCGAGACATGGTTGCTCGGTCTGCTCTTCGCGCTCGGCGCGGGCACGACGTACGCCCTCGCCAACGTGCTGAGCCGCTACGTCCAGGTACGGCGACCAGTGCTGTTCGTCACGCTCGCTGTGTCGAATCTCGGCGGCCTCGTGCCGCTCACGCTGATCGTGGTCGGGCGCGCCGCGACGGGCGAGGCGATCGCCGTCGACGCCCCGTCGGCTGGGGCCGTCCTCGCAGCGGGCCTCGCGAACGCGGTCGCGCTGGCATCCCTTGCCCTCGCCGTCCGGTCGGCGCCGGTCGCGACGGTGAACACCATCAGCTCGGCGTCGATCGTGTTCAGCTTCCTCGGCTCGGTCGTCCTGTTCCAGGAGACCGGGAGCCTGCCGATGGTCGCCGGGATCCTGCTCGTGACCGCGGGGATCGTCGTCGCCCAGATGCGGCGAGTGCCGCCACCGGTCGCGGCCGCTACTCCCCCCGGAGTGGCGACGTGATCCGCAGGAAGTAGCCGTCGGGGTCGGCCAGCCGGAAGTCGCGCGCCCCCCACGGCCGGTCCTGGATGGGCTTGACGATGTTGAGGTTCGCGCTCCGGGCCCGGATGTGCTCGGCGTCGACGTCGTCGACCTGGATCGAGATCTCGACGCCGGTGCCCCGGGGGAACCGCGCGATCTCCGGGGTGAAGTAGTGCGGCCCGGCGACCGCGTGGGCGTCGCCCTGGAGCGTCAGGCTGATGGTGCCGCGCCGCATGAGCACCCAGTCCTCCCAGCGCTTCGCCACCGAGAACCCGAGCTTCCTGTAGAACGCGAGGCTCCGCTCGACGTCGCTCACGAACAGCTCGACGACGATCGGTCGACCCCCCGCGGAGTCGTCGCCCGGGGCGTCAGCCGCCGGCATCGGCGACGCGGAAGAAGGCCTGCTTCGACTGGCTGTACTTCTCGATGCCAACGCCGCCGTAGCCCGACTGCTTGTAGCCGTGGCCCGGCGCCTCGAGCACGCCCGGCGAGAACCACGTGTTCACGTAGACCTGGCCGGCCTTGAGCGCGCGGGTCACGCGCCAGGCGCGGTCGAGGTCGCGGGTGAAGACGCCGGCCGACAGGCCGTAGCTCGTGTCATTGGCGATCCGGAGCGCCTCCGCCTCAGTCTCGAAGGGGACGACGGCCACGACCGGCCCGAAGATCTCCTCCCGCGCGATGCGACACGTGGGCGTGGCCTCGGTGAAGACCGTCGGCGGGATGTACGCGCCCTTCGATCGAACCGGGTCCGTGTAGCGCTCGCCGCCGGTGCGCAGCGTCGCCTCGCGCTTGCCGATCTCGATGTACTCCCACACCTTCGCGGCGTGGCTGCGCGCGATGACGGGGCCGAGCTCCGTCTCCGGATCGAGCGGCTCGCCGACCTTCATTGTCTCGGCCTTCGCCACGAGCGCGTCGACGAACCGGTCGTGGATCGGCCGCTCGACGAGGATGCGCGAGCCGCATACGCAGATCTGTCCGGTGTTGCCGAACGCGCCGAGGGCGCTCCAGAACACCGCGGTCTCGAGGTCGGCGTCGGCGAAGACGAGGTTCGGGTTCTTGCCGCCCATCTCGAGGGAGACGCGCTTCACGTGGCTGGCCGCCTGCTCGAGGATGCGCGTGCCGGTCTCGATGCCGCCGGTCAGCGAGATCATGTCGACCCGCGGGTCGTTGACGAGGGCCTCGCCGACAACGCCGCCCGGCCCGGCCAGGACGCCCACGGCGCCCGCAGGGAGGTCGGCCTCGAGCAGCAGCTGCGCGAGGCGCATGAACGTCAGCGACGCGAGCTGGGCCGGCTTGACGATCGCCGCGTTGCCGGCGGCGAGGATCGCGGCCATGCGCTGGACGCCGGTCCACAGCGGCCCATTCCAGGGCAGGATCTCGACCACGACGCCCATCGGCTCGAGCAGCTCGTGGTGGATGACCGAGCGGTCCGGCATCTGGGCCGTGGTCCCGGGCGAGACGCGGGCGCGACCCGCGAAGTAGCGCAGCGAATCGAGGCTGATCGCCAGGTCGGAGTAATGGACCGACGAGATCGGCTTGCCCGCGTCGATCGTCTCGAGGAAGGCGAGCTCGTCGGCATGCGCCTCGATGAGGGTCGCGATCCGGAGCAGCGCGGCGCCACGGTCGCGCGCGGTCGTGCGGCCCCAGGGTCCCTCGTCGAACGCGGCGCGGGCTGCCGTGACGGCAGCCGCCACGTCCGCGGCGCCGGCCTGCGCGATTCGCGCCACCGGGGCGTCGTCGCGCGGGCTGATCGCCGGGAAGACCGCGCCGTCGGCAGCGGGCACGAGCTCGCCGCCGATAAGCAGGGGATATGGCTCCGGGCTGACCAGCGACCAGCGCGGGTCCGCCGCGACGTCGATCTGGGTGGTCATAGCGCTGCCTCCGCGGTTCGGCCCAGCCTACGACGCGACGAGCTGGCCGGCCGCCTCGAGGGCGTCGCCGACCGAGGCGCCGCCATGGATGATCGCGGCGAGGCCACGGGTGATGCCGGCGGGATCGGGGTCGCGCCAGATGTTGTTGCCGATCGCGACGCCGGCGCAGCCGGCGATGATCACGGCGTCGTAGACGTCCTGGTAGAGGTCGCGGACGTTGCCCTTCTTGGCGCCGCCGAGGATCACGACCGGGACCATCGCGTACTCGACGACCTTGCGCATCGACTCGGGATCGCCCGTGTAGAAGGTCTTGATCACGTCGGCGCCGGTCTCGGCGCAGATCCGCGCGCCGGCGGCGATCTTGTCGGGCGTGTGCATGTCGGTGGCCGTGAACCCACCCGGCACAGACTCGGCGATGTACGGCAGGCCGACCCTGGCGGCGTCGGCGGCGAGGCGCCCCGCCTGTCGCACCGAGTCGTCACCGGCGAACGGGTAGAGCATCGACTTGACGGCGTCGGCCCCCACCGCCAGCGCGCGCTCGACCGCAACCTCGAGGAACGGCGGGTTGGTGTCGACCGACGCGATCGCAGCGGCCGGGCCGATGGCGTCGCCGAACGCGATGATCGAGCCGATCGGGGACAGGAACGCGTCCGCGCCCGCCGGCACGACCGAGCGGCACGTCTCGCCGTAGCGAGCCAGCCCCTCGACCGTTGCGTCCATGAACCCGGTGTGGTCCATGGCCACGATCAGGATCCGGCCGTCCCCTCGGAGCAGTCGATGCATCCGGCGCTTCATCTCGTCAGATCCTCCCGAAGTCTCGCATCACGCCTCCACGATCACCCGGTACGTGCCCGGGCGGATCGCGTAGTCCATTGCCTCGCCGACCCGTTCGAGGGGGTAGCGCACGTCGATGAGGGGCGACAGGTCGACCTGGCCGTGCCGGATGAGCCGGCTGGCGGCGTAGAAGTCCTGCTTGTCCTTCGAGACCACGCCAAAGATGCCGGTCTCGCGGTTGTGCAGCTCGTTGGGCAACACGGTGAGTGGCGGCTCCGGATGCGCGGCGGCGAAGAGCACGTACCGGCCGCGGTCGGCGAGCATCGCCAGGCCCTGGGTGTTCGCCGTCTCGTGCCCGATCGCGGCGATCACCGCCTCGGCGCCCCGGCCGCCGGTCAGCTCCTTCACGCGAGCGACCGGATCCGTGGCTGCGGCGTCGATGAGCTCGTCAGCGCCCATGCGCTTCGCGCGGGCGAGGCGGTCGGCATCGATCTCGCTCACGATCACGCGAGCGCCACGCTTCTTGGCGGCGATGAGGTTCATGAGGCCCATCACGCCCGCGCCGAGGACCACGACGTCCTCGCCGACATAGATGCCGAGCATGCGCGTCGCGTGCAGTGCGCACGAGAGCGGCTCCGCGAGCGCGGCCTGATCGTACGGTGCGTCACCCACCGGGTACACGCCGTCCGCCGGGTGCGACTTGTACTCGGCGAAGCCGCCCGGCCCCCACGCCTCGCCGTAGCGGACCGCACCGGCGTAGTGCTGCTTGCACGCCCGGTCCTGGCCCGTCAGGCACCAGTGGCACGTGCCGCACGACGACGGCCCGAGGGTTACCCGGTCGCCGATCTGCAGCTCTGAGGTCACGCCCGCGCCGAACGCCGCGATCTCGCCCGCCGACT
>VBGT01000020.1 GCA_005889475.1 Chloroflexota bacterium | reverse complement strand
GGACCGGCGCGACGTTGCAGAAGAACTCCTTCACGGGCGTCGCACCGATCGTCAGCAGGCCCGCGGCCTGTGCCGCGAGGATCTGCTGGTCGTTCGTGTACTGGACCGGCGTGACCCCCGGCGCCCAAGTGACCACGTAGACCTGCCAGCGACCGCCGTTGAAATCGCGATCGCCCGGCTTGGCCTCGGCGACGTTGATCCCGGTGCCCAGGTTGTAGATCTTGTCGTAGGTGAAGTCGGGTGCGCCCGTGCCGAAGAAGTCGGTCGGCGTACCGACCGTCCGGTAGCGGACGTCGTCGATGTAGAAGGCCAGGCTGGGCGGGCCGCCGGCGAGGACGCCGCTGGCGCCGATCGAGCCGAGCAGGGCGATGGCCGACGCGGCCGTGGTGACGCGCCGGGCGAGCTTGGAGTGGAGCTGCATCGAGGGTTCTCCTTGCCGGCATCCGGAGACCGCCGGTCGGGCCGCCCGGACATCCCGCCGGGTGCCGCGAACTCTCCTGTCATTCCGCGACATCTCAATGACCGCGGGTCATCGGCGCGTCACGGTTGTCCCCCACGCTCGAGCGACCGATGATGGCGTTCATGGCCCCGCCCGAGCCACCGATCCTGGTCGTCGACGACGATCCCAAGATCGTCGCCCTCGTCCGGACGTACCTCGAGCGCGAGCGCTACCCGGTCGTCACCGCGGCCGACGGGCATGCCGCGCTGCGGGCCATCGAGGACCATCGGCCCCGACTCGTCGTCCTCGACCTCATGCTGCCCGGGCTCGATGGGCTGGCCGTCATCCGCCGCGCGCGGGCCCTGGGCGAGACCCCGATCCTCGTCCTCTCCGCGCGCGGCTCGACCGGCGACCGCATTCTCGGCCTGAGCGAAGGCGCCGACGACTACCTGCCCAAGCCCTTCTCGCCGGCGGAGCTGGTCGTGCGCGTCCGAACGATCCTGCGGCGCACCGAGCGACCGCTCGCCGGCGCGCTCGCGCCGGACGAGGTGCTCCTGTGCGGCGATCTGGTCGTCGATGCGCGACGGCACGAAGCGCGAATCGACGGCCGCCCGATCCCCCTCTCGGCCCTCGAGCTCCGCCTGCTCGCGACCCTCCTCGACGCGGATGGCCGGGCGCTGACACGCGACCAGCTCCTCGACGGCATTCATGGCTCGGGCGAGGGCGACGTCCTCGATCGCGCGATCGACGTGTACGTCAAGCGGCTGCGCGAGAAGCTCGGCGATGACGCGAACGCACCGCGCTACGTCGCGACGGTCCGCGGCGTCGGCTACCGCGCGGCCGGTCGCGTCGAACGCCGCCGCCTCGAGGCCGCGGCCCGATGATCCCGATGCGACCCGACGGCATCGCGACCCGGATCGTCCTGGCGGCCCTCGCCGTCGTGGCCGTCGCGCTCGCGATCCTCGCTATCGGCGTGATGCGCGTGGGCGCCGACGCATTTGCCGCGCTCATGGTCGCCGCCGGTGACTCGGCCGAGCACGCCAGCGAGATGTTTGCATCGAGCGTCGCGGGGGTCTTTGTCATTGCCACGATCGTGGCCGGCCTTGCCGCGATCGCACTCGGCTCGCTCCTCGCGCGGCGGATCGCGCGACCGATCGAGCGACTGGCCGAGGCCGCGCAGCGCACCGCCGAGGGCGACCTCCGGGCCACGACGCCGGTCGAGGGCCCGGCCGAGGTGCGCGCCCTCGCCAACGCGTTCAACGTCATGGTCGACCGTCTCGCCGAGCAGGATGCCGTCCGGCGCGAGTTCGTGGTCAACGCGTCGCACGAGCTGCGGACCCCGCTCACGAACCTGCAAGGCTACCTCGAGGCCCTTCGCGACGGCGTCCTCCCTCCCGATCCATCGACGTTCGATTCGCTCCGCGAGGAGGTCGACCGACTGACCCGACTCGCCGCCTCGCTCGACCTGCTCGCCGGGGCCGACGACGAGCGGCCGATGCCCGAGGATCTCGACCTCGGCGCTCTCGTTCGGTCGGCGGTCGAGCTCACCGGGCCCTCGTTCGCGAGGCGCTCGATCGGGGTCGAGACCGCGATCGCCCCGGCCATCATCGTCCACGCCCGCGCCGACGAGCTCGCCCAGGTCGCCTCCAACCTGCTCCAGAACGCGATCCGGTACACCCCCGCCGGCGGCGAGGTGCGGGTCGCCGTCGAGCGCGGCGCGACCGATGCCGTCGTTCGGGTGTCGAACTCGGGGTCGGAGATCCCGGCCGAGGACCTGCCCCGCGTGTGGGAGCGGTTCTTCCGCGTCGAGCGCTCGCGCGACCGCGCCTCCGGGGGGGCCGGCATCGGCCTCGCCATCGTGAAGCGGCTCGTCGAGGAGGCAGGTGGCCGCGTTGGGGCGACCTCGGAGGCGGGCGTGACAACCTTCTGGTTCAGCCTGCCGAGCTGACCAGCGCTCGCGTGCGCGCGCCGCAATGCGACCTGCGGTGCGGCGTGGCAACTCGCTGTAATTGGGCCTGCAAGGCGTCCGGCATATGCCTTGCCACGCTCCGCGCTCTTCCGTTTGTGGACCGGACCTCGCGGAGCCCTTCCTTTTCCCCCCGGCGTCAGCTCGTGCCGGCGGACCGACGGTAGAGGACGACGTGCCAGATCAGGTCGCGGCTCACGTCGTGGCGCTCGAAGCCGGCGCCGGCAAGCACCCGATCAATGTCTGCCGGTCGATGCAGCCGCCAGCGGACTGGATCGCGGGTCAGCCAGCTCCATGCGTCGAGCACCCGAGCGGCGACGCGGTTCCACCAGGTCTCGCGCGGGAAGACGAGCCCGATCATCCGTCGCGCTCGTTCGGCGGCCCGCTCCACCAGCGCCGGCATGTCGGCGTAGCAGCAAACGACCTTGTCAAGCGTGACGACGTCGGCCGGCTCGATCTCCGGCGCGAGCGCCACGAAGTCCCCCACTCGACCCGTGAAGCGCTCGCCGAGGCCGCGGCGCTCGGCTTCCTCGTGCGAAACCGTCGTGTACGCCTCAGTGGCGTCGACCGACTCTGCCCGTACCGCGCCGGCGGCAAGCAGCTCGAACGCGATCGCGCCAATCCCGCCCCCGATGTCGAGCAGCGTGGCGCCCTGGATCCCCTCCGCGACGATGGCCTCGATCAACGCCTTCGTCGTCGATGCCGCGCCATCTCGGCGGTAGCGCTTGAGGTCGTCCTGCGCTTCGCGAGCGCCGAAGATGTTCGCGCAGCCACAGTCGCACGGCGGCCGGTCGCTCATGCGACGAAGCGTAAGCGCGCCGCTCGTTGCGCATCCACAACGCATCCGTGCAGGAGCCCGTCGCGCTGGGTTGGCTGCGGGGCGGTCCGGACCGGCGAGTAGCCGAACCGTCACCCTCGACAGCAGGACCGCCACTGGTGTGAGACTCGACGCTCCAGTGCGAATAGCCGGGGGGCAGGCAGGGATGAAAGGGTCGAAGCGACGCAGGCGCCGTCTGGCGCTGGGCTTCGGTCTCGCGCAGCTGATCGCTGCGCTCGTGCTCGCGGGCCCGAGCGCCGTCAGCGCGGGCACGACCGTCAACCTCGATCAATGGGCGACCCTCGACGATGCCTGGCAGAACGGCAACCTGAACGGCAACAACTCGCGCTATCCGGAAGGTGGCATCGTCCCCTTCCGGCTCGCGCTCGAAGGCCTCTCGCCGGGCGCTCACGAGATCCGCCTCGAATACGACTTCACCGCGGGTGGCCACAAGGCCTACGACTTCCTGGCGACCTGGAACGCGACCAATGCCGGCGGCGCCATCTGCCTGCCCAGCGGCGGCGCCATCTCGTCGATGTGTCCGAGCCTTCCCAGCCCGTCGACGTACCCGTTCCCGACGGACTACTTCGTCACCGACGGGCTGTCCGTCCTGAGCGCGCAGTTCTACGCGGGCATGTCCCGCCGGTTGACGCTCTGGGGCGGCTCGATCGCGTCGATCAGCGCGCCGGTGCACTCAGGGTCGGCATCGGGGAACAGCAGCGTCGAGATCCGCGTGTCCTTCACGACGACCGGCAATGCGGTGCTCCTCGCGTGGGGCGGCCACCTCGCCCAGTCCTCGTTCTGGGACACGCAAGCGGGCGGTGCCGCCGACGGCGCCAGCCTCGTTTCGGGCGCCCCGTGGCACGTGCGCACGCGTGGCCTCGACGGCTCCGGCGCCAAGAACCAGGACCGGAGCATCCAACCGAGCGCGATCGTGGGCGAGCTGCCCCCCGGTGGCCCCGGCGTCCCGACCTTTCCGCCGGTCCTGCCGCCCGCCCTGCCGCCCGCCCCGCCGCCATTGCAGGGGCTGACGCCGCCGAATACCTCGATCGAAGCTCCTGGCGCCGTTGCCGAGCCCTTGTCGATCAGCACGGTCGTCCTGGGCACGGTCATCGGACTGTCGTTTGCGCTCGCCCTTACGAGGCCCACGCGCCGCCGACGCTGATCCACCGGGACATAGACCGGGCCCGCAAAGCCATCGTCGTCCGTAACACTGCCCCGAGGGAGGCGTCTTACGCGCGTGGCAGGACCCTGGCGCTCATCGGTGTGCGCCGTTGCTGCCGTCGCGGTCGCGGTCGTAGCCGCCGCGTGCAGCAGCACGCCGGCTCCAGGATCGAGCGCAGCCGGCACAGCCTCCCAACCGCCCGCAACGATGTCACCAACCCTTGGATCGACAGGCGTACCGCCTCCGACGCTCATCCCGGCTCTCTCGCCGACGCCGCGTCCCACGGGCTTGTTCGAGCGAGGCTTTGCGCGGATCACGGTCGCCGAGCTCAATGTCCGTACGGCACCCTCCATCAACGCCGCACAGCTGATGCAATACCAAGGCGACGCGCCACCAACGCCCGTTCGCTGGGGCAAGAGGTCCGGCTTCGACCGCGTCTTCATCCTCGCGGGTCCGGTCGACGCGGACGGGTACCGCTGGTGGCAGGTGGGCCCGACGGTCTACGAATCGAATGGCGTGAGCTACCCCGCCCCCCTCGCCCCGGTCCCCGAAGAGATCGGGTGGGTCGCGGGCGGCGACGGCGACCGCGCCTGGCTGGTCCCCACCGACGAATGCCCGGTCGGTCCGATCGAGCTGGCGGACATCACGCTGCAGAAGGCGAGCTGGGGCGTGCGCGTCGGCTGCTTCCAGGGCCAGGTGTTGACCCTGCGCGGCTGGCTGACGACCCTGCCGCCGGACGACGGCTCAGCGGGACCTCCCGTCGCCGGTCCGGCGATCTTCCCCGTCGTGATGGGCTGGTATGACGACGGCAACGTCAATCGGCTCGACTTCCGGTTGGACCCGGCGATGGGCATGAAGCTCCCGAGCCCCGAGCAGTGGGTCGAGGTGACCGGCTCGTTCGATCATCCGACCGCCTCACAGTGCGAGGCGTACGAGGTGCTCGCCTGTCGCGCGACCCTGACCGTCACGGCGATTCGGTCGCTCGGACCGTAAGAGGAGTTGGTCGGGCGGTCGGCCCCCGGGTACCACTTCCCTTGGCCCGCTGAACACAAGTACGGTCCGCAAAGCGACTCCCCGACCGGACACTTGACCCGTCGCGGTGATGGCCGAACGAAGGGGATCGGGACGCCGGCCACTGGATCGCGAACACCGACAGGACGCCGGGGGGTCCCACTGTCGAGAGGAGAGATCCCGGTCCCAACCCCGCACTGACCCGGCCGCGGCCGGCCGGCGGGGACGCGCGAGCGGAGGCGCGCACGCGACGAGCGATCCGGCCGTCGCAGGCCGGTGACCGCGCTTCACGAACCAAGGGGAGTTCGATCTGTGCCTTCCACCAAGAAACGCATGCGCTTCCTGGCCGCCATCGCTGCGAGCATCTTCGCGCTTGTCGCCGCGATCCCGGTCTATGCGGCAGACACGCTGACCCCCAGCCCGGTGACGACGACGCTCGTCGCCGGGACCTCCACCACGGTCGACAAGACCCTGAACCTCGACGGGCTCCCGGCCCGGGCCGACATCATCGTCGCCATCGACACAACCTTGAGCATGACCGCCCCGATCGCGATGGCCCAGGCCGACGCGAACAACCTTTGCTCGACCGTCCAGGGCTCGATCCCGGGCGCGCGCTTCGCAGCGGTCGACTTCGAGGACTACCCGGGAATGCCGGGCGGCTCCGGCATCGACACGCCGTACACCCTGCTGACGCCCGGCTTCGTCTCGAGCTGCGCGTCCTTCGCCGCGGCGCTCGCCACGATGGTCGCCGACGGCGGGGGTGATCTGCCCGAAGCCTACAACCGGACCTTCTTCGAGGCCTACTCGGACGCGGCGTATGCCGCGCCGGTCGCCGCGGGCGGCCGTGACCCGCTGGCCACCCAATTCCTCGTCGTCCTCGGCGACGCAACACCGCACGACGCCACGGGCTTCGGCTCCTGCGCGAGCTCGCCGCCCGACGACTTCGGGCGCGACGGCGCACCGGGCGGCGGCGACGACCTGACGACCGCCGGCACGCTAGCCGGTCTGGCGGCGAACAGCATCACCCTCCTGATGATCCGATACACCACCGGTGGGGTCTCCGTGGCGTTGCCCTGCTATCAGTCGGTGGCGGCCGCCACCGGCGGCACAGCGGTCGACGACAGCGGCGTCGGCACGATCGGCCCGTTCATCGTCGCCAACGCGAAGCTCGTGCCGTACACGGCCGACCTCGCCATCTCGGCCGGCTGTCCGATCGGTTTCAGCTTCAACCCGACCTTCCCGACCGGCCCGATGACCGGGACCGCGTCGATCCCGTTCGTCGAGACGATCACGGCGCCGACGATCGTCGGCTCATACAGCTGCGCGATCACTGCGACGACGGATCCGGGTGGCCCGACGCTCGCGGTCGAGACGGTCAATGTCGATGTCACGCCGGACGTCCCGGCGACGCTCGACCTCCAGCCGGCGACCGCGACGAACACCGTCGACGCCCAGCACTGCGTCACCGCGACTGTCCAGGATCAGTTCGGCAACGCGACGCCGGGGATCACGGTCGACTTCTCCGTGGCGCCGACACCCGGGCGCGTGCCCACGAGCGGAACGGCGGTCACCGATGCCCTCGGCCAGGCGACGTTCTGTTACACCTCGGCGCTGCCGGGGAGCGACACGATCACCGCCTTTGCCGACACGGACAACAGCGGCACGCAGGACGTGGGTGAACCCTCGTCAACAGCAACGAAGGACTGGGTCCTGCCGGGCAGCGGCGCCGGCTGCAAGGTCACCGGCGGCGGCCGGATCACGACCGCGGACGGCGACAAGGCGACCTTCGGTGGCAACGCCAAGGGCGCCGGCCCGTCCGGCCAGGAGGAATACCAGGACCACGGCCCGGCCGCGGCCATGAACCTCCACTCGATCGACGTCCTGGCGGTCGTGTGCTCCGCGGACGGCTTGTCCGCGAGCATCTTCGGCACCGCGACGATCGACGGGACGGGTTCGGTGGACTACCGGATCGACGTCACGGACAACGGCGAGCCAGGCTCGTCCGACACGTACGAGATCCGACTCTCCAACGGCTATGACTCTGGCGTCCAGACACTCGTTGGGGGCAACGTTCAGGTCCACAAGCCAGGCGGCGGCGCCGCGGCGCACGCCGCGGCCAAGTTGTCTCGAGCCGCGACCGTCCACGCGTCGAGGTCCGACACGAAGGCGGCCGCTCCCAAGGCCCCGAACCGCGGCCATGCCGCGACGGCACACCAGTCCAGCAAGGCTCCCAAAGGCAGCAAGGGCAAATAACCCTCTGCCCGGGTCGACCTGACATCTGAACGAAACGAGGCGGGCCCACCGGGTCCGCCTCGTTCGATGCCCGTGGACCGGTCGCGGTCTGCCGCGCGCACGGCAGCGGCCGATCACGTTTCGCCCGCAGGCTCCCACCTAGCCCGCGGCGCCACCAAGGCTGCTGGCAAAGCTCACGCCCGGTGGGCCGTTTCGTGTCCGGGAATTGGTCGGGGCGGCCGGATTTGAACCGGCGACCACCAGTCCCCCAGACTGGTGCGCTACCAGGCTGCGCCACGCCCCGACCGGAGTCTTGAGTCTACCACCGACGTTCGGGCCGACCGCCCGCGCCTACCTGCCCTTGCGTGCCAGCGCGAGGCCCATGCCCACGGTCGTGAGCCCGGCGGCGCCGAGGATCAGGAACGCGATCGGCGGACCGCCGCGGATGATCTCGACGATCGCGGCGATGACCGAGAGCCCATTGAACGTGATCGCCATGAGCGTCGGCAGGCGCGCTGCGGACCAGCGCTGCGAACGAAGGACCAGAATCCCGCCGACGGCGGCACCGAGCGTCGCCGCGCCCGCCTGGCGATAGACGAACGGGTCATCGCCGCTCGCACCGACGAGCACGCCAAACTGTCCGCCCAGGATGAGCGGCCCGAGGGCGAAGATCGCCGCCGCTACCACGCCGCGGCCGCCACCACGCCGATCACGTACAGCACGACGAGCCACTGCGCGATCGGGTGTTCGAGCTCAGCGCGGGCCTTCCCGGCCACGGCGTGCGGCGGCTCGCGCAGGAGCTGCCACGTGGCCGCGGTGAAGGCGATCGAAGCAAGCAGGATGACGTATACGAGCCAAGGGGCGCCGCCGGAGTAGATGGCGACAAGGCAGGCGAGGATCGACGCGGCATTGAACGCCAGCGTCGACGCGATCGGGATCCGCAGCTCCACCCACGACGCCTGCGATCCGGAGGCGAGGCCGACCGCGTAGGCGAAGGTCCCGGCACCCGCGAGGCGGTACGTGAACGCGTCCGTGCCGCTGAAGCCGGTGAGGGCAGCGAACGTCGCCGGGGCGATCGTCGCGGCGAGCCCGAAGAAGGCGCCGGCCAGCACGAGCAGCCACAGCAACGGCCGGAAGATCCGGTTGGAATCCATGAAGCCCGAGTCTACGCGGCGGCGGGAGCTCAGCCGGGGCGGATTCCCAACCCTTCCACCCAGCGCTCGAAGTCGGCCAGCTCGTCCTTGGACTCACGGGACAGCAGGTCGATGAGGCAGCGCTGCACGCTCTTGCCCTCGAAGAGCGCGTTGTGGACTTCCTGCGCAATCGGCATCTCGACACCGTGGCGTTCCGCGAGCGCGAGTGCGGCATCGACCGTATACGCGCCCTCGGCGACGCCGGGCAGGGAAGCCTCGATGTCGCTCCAGGCGCGACCCTTGGCCAGCTCCTCACCGAGCCGGTGGTTGCGCGACAGCTTCGAACCGCAGGTCGCGATGACGTCGCCGACGCCGGCGAGACCGGCGAACGTGAGCGGATTCGCGCCGGCGGCGATGCCCAGCCGGGTCATCTCGGCGAGGCCCCGCGTCATCAGGCCGGCCTTGCCGTTGTCCCCGAAGCCCAGGCCATCGGCCGCGCCAGCAGCGATGGCGATGACGTTCTTCAAGGCCCCGCACAGCTCGACGCCCAGGACGTCGCGGTTCGTGTAGAGGCGGAACTCGCGTCTCGATAGCCGGGCGACGATCCGATCCCCGAGCGCAGGGTCGGCGGACGCGATCACGGCCGATGCCGGCAGGCCGCGGGCGATCTCCTGGGCGAGATTCGGGCCGGACAGGGCAGCGATCCGCTCCGGGTTGATCGGTGCACCGGCGGCCGCGCTCGCGTCGGCGATGACCTCGGTCATGCGCATCAGCGTCGAGTGTTCGAGGCCCTTGGCCACCGACAGCACGTCCGCCGAAGTCGGGATCGAAGGCGAGACGCGCTCGACCGTCGACCGGAGATTCGCCGAGGGCACGGCGAGGATGACCAGGTCCGAGGCAGGTTCGAGGGCCTCGGGCTCCGCGGTGATCTCGATGCGCGGCGGCAGCTCGACGCCCGGCAGCCGCAGCTCGTTCATCCGGGACGCGGCGATCCTTGCCGCCGTCTCTTGCGAGTGGCTGAGGAGCGTGACCGGCTCCGAGCGGGCGACGATGAGGGCAAGTGTCGTGCCCCACGCGCCGCTGCCGACGACGGCGACACGCACGGGCCCCTCGACGGAGGTCGGTGTCGAGGTCATCCCCGCCGCGAGGTTCGCCCAGGTCGCGAGCCCGCGGGCCGCTTTGCTCCGGCGCCGACGCCGTTCCGGCTGCCGCTCGCGGCCGTGCGAGCGGCACGAGCCTTGCCACGAGAGGCGCGGCGCCGCGGCGCCCTGGCCGTCGCTCGCTCGCGAAACACGAGCCGGATCGGCGTGCCGTGGAAGCCGAAGGCGTCCCGCAGCTTGTTGTCGAGGTAGCGCCGATAGCTGAAGTGGACGGAGCCCGCTTCGCGCGCGAAGAACACGAACGTGGGCGGGGCGATTCCCGCTTGCGTGGCATAGAACAGCTTCGGGCGACGGCCCTTCACGGCGGGCGGCTCCTGCCGCGCGGTCGCCTGGGCGATGAGCCGATTGAGCTCGCCCGTCGGGATCCGGCGGCGCCGCTCGGCCCAGACGTCGACCGCCAGCTCGAGCACGCGCTCGACGCGTTGGCCCGTTTTCGCCGAGATGCTGACGATCGGCGCGAAGTCGAGGAACGGTGCCTCCGCGCGGATCCAGGTGACGTACTCGTCGAAGGTCGTTCCAGTCTTCTCCTCGACGGCGTCCCACTTGTTCACGGCGACGACGAGCCCGCGGCCCTCCTCGACGACGAAGCCGGCGATGTGCGCGTCCTGGGCGGTCAGCCCATCGACGGCGTCGATGAGCAGGACGGCAACGTCCGCGCGCGAGATCGCCTTGAACGAGCGCAGCGTCGAGTAGCGCTCCGCTGCTGGCCCCCCGGCCACGCGCCCCCGGCGCCGAATCCCGGCCGTGTCGATCAGCACGATCTCCGTGCGGCCCCACGGCAGCCGGGTGTCGATCGCGTCGCGGGTGGTGCCCGGAATCTCCGACACGATCGTCCGGTCCTGCTTGAGCAGCGCGTTCAGCAGGCTCGACTTGCCGACGTTCGGTCGACCGACAAGGGCGATCGCGGGTGGCTCGTCATCCGTCTCGCTGGCGATGAGCGCGTCCCAACGCCGTGCCGCCTCCTCGTCGATCGGCAGGGCGGCGTCGCCATCGAGCCCCTCGTCGTCGCCGTCGCGGTCCTCGGATTCGCCGACCACGAACGGCTCGAGGCGGCCGGCCTCCATCTCGTCGGCGAAGGCGTCGGCCTCCGCCTCGCGCCGCTTTCGCGCCAGCTCCCCCTCGGATTCCGGCGGGAGCGCCGTCACGATCTCGTCGAGCAGGTCGGCGACGCCGCGACCGTGGATCGCCGCGATCGGGAAGGTGCGATCCCAGCCGAGCGCGTAGAACTCGGCCGCCTCGAGCTCGCGCTTGGCGTTGTCGCTCTTGTTGACCGCCACGAACACCGGCGCGGGGGCGCGCCGGAGGAGCTCGGCGGCCTCCTGGTCCGCGGGCGTCAGCCCGGTGATCGCCTCGACGACGAACACGATGAGGTCGGCCTCGGTGATGGCGACTCGGGCCTGGTCCTGGACGCGCGCCTCGATCGGGTCGCGCGGGTCCACCTCGAGGCCGCCCGTATCGACGACGATGAAGCGCCGGCCATTCCACTCGGTCTCGCCGTAGAGCCGGTCGCGGGTCGTTCGGGCGCGATCCTCGACGATCGCCGTTTGCTGGCCGACGATCCGGTTGAACAGCGTCGACTTCCCGACATTGGGCCGGCCCACGATTGCCACGATCGGGATCGACGCCGACGTGCGGGCCGGCGCGGGGCTGGCCATCGCGGCCTTAGCTCGCGGCTGGGAGCGAGGTCGCGTCCCTGGCCGGCAGCGAGGTGGTCCGACCGGCTGGCGTCGCCGCGAGCGCGAAGGCTGCGTCGGCGAGCGCCGCCGCGTTCGCACGGGCCTTCGGCGTGCCGGCGAGCTCGAGGATCCGCTGCGCGACCGCGTGGAGGTCTTCGATCGGCGTCGACGTCCCGCCGGTCACGCCGACGACCTTCGCGCCCTTGAACACGCTGGCGTCTTCGAGATCCTGCACTGATTCGATCTGGATCGCCTCCGTCCCGGCGATGCCGCACAGCCGGGTCAGCTCCTTGGTGTTCGCGGACGATCGGCCACCGACGACGACCATCAGATCGACCTCGCGCGCTGCCTCGAGCGTGTCCTCCTGGCGTCGGATCGTCACCGGGCAGACCGTGTTGACGATCTTGAGCTCGTGGCTCCGCGAGACCATGAACGCGGCGAGCTTCTCGAACTTCCACGGCGGCTGGGTCGACTGGCTGATCAGCGCCATCTTCTTGCGCCGAGGGATCTGCTCCCAGTCCTCCTCCTCGTCGACGACGATCGCGTCCGGCGCGAATCCCAGCAGGCCGACGACCTCGGGGTGCTTTGGCGTGCCGAGCAGCACGATCGTGTAGCCCTCCTCGACGAGCTTGACGATCTCCTTCTGCTCCTGGATCACCCAGGTGCAAGTCCCGTCGATGACCTCCAGCCCACGGGCGTTGGCGCGCTCCATGACGTCCGGCCGCACGCCGTGCGCGCGGATGACGACCGCCGCGCCGTGGTCCACATCGTCGAGCGTGTCGACGGTCTCGATGCCGAGGTTCTGGAGATCCCGGATCACGCCCTCGTTGTGCACCACCTGGCCGAGGGTGTGCGTCGGCTTGCCGTCGGCGCTGGCTTCCTTGGCCTTGTCGATGGCCTCCCGGACGCCATAGCAGAAGCCGGTCCGCTTCGCGATTCGAATCTCGGCGACGGTTCCCATCTCGCTGCCAGTATCCCACGTGGAGCGGCCGATCCCGTGTCGCGACCATGCCGGACCGATGCAGGCGCAGACCCCGGCTATCGTGGCGGCGATGACACCGCGATGGCCGTGAACAGGAAGCTGCGCCTCGCCTTCGTGGTCGGAGCGCTCGAGGCGGCGGGCAGTGAACGGCAGATGCTGGCCCTCGCGAAGCGCTTGCCGCGTGATCGTTTCGACGTCGACTTCGTCCTGCTCTCGCGACCGGGTGTCCTCGGTGGCGAGGCGGAGGCCGGCGGAGCTCGACTGGTGGTCGTGCCGCCGCCGGTGCGGCGAGCAGAGATGCGCCGACCAGCCGTCGCGGCGCGGGTCTCGCTGAAAGCTCTGAACTTCGTGCGTGTCGTGCGCGCCGGACGCTACGACATCGTCGACGCGTGGCTGTTCCACGCGTACCTGCTCGCCGCCCTGACTCGTCCCCTTACCCGGGTCCCGGTGGTCGTCACCGGCCGACGGAGTCTCGCCCCCCGGGAGGCCAAGGGGTCTCTCGGGCTCTGGCTGCAGCGGCTGTCGAATCGGGCGGCAAACGCCATCGTCGCCAACTCGCCACAGGCGAGGGCGTCCGCGATCGAGCGCGAAGGGGTCAAGCCAGACCTGGTGCGGGTCATTCGCAATGGTGTCGAGATCCCCGAGCCGCTCGGGCGGGAGGCGCGAAGGCGTCTGCGGCAGCAGCTCGGATTCGCCGACGACGCGTTCCTGGTCGGCAACGTCGCGAACTACCTCCCAGGGAAGGGGCACGAGCTCCTGCTTCGAGCGTTCGCCAGAGCGGCGGAATCGCTGCCGCACGCCCACCTCATCCTGATCGGCGATGGTTACCTTCGGGACGAGCTTGGGACGCTGATCGGCCGTCTCGGGCTGGACGGTCGTGCGGTTCTCTACGGTCGCGTCGACGATCCCGTCGGCCTGCTACCGGCCTTCGACGTCGTTGCCCAGGCGTCGGACGCAGAAGGCCTGCCGAACGCCGTGCTCGAGGCCGCCGCAACTGGTCGCCCGATCGTGACGACCCCGGCGGGCGGGACGCTCGAGATCATCCGCGACCGCGACACGGGATTCCTCGTGCCGTTTGGCAGCCCATCGGAGTTCGCCCGTGCCCTCGAGCACGTGGCGGCCCACCCGGGCGAGGCTGCCGCGGCTGGGAATGCGGCACGAGCGCTCGTCGCCCGCGAGTTTTCGATGGACCAGTTCGTCACGGGATTCGCGACGCTGTACGAAGAGCTCGCGCGCGCCAGGGGAATCCTTCCGGGGGTTTGAGCCGCCGTCGAGGACCCGACGGCGTGCTCAGCGGTGGGACCGCCGTCGAGCATGGGCCAGGGCAGCTGCCATGCCAAGCCCGAGAACGCCGATCGCGATCACCAGCACGCCGATCGCCGCAGGGCGGATGACGTCGACGCCGGGATCCGGCGATCCGCCACTGGGGGCCGGGGACCTCGAGATTCGAATGTTCCCGGAGTAGTCGAGCCCCTCCACTTCGGTGAAGAGCAGGACAGGGCGCCCGGACGTGTCCTCCGAGACGTTCCCGGTGATCCGGATATCGCGCCGTCCGGGCGTCTGGATGCTCACGCTGAGGGGAGATCCGAAGAGCTCATTGTCACGCACGGTCACGTCGTGCACGGTCGAGCCATCCGCGCCGTTCGCGGCGAGGAGATAGCTGACGAACAGTCGCGTGAGCCCGTACGAACCGATCGTGTTGTCGGCGAAGACGACATCGGTCGCGCCGCCGGCGGCGGAGTCGGGCTCGATGTCGAGGACGTGGAGAGCGATCGCGTCGAAGTCGTTTCGCTCCATTCGGACGTCCGATGCGGCCGTGATTGCGACTCCATTGCGACCGACAGCCGTGACGCTCGTGTCGTGGATCGAGACGGTGCTGGACCACGTCTGGCCGCTGGCCCCGATATACACGCCGTCGCCCGAAACGCGGCTCACGCGAAGGTTGGCGATGTCGACGTTCGTCACCCCATACATCACGATCGCCTCCTGGTTCTGGCAGTCGGTGCTGAGCGCGTCTCGCGTTCCGCCGCGCGCCCATCGGCCGACGATCGCGAAGTCGTCGATGGCGATCGCGTTGGAGAGCTCGATGAAGAACGCGCTGTCTCGCGGGTCGCAGCCGTCGTTGACGTTGAGCGTCGACCCATTGCCATGGAAGGAGAGGTCGCTTCGGCGGGTCAGCTTCAAGGCTCGATCCAGTCGGTACGTCGCACCTGTCGGGAACTCGATCGTGGATCGATCCGGCACCGACGCGATGAACGACGTGAGGCTCCCCGAAACGTCAGTTGCCCCCGTCGAGTCGATATCTGTGGGGACGAGGTACGCAGTCTGGGAGCACGTCGCGGCGCCGGTCGGACATGGTTGGGCCAGGGCCGGGGCCCCGCTGACCAGGCTGGTCCCGAGAAGGCTCGCGACACAGGCGACGAGCCGGAGGAAGGCGTTCATGGACAGCCGGAGCCGCCCGCAGCAGCTCATACCAGCCCAGCCGGAGGAGGACCTACGACGGTATCCCTCGGGAAGCCGCATGCTCGGGGACCAGGCTCCGCAACGCTCCGATCGTGGCTTCAACGTGGCGATCGAACGTCAAGTCTGACTGCACGGAGGCCAGCGCAGCGCGGCCCATGCGGGACCGCATGGACGAGTCCTCCGCTAGCGTGACGATGCACCGCCTGAGGTCGGCCGCGTCGCCCCTGGCATAGAGCAGCCCATCGATCCCGTCGCGGACGTAGTCGACGGTGCCGATCCCCCTGGTCGTGACGACCGGCTTGCCCAGCGCCATCGCCTCGAGGATCGCCACCTGTCCCGCGGGAACGGTTTCCGTCGATAGCGGCACGACGACGATGCTTGCCTGCCGCAACACCTCGAGATAGTCCGGATACGGAATCTCGCGCCGGATTCGGACGCGATCCGGAGCGTCGCTGACCAGCAGGTGATCGCGCCCACAGACGATCACCGCATCGAGATCGAGACCCCGCAGGGCGTCGACCAGCGTCTCGTAATCCCGGAAGTTCCTGCCGCCCGCGAAGACCACCCCTGACCGGCCCTCGACGAGCTCGGGCTCGATGATGTTGGTGTGGTAGTACACAAATCGAACGCGCTCGGGCGGCACACCGAATCGACGTGCCAGGAGGCCGATCTCGCCCCGGCTGTTGACGATCACCCCCCATGCCCTGCGCAGGACCAGGCGGGTCAACGGATCGAGTGCTCGAAGCAGGCCGCGTCGCTCATTGAGGTACAGCTGCACCACGACCTGCTTCTGGGGCAAGGCGAGGAGCCGGCACAACAACCCGTACAGCAACGCGACCTGGCTGCCCGAGGTCACGACGACGGCGTACCGCGAGCGCGCCCGCAGCAGGCGCAAGGTCAGCAGGAGTGGGTGGTTCAGGAACGCTGGCTTCGCACCGCGGCGGAAGACCGTATCGGCGACCTTGGTCCATCGCGGCGACTGCCACATCCTCGAGTTGGTGACGATCGGGCGATCGCCAGGGTCATGATCGCGGCGCTCGCCATCCTGCTGCGTCACGTCGTGCAGTCGCTAGCGCTCATCTCGCCGCCAGTATCGTAGTTGGCGCCCGCAGGCGTGGCGCTCGCTTTCCGCGTCTACCGCACCGATCGCGCCTCGGCCTCCGCCGCGTAGACGCCGCGCTGGCGACGGGGGAGCAGCTCGGCGATGCGAGTCATGATCAGGCGGGTGGCGGCCTCGGTCGACGCTCGTCGATCTCGCTTCTCTCCTGCCCGCACCTTCGGTTGCTCGTCCTCGACCCTGAACGGCTTGCCGTAGCGAACCGTCACGCGCCTGCCCCACCGAGGCAGGAGACGGCCGCGCGGCCACATCAGGTCACTGTCGATGACAGCGACGGGGAGGACCGAGGCGCCGCTTCGAAGCGCGAGCATGCCGACGCCCTCGCGTACCTTCTGGAGCCCGCCGTCGCGACTGCGCGTTCCCTCCGGGAAGACCGCCAGGACCTGGCCGGCCTCGAGGATGCGCATCGCGGTCCGGAACGCCTCGAGGTCGGCGGCATCGCGATCGACCGGGTGGATCCCGGCGCGTCGAAAGGCCCAGCCGGTCAGTGGGTACTCGACGAGCTCACGCTTGCCGAGCCAGTTCAGCGGCCGCCCGAGGATGCCATTGAGGAACGCGCCGATGAGCACCGGATCGGCGCTCGAGGCGTGGTTGCCGGCAACGATGAGCGGGCCGGACCGCGGCAGCGCAGAGAGATCACCTTCGATGCGCAGCCGGACGATGGCTCGAGCGATGACTCGCAACACCGCGCTGCCCAGCCGGATCAGGAACCCCAGGCGGGTCGCGATCCGTGTTGGTTCCGCCGGCGGTCGTTTCGTCCGGGAAGCTCGGGCGGGCGTGCCCGCTGCAACGGCGGTTGCAGGTGCAGTCGCAGCTGGGGCCGGCTTTGTGGAAGGCTCGCCCTCGGCCTCGCGGATCGCCCGAACGACCAGCTCGACCGTCGTCTCGAACTCATTGCCGTCCGTCTTGATCACGACCGCGTCTTCGGCGGCGCGCAATGGGGCAACCAACCGGGTGGAGTCGAGCCGGTCGCGGCGGCCCAGCTCCTGCAGGATCTCGATGCCTTCCGGCGAGCCTGGGTCGACACGTCGCTCGACAGCTCGTCGTCGCGCTCGCTCCTCGACGGAGGCGTCGAGGAAGAGCTTGAGATCGGCGTCGGGCAGGACCACGGTGCCGATGTCCCGACCGGCCATCACGATGCGGCCGCCGTCGGCCAGTGCCCGCTGCCGGGCCAGCAACGCCTGGCGCAGCTCGGCGACGCCCGAAACGGCAGAGACGGCGACGTCGACGTCGGGCCGGCGGACATCGTTCGTCCGGTCAACTCCGTCGATCGCCACGCGCGAGAGCCGGCCATTGCCGTCATCCAGCAGCACGATCTCGGCGACAAGGCGGACGAGCCCCGCGGGATCGTCCACCGAGACGACGCGGTGCAGCGCGAGCCAGGTGACCGCCCGGTACAGCAGCCCGGTGTCGCAGAACCGATACCCGAGCTCCGCTGCAGCGGCAGCTCCCACGCTGCTCTTGCCGGACGACGCCGGCCCGTCGAGTGCCACGACGAGGCCGCGCTTGTCGCGCGCGAGCGTCGGCATCCCTCCCTCGGCCATCGCCGGGAGGATAACGGCGAGCGCTGTTGCGCAGCGCCTCCTGGGGAGGGCTCAGGGCGAGATCCATCGCCGGGGCGCGCCTCAGCCTCGGGCGGCGGCCGGAGCCGCCGTTCGTCCCGTCCCGTTCCCATCGCGAGCCGCCGCGCCGCGCGCGCCGGCGCCGCCACCACCGACCTTGACGCCACGGAGCCGGCCGCGCTCGCGATCCTTGAGCACCTGCCCGGCCGCGAGCTTGCCCGGCGCGCCCATCACGCAGCCGCCCGGGTGCGTGCCCGAGCCGCACTGGTAGTAGCCCTCGATCGGCGTCCGGTACTGCGACCAGCCCGGCGCGGGCCGGAAGAAGTACATCTGCGGCGCGAGGAACTCGCCGGCGAAGATGTTGCCCTCGGACAGTCCGACCGTCCGCTCGATGTCGAGCGGCGTGCGCACCTCGCGCTGCAGCACGAGCTTGCCGAAGCCCGGGAAGAACGACTCGAGCGTCGCCTGCACGGTGTCGCCGAGGCCCTGCCTCTCGGCGTCCCAGTCGCTCTCACGCAGCTTGTACGGCGCGTACTGGACGAAGCAGCTCATGACCGCCTTGCCGGGCGGGGCCATGTCCGGGTCGACCGTCGACTGGATGGCGCAGTCGAGGTACGGCCGCTTCGAGTACCAGCCGTACTTGGCGTCGTCGAAGGCGTGCTCGAGGTACTCCATCGACGGCCCGATGTTGGTGAAGCCGCGGTACTGGTCGGTCCGGTCGCCGAGCGCCGGGTACCGGGGCACGCCATCGAGCGCGAAGTTGACCTTGGCCGAGGTGCCCTGGAAGCGGAAGCGGCGAATCGCGTCCACGAGATCGGTTGGCAGCTCACGCGGGTCGACCAGCTCCATGAACGTGCGCCGTGGATCCAGGGCCGAGACCACGACCGGCGCGTGATATTCCGAGCCGTCGCCGAGGGCGACGCCGGTCGCGCGGCCGCCCTCGGTGATCACGTGCTCGACCGGCGACTCGAGCTTGATCTCGGCGCCGAACGCGGCCGCTGCGCGGGCGAGGACCTTGGTGAACCCGCCGTTGCCCTGCTTGTGGAACGCCCACGCACCGAACTCGCCGTCGTGCTCGCCGAGCAGGTGGTACAGGAGCACGAGCCCCGAGCCCTGCGAGTACGGCCCGACTTTGGTGCCGATGATCGAGGTCGAGGCCAGGTAGCCCTTGAGGATGTCCGACTCGAAGTAATCGTCGAGGAAGTCCGCCGCCGAGCCGGTCAGCAGGCGCACGGCGTCGTGGAGCACCTTCCGATCGAGCCGGCGGAAGCGCGAGCCGAGGGCGGCCAGCCGGATCAGCTCCTCCGGGTCGTCGCTGAAGATGTCCGGCGGGACCTCGTCGAGCAGCGGCTTGATCGCCTGCAGGACCTTGTTGACGTCGTGGTTGAACGCGTCGTAGGCGTCGGCGTCGTGCTTCGAGTGCCGCTCGATCTCCTTGTGGTTCTCGCCGTGGTCCTGGCCGAGCAGGAGGTAGTCGCCATCCTCCTTCGGGCAGAACGTCGAGGGCATGAGGATCGGCATGAACCCATGCTTGACCAGGTCGAGGTCGTGGATGATGTCCGGCCGGAGCAGGCTCAGGGCGTACGAGAACGTGGTGAACCAGAACCCCGGGCGCAGCTCCTCGGTGATCGCCGCGCCGCCGACGATGGCGCGCCGCTCGAGCACGAGCACGCGCAGGCCGCTCTTGGCCAGGTAGGCCGCGTTCGTCAGCCCGTTGTGGCCCCCGCCGACGACGATCGCGTCGTACGTGCGGTCCTCGCGGGTCGATTTCGACTTCGCCATGTCAGGCCGTCCTTCGCTGCGGGTTGAAGAGTGGCAGGCGCGTCACGGACGCGTCGAAGTATTCGTAGCGGTGAGCGACCGGCAGCTCCAGCTTGACGCGTGAGCCCGGCGTGGTGAGCGCCAGCGGGACCCGTGCCAGCGCGATGTGCCGCTGGAGCATCGGCGAATACATCTGGCTCGTCGCGTAGCCGAGCTGGTTCAACCCCTCGTCGTAGACGTAGTACTCGTCCTGGATCGGGGTGTGGTCCTTGGGCGGGATGAGGCCGGCGGCGTCGTAGATCCGGTCGTAGTCGCGCCAGTCCACCATGAGCCCGGTGAGCTGCCAGCGCGACGTCTTCTCGCGCAGCTCGCGTTTGATCGCCTCGGCGCCGATGAACGCGCGGTCGTCGTGACCGTCATGACCGTTCGAGCTCGCGGCCGTGCCGTTGCCGCCGTCGGCGGCGAGATCCCGGAACATCCAGCCGAGACCCAGCTCGATCGGGGTCGTCCGGTCCGCGTCGGTCCAGGCGAAGCGGCTCGAGTGGAAGTCGACGTCGAGGAGCACGAGCCCCGCCTCGATCCGGGCCATGTACAGCGCGGTCATGCCGAACGGGATCACGCCCCGTCCCTTGCCCGCCGCGGCGACCGCATCCCAGACCGCGACCGCGTCGGCGGCGGGCGCCCAGATCTCGTAGCCCAGGTCGCCGGTGTAGCCGGTCCGTGAGACGAGCACGGGCACGCCCGCGACCTTCGCCCGGACGATGCCGAAATAGCCGAGGTCCTTCGCCTGTGGCGCGACGGCGGCGACCAGGTCGCGCGCATACGGGCCCTGGACGGAGAGCACGCCCCAGTCCTCGGTCACGTCCTCGACCGTGGCGTCGAGGCGGCCGATCAGCCCCTGGAAGTAGGCCAGATTCGGCTCGGCAGCGGTGAGCAGGTACTCCCCGTCCGCGATGTGCAGGAGCACGCCATCCTCGATGACGAAGCCGCGGTCGTCGCACCACAGCGTGTACTGGGCGTGCCCGACGGCGCACCTCCGTGGGTCCCGTGCGAGCACGCCGCCGAGGAACCGCTCCGCGTCCCCGCCGGTGATCCGGTACTTGTACAGGGGCGACGTGTCGAACATCCCGGCCGCGTTCCGGATCGCGAAGTACTCGAACTTCTCGGACATCTGGTAGCGCTGGGCGACGAGGCAGTTCGACCAATGCTCCCACAGGCCGGTCTCGTTCAGGGCGCTCGTGCGCTCATGGAACGGGGTCGTCCGGATCATCGAGTCGCCTCTCGCCTCCGTGGCCCGTGCGCCACGCCCTCCGTGTGGGCGTGCCGGGCATGGTAGCGCGCTATTGGACACTTGCGCAATATCGGCTAGAGTGCCCGCCATGGCTCGCATGTCCGCGGAGCGCCGCCGCGACGCGATCGTCGACGCCGCCCTCGCGGTCGCCCGGCGCAAGGGCCTCGCCGCCACCACGGTGCGCGACGTGGCCGCCGAGATGGGCAGCTCCAGCGGCCTCATCCACCACTACTTCGAGACCATGGACGACGTCGTCGCCGCCGCGTTCGAGCGGGTTGCCGGGGACGACCTCGAGCAGACCGAGGTCCTCCTCGACCAGGCCGGCGACCCGACCTCGGTGGTCCGTGCGTTCCTGAGCTCGTACGCCCCGGTCGGCGAGGATTGGGCGTTCCAGCTGTGGCTGGACGCCTGGGCCGAGGCGGCGCGGCGTCCCGCGCTCCGCGAGGTCTCCGGCCGGCTGAACCTGGCCTGGGCGGCGATGCTCGAGCGCGCCATCCGCGAGGGCGTCAAGGACGGGTCGTTCAGATCGGAGGATCCCGCAGGAGCCGCGTGGCGGATCCTGTCGCTCGTCGACGGGCTCGCGCTGCAGGTCGTGGCCCACCAGACGATCGTCGATCGGGCGGACATGCTCGCCTGGGCCGCGAGCGCCACGGAGCGCGAACTGCAGCTCCCACCGGGCTCGCTCGCGGTGAACGGGGCTACGCCACCTCGCGCTTGATCGTCGCGCTGGCGAGGGCCACGAAGAACAATGCGATCCCGCCGAGAACGAGCAGGTCGGTCTGGACGACCGTGGTCGACAGGTCGGAGCCCTTGAGCATGACCTCGCGCAGGCCCTCGACCGCGTAGGTGAGCGGCAGGACATGGGCGATGGCCTGCAGGACGTCGGGCAGGCGCTCGATCGGCCAGAGGATGCCGCTGAGCAGGGCCTGGGGCACGATCACCAGCGGGATGAACTGGATGACCTGCAGCTCGGTCCGGGCGAAGGTCGACAGGAAGATGCCGAGGTTGACCGCGCCGAGCGAGAGCAGCAACGCGATCGCGAAGGCGAGGAACGGTGAGCCGGCCGAGGCAACGCCGAGCCCAAGTGAGAACGCCGGCGTGTGCTGACCGATGGCGGGCAGGTCAAATGACGGCACGTCGATGGAGTTCAGGATGAACAGCGTCAGGACGATCACCTGGATCGTCGCGAACGTCCCGAAGCCAAGGCTGTAGCCGGTGACGATCTCGAACCGCGTCACCGGGGTCGCGAGCAGGCGCTCGAGCGTGCCGCCGATGCGCTCGCGCAGGAAGCTGATGCCGGTCAGCAGGAAGACGAAGAAGTAGCCGAAGAAGCCGAGGAAGATCGGGGCCAGCACGTCGACCTGGCTCGCGTCCGGCGAGAGGTAGACGGTCTTGCGCTCGACCTGCGGGATCACCGGCGGCGTGACACCGGGCGGTGCGAGCTGGCTCGCGATGTCTGCCAGCACGCCCTGGAGGGTGCCGAATCGGCCGGTCTCGGCGGCGGGGTCCGTCCCCGCGCTGATCACGGTCAGGGTGGGCCGCTGCCCGGCCTGCACGGTCGCCAGGAGGTCGCTCGGGATCACGATCGCGATGTCGCCCGTCCCGTCACGGATGTGAGCGACGGCCTCGTCCTCCGTGGCGACGGTGGCGGTCAGGGCGATGTCGCTGTCCGGCTGCTTCGCGGCGTCGGTCAGAGCCGTCACGACCCGATCGCCCACGGCCCCTGCCTCGTTGACGATGACGACGTCGACCACGGTGTCCTTGGTGTCCTTGAGGACCCAGCCGAGGAGGGCGGTCACAACGAGCGGTACGACGAACATCAGGCCGAGGGTTCGCTCATCGCGCCGGAAGCCCTGCGCGATCCGCCGGGCGATGGCGAGGATGCGGCTCGGGCTCACAGCACGGCTCCCGGACGGCCGCCGCCGGCCATCGGACCGCCGCCACCAATCGATTCGCCCTCGCCCGGTGCCCCATCGGCCCGCGGCTCGATCGGGTTGCCCTCGGGGTCGAGGCCGGACAGGACGAGGAACGCCGCCTCGAGGTTGTCCGTGCCGGCGCGCGCCCGCAGCTCGGCGCCGGTCCCCTGGCCGATCACCTTGCCGCTGCGCACGAACAGCAGCTCGTCGCACCGATCGGCCTCGTCCATGACGTGGCTGGCGACGAGGATCGTGGTGCCCTGCGCGGCGAGGCGGCGGAAGTGGGTCCAGAACTGGACGCGCAGCGCCGGGTCGACGCCGACGGTCGGCTCGTCGAGGAAGAGCACCTCTGGCTCATGCACGAGCGTGACCGCGAGCGAGAGCCGGCGGCGCATGCCGCCGGAGAGCTCCAGCGCGGGGGTCCCCTTCCGATCGCGCAGCTCCACGAGGTCGAGCACGCGCTCGATCGACGAGCGATCGGCGTGGCTCTCGAGCCGGGCGAAGAAGCCGAGGTTCTCACCGACCGACAGCTCGGGGTAGAGCGCCTCGGCCTGGGGCATGTAGCCGATCGTCCCGAGCGCCTTGCGCGACGGCATCTTCGTGCCCAGGATCCGCGCCTCGCCGCCGGACGCGTGCGCGAGACCCGTGAGCAGGCGGATCAGCGTCGTCTTGCCCGAGCCGTTCGGACCGAGCAGGCCGTAGATGCGCCCGGGCGACAGCGCGAGGTCGATCCCATCGACGGCGTGAATCTGGCCAAAGCGCTTCTGCAGGTTGACCGCCTCGACGGCGGGAGCTGGCGCCGTCATCGTGCTCACGGCGTGAGGCCCTCGAGGGCGGCCGCAACGAGCTCGTCGACCGCCGCCGCGTGGTCCATTGGCAGCGGGACGAGCCGCTCGATCGTCGGCCGGGTCATCAGGTGGAAGAAGATCGGGCCGACGAACGCCTGCAGGGCGAGGATCGGATGCATCGGCCGGATCCGGCCGGCGGCCATCTGGCCCGCGATGTAGTGCGCCAGCAGGCCGAGCGTCTGCTCGAAGAGCGGGCCCATCTCGGCGACGGCGGGCCCACCCGCGGTGACCTCGTGGAAGATCCCGCGCATCAGCCCGAGCCGCTCGCCGGCGACGCCGACGATCGCCCGCCCGATCAGCGGGAACACGACCTCGGGCGGGTCGTCGCGGTGCTCGGCGACGATGGCCCGGATCGCCTCGAACGGCGAGTAGGTCTCGATCAGCTCCTGCAGCAGTGCGCCCTTGCCGGGAACGAGCCGGTACAGGGTGCCCCGCGAGACGCCGGCCGCCTTCGCGAGCTCGTCCATGGACAGCTCGGCCAGGCTCGTGCCGATGAGCATGTCCTTGGCAGCCGCGAGGATCCGCGCACGCGCGTCTGGTCGCGGTTCGAGGGCGACGCTCTCGAGGAGCGCGGCCCGCGACCCGAAATGTCGGTAGAACGTTGCCCGGGAGACGCCGGCACGGCCCGCGATCTCGGCCACCGCGGCGCCCGCGTCCTCCGTCAGCACCTCGCGTGCGGCGGACATCACCTGGCGTCGAATAGTCGGGTCCGCGGCGAGCGCTGGCACGCTCGTGAACCTAGATGAGACTTGACGTCCCGTCAAGTCTCACGGTGTCGCGACTTCGGTCGTCTCAGGCCCGCCCTCCCACGACCACCGATGCGCGTGGCCGGCGGTGCCGGCCTCGGCTCCGTGATCGCGCGAACCTCGGGGGCCTTGAGAAGCCGCGTCTTCCCGGATCGCAGGTCGCCGAGCTCGACCTGGCCGATCCTGACGCGCACGAGGCGGGCGATCGGAGTCTCAACTGCGCCGAACATCCGTCGCAGCTGGCGCTTCCAGCCCTGGCTGAGCGTCGCGAGGTACCAGGTCAGGCCGGGATCCGGGGGTGGGTCGAGGGTCGCCGAGATCCGGCGGACCTCGCCGGCCGGTGCGCTTCGAAGCGGTCCGGCGAGACGGGCGAGCCCTTCCTCCAGCCGGACGCCGGCATTGAGCGCCCGCGCTTGATCGCCGGTCAGGGGCGTGCGGACCGCGACCGCGTACTCGCGCTCGACCCCGAACCTGGGGTGGAGCACGCGCTCCGCCCAGTCGCCGTCGTTCGTGAGCAGCAACAGGCCCTCGGAGTCCTGGTCGAGACGGCCCACCGGGTATAGACGCGTCCCATCGGGAACGAGCGCGGTGGGCACGAGGTCGAGGACGGTCGTCGCGGCGTGGCGGTCGCGCGTCGTGGACGTCACCCCGGCCGGCTTGTGCAGGGCCACGTAGGCGCGAGCCGCCCCGATGCCGACGGCTCGGCCGTCCACCTCGATCGAAGAGCGTTCCGGGTCGACCTTGAGCCCGATGGTGGCGACCCGCCCATCGACGCGAACACGGCCCTCGGCCACGAGCGCCTCGGCAGCGCGACGCGAGGCGACGCCCGCCGCGGCGAGGACCTTCTGGATACGCTCTTCGGGCATGGGCGACGGTGTCGGACGGGTCAGGCGCCCGTCGCGGCCTCGTCCATCTCATCGTCGAGCGGCAGGAGCCCGACGCCGCCCTCCTCGGCGAGACGCGCGGCGACGTCGGCATCCAGCGCCGGGAGGTCGTCGAGGCTCTCGAGCCCGAACCGCTCGAGGAACTCGAACGCGGTGCCATACAGGATCGGACGGCCGGGCGCGTTCGATCGGCCGAGCTCCACCACGAGCCGGCGATGCAGCAGGCTGCGCAGCGTGTGGTCCGAGTCGACGCCGCGGATCCGCTCGACGGCCGCGCGGGTGACCGGCTGGCGGTAGGCGACGATGGCGAGCGTCTCGAGGCCCGCCGGCGAGAGCCGTACCGCGTCCGCACCGACATAGCGCGCGATCAGCGCGCCGACCTCGGGGGCCGTCGCGAGCTCGATCCGGTCGCCCGCGGACAGGAGCCGGATGCCGCGGTCGCGCAGGCTCACCTCGAGGTCGCCCAGACGGGCGTCGACGGTCGCCGCATCGACGCCGGCGACGGTCGCGATCTCGCGACGCGAGAGCGGCCGCTCGGCCACGAACAGCAGCGCCTCGAGCCCGGCCTCGGTCAGCACGCCGGGCGCGGGTCGCTCGGTCGCCTCGCTCGGCGCCGACTCGAGCTCGTCCAGCTCGGTCATGCGAACGAGTCCAGCGCTTCGTCGAGCGGCGCCGCCTCGTCGTCCGCGGTGACGCCGGCAGCCGCGCGCTCCTCCGCGGTCGTGCGACGCGCGGTGATCGGGCCGAACGGCTCCGCCTGCTCGACCACGACCTCGCGGCGCTTCATGAGCTCGAGCATGGCCAGGAATGTCACCGCCACCACGACCCGATCATGCACGCCCCGGAGCAGGTCCTGCAGGACGATGCTGGGGGCGCCGCGGAGGGCGAGGCGGATGATCGAGGCGCGCTGGGTCAGCGTGATCGAGCGAGGCACGATCTCCGGCGGCAGCTCGGGCTCCGGCAGCACCTGGACGAGGCCGTCGAGTGCGCGGACGAGGACGGCCGGGTCGATCGGCGTCGCCGACGGAGCGCCGGCCGCACCAGCGAAGCCCGCGGCGAGCGCGGCCGATGGCTCGCGCCGGAATAGCCCGACGCGATCGAGCGCAAGAGCGAGGAGCGAGGCGCCCGCGTCGCGGAACGCGCGATACAGCAGCAGCCGCGCCCGCAGCTCCGCCTCGGGGTCGAGGCCCTCGTCGTCGAGCGCGACCTCGGAAGCAACCGGCTGGCGCGGGAGCATCGCCCGGCTCTTGATCAGGATGAGCTGGCTCGCGATCGAGACGAAGGCGCTGATGCTGCCCATCCGGTCGTGCTCGATCGAGGCGAGCGCCTCGAGGTACGCCTCCGCGAGGCCACCCAGGGGAACCGTGAGGACGTCGAGTCGGCGGGCCTCGATCAGCGACAGCAGCAGCCCCAGCGGGCCCTCCCACTCGGGGATGCTCACGTGGGTCGCCCACTCCCGGCCGCGGCCGGGCTCGATGCGCACGGCGGGCATGCCGGCCGCGAGCGCCGCCTCGAGGGTCAGGTTCGGTGCGCCGCCGATAGAACCCACCTCAGTTCGCCTCGTCCGCGAGCCGCAGCCGCTCCCCCGCCTCCGGATCGCGCGGCGCGTCCTGCCAGCGGATGAGGTCGACGGTCCGCGGCGGGCACCCCGCCGCCTCCGCGAGCTGGGCCGAGGTGTCGGCGTGATCCCGGAGACGCTGGATTGCCGGCGTCATCCCCGGCAGCCAGCCCACGGCGCGCGCCGGCCACGTGATCCGCGCCTGGCCGAGAGCGTGGAGGATCCGCGGCACCATGCCCGTGTGGCCCTTCCCAGCATCGTGGAGGAGGCCCGCGAGGAGGAGCTCCCGGTCGGTCTCGCCGCCGGCCCGGAGGGCGGCGACGACGTCGAGCCCGTGGCGCCGGTCGGCCACGTGCATGCTGTCGAAGAGCGCCAGCTGCGCCGGCGTCAGCCACGCCGCGGCCGCCTGGCGTTCACGTCCCGAGACCCGCGCCAGAAGGTGCCGCTTCGTCTGCCTGACCTTGGTCACCCACCAGGCGACCGAGCCGGGTCTCACCGTCCCGTCAGGAGCGACTTGAGCGGGTAGAGCAGCTCGCCGAAGACGATGTTGATCAGCGTCTGGCCACCGAAGATCGGCAGCAGCAGGGCGGCGAGGAGGATCACGAGGCCGTACTGCTCGAGGATCGGTCGCACCTGCCACACCGTCC
>VBGT01000086.1 GCA_005889475.1 Chloroflexota bacterium | reverse complement strand
TTCGGGAGCGACCGCCTCCACGCCAATTTCGTCGCCAACGACGGCCTCATCGGCCAGCGCTTTCTCCGCTGCTGCCTCGCCACCGGGGGTCTGCTCCAGTGACTGTGCAGCGACCGCCTCACCCGCCGGGCCTTCCTCCGGCAGGACAGTCGCGCTCACTACTTCGACGAGAATCTCGATCTCGGGCTCGGTCGGCTCGGCAATGGGCTCCTGTGCTTCGGCGACCAGCTCCTCCGCAGGTGCTTCGGCGACGAGCTCCTCCGCGGGCTCCTCGAC
>VBGT01000085.1 GCA_005889475.1 Chloroflexota bacterium | reverse complement strand
CGCGGCGGGTGCCTCGGCGAGCGCGGGCTCGGCGATGGGCTCCGCGGCGGGTGCCTCGGTGAGCGCGGGCTCGGCGATGGGCTCCGCAGCGGGTGCCTCGACGACGATGGGCTGTTCCGCGGCGGGCTCCTGAACAGATGCCTCCGCGAGGGGCACCTCGGCGGCGATCGCCTCGATTACGGCTTCCGTTGTCGCGGCGGGCTCGGCCGGCTCCTCGTGGGCCGTCGCGGCCGCGAACGTCGCCGCGGCAGCAACCGGCATCTCGGGCAGCTCGACGTCCTCGGGCTCGGTCACCTCGGCCGGCAGCTCTGTGGCCAGTGCCTCGGCGACCTCCTCGGCGTCGGCGACGCGCTCCACGGGCGCCGTGCTCGCCTCGGCCGCCTCGACCATTTGGGCGTAGAGCTCCTCGTAGCGATCCGTCATCCGGGCAGCGGAGAACCGCTCGATGACACGCTCGCGGATCTCGCGGCGGTCGAGACTCGCCAGGCGATCGGCGAAGAAGGCCATCGCCGCAGCGTCATCGCCGAAGAAGCCGTCGACGCCCTCGCGGATGATCTCGGGCAACGCGCCGACGCGCCGGGCGAGAACCGGTGTCCCGCAGGCGAGCGACTCGATGCTCACCAGCCCGAACGGCTCCGGCCACGCGCCGGGCATCAACGTCCCGTAGCTCTCCGCGAACAGCTGGTCGCGCTCCGCGGGCTGGAGCTCACCGAGGTACTCGACCGAATGACCGGCACGCTTGAGTGTCGGGCGGAACACATTCTCGTAGTAGTCGCGCTGGCGCGCGAGATTGCCCACTTTGGCCGCGATCCGCAGCCGGCGGCCCGCGCGGAGCGCGATGTCGATCGCCTCCGTGATGCCCTTCTCGGCATCGACCCGGCCGACGAAACAGAACGCATCGCCGGGCTTATCGAGGAACGGCGCGGTATCGAGGGTCAGGCCGTTGTGGATGATCGTCCAGGGCACGTCGGGGTGGGTGCTCGCCTGATGGCGACTGATCGCGACCATGCCGTCGGGCGCATCCCGGAACAGACGATCCGCCCAGGGCAGGTCGAGCCGGCCATGGAACGTCGCGACCACGGGAACGGGCGCGAGGCGCGCGAGCGGGATCGACCACCACTCCAGGTGCGAGTGGATGACGTCGAACTCGGAACCCTGCTCAACGACCATCTTGACCGTCGTCGCGAACCAGCCACTCGCGTCGCTCTCGATCCCGGCCGGTCGAAGCGCGCGGTCGACTGTCGGGACGAGCTTGCCCGGTACGTTCGAGTCGCCGCTGGCGAACACCGTCACGTCGTGCCCGCGCTCGACCAGCTGCGTGGTCAGCTCATGCACGACTCGCTCCGTGCCGCCATACGCGGCAGGCGGGACGCGCTCGACCGGCGGCGCGACCTGCGCGATCCGGAGGCGGCGCATGGCGGCAGCCATCAGCTGCGGCCGATCCCGTTATGAACGTCGACGGTCACGTGCCCTCCTTGGAGTCGCGGTAGAGGCTACGGCGGATCGCGTCGTTCTGCCCCTCGTTGCCGCTTGGTGCCGTGTCGCACCCGCATATCGAGCGTAGACGGCCAGTTCCAACCCATTCTCGGCTCGAAGGCGTTGTAATGCGCACGTAACGGTTTTGCAATGTGGCCCGCGACCGTCCGGCAGGCGGCGACCCCCAGGATGGGGGCACATCGACCCGCCAGGGAGGCATCAATGTCGACCCAGCCGCTGGTTCTCGTCGCTGACGACGAACCGCGCATCACCAAGCTCGTTGCGATCGCCCTCTCCGAGGAGGGCTTCCGTGTCGTCACCGCAAACGGTGGCGAGCAGGCGCTCCAGAAGGCCGAGGAGGTCCGTCCGGACATCGTGCTGCTCGACATCGTCATGCCCGACCTCGACGGCATCGAGGTCATGCGCCAGCTGCGCGAGCGCCGGCCGGTGCCGGTGATCCTGCTGACGGCAAAGGGCTCGACGGCCGACAAGGCGAAGGGCCTCGACCTCGGCGCCGACGACTACATCGCCAAGCCGTTCCACCCGGACGAGCTCGCCGCTCGCGTGCGAGCCGTCATCCGGCGCTCCGGCGGCGCCGAGCCGGGCGCTGGCGTCATCAAGTTCGACGACGTCGAGATCGACCTCGAGCGGCGGATGGTCACCAGGAACGGCGAGCTCGTACAGCTGTCGCGCACCGAATGGCTGCTCCTCCAGCACCTCGCCGCGAATGCCGGCAAGGTCGTCCTGCACACGGAGCTCCTGACCAAGGTCTGGGGCCCGGAATACCGCGACGACCTCCAGTACCTGCGGGTCTGGGTGAGTCGTGTCCGTCGCAAGCTCGGCGCAGCCCCCGGCGAGCCGGGCCGGATCCGGACGTTCCAGGGCATCGGCTACCTGCTCGACGTCGACGGCGCGACCTCGAGCCGGCAGGAGGCGCCCGTCACGGAGGTTCCCGTGCGCGAAGCTCCTGCGCTCATCGGCTGATTCACCCCTCCGCAGTGCCGACCCGAGCCCGGTCTCGATCGAGAGGCCGGGCTCAGTCGTAGTTGCGGCGCGTGGGTCAGCCTTCGGCAGGTCCACTCCTGGCTGGTTCTCCGATCCAGAGATGGCCGTCGGCGAACTGCTCGGCCTTCCAGATGGGCGCGCGCGCCTTCGTCTCGTCGATCGCGTAGCGCGCGGCATCGAAAGCTGCGTCGCGGTGCGGCGCGCAGGCGACGATCGCGACCGATGGCTCGCCGAGCGGCACCTCGCCTTCGCGATGCACGATCGCAAGCCTCGTGACCCCGAATCGGGCCTCGATCTCGTCGGCGATCTCGGCCATGACGCGGAGCGCCATCTCGGGGTGGGCCTCGTAGGCGAGCGACTCCACGACCCGGCCGGCGTGGCGCGCGGCCTCCGCTTCCTGTCCGGGCGCGGGCGTGCCCGGCGAGCGGCGGGTCACGCCGAGGAAGCCGACGACCGCCCCGTCCTCGGGCGTCGTGAGCCGCCCGCTGAGCTCGGCCAGGATCGACGCGTCGAAGGGGGCCTCACGCAGCTCGAGGATGCGCACTCGACCGTCCGGATCCGCCACGCCGCCGCTGACCGGCGGGATCATCGCGACCTCGTCGCCATCGCCGAGGAGCGTCTCCGGCGGCGCGTAGCCGCCGTTGCGCGCGAATCGGAGGGCGGCTCGGCCGGGCGCGAGATTCGGGAAGCGGGCCACGAGCGCTGACCAGGCGTCCTCGATCGTCGCACCGGACGGCAGGGCGAACTCCAAGGCGCGCGTGCCCGCGAGCTCGCGCTGCATCGCGAAGAGGCGGATGCGCACCCTCACCTGACCCGCGTTGCGACTCTGCGAGCCGCCCATCACGGACGAAGCGCGGCCACGAGCAGCCCATCGCCGATCGGCAGGATCGTCGTCTCGAAGTCCGGGTCGCTCGAGAGGCGCCGGCACAGCTCGCGGAGCTCGGTCGTGCCATCGCCGTCACGCGCCGGCCTCGACCCGGACGTGCGGCCGCTCCACAGGACGTTGTCGGCGACGACGTACCCGCCGGGCGCAAGCCTCGGCCGGATCGCGTCGAGGTAGGCCGGGTACTCGTGCTTGAGCGCATCGATGAACACCATGTCGAACGGCCCGGCGAGCGCGGGCGTGCCATCGGCGAACGCGTCCAGGGCAGGGGCGTTGACCACCGTGATGCGCGCGTCGGCAATGCCTGCCCGGCGCCAGAACTCCCGTGCGCGCCCAGTCCGGTCGCGGTCCGGATCGATGGTCACGATCGTCCCGTCGGCAGGTTGGCCGAGCGCCATCCACAGCGTCGAGTAGCCGATGGCCGTGCCGACCTCGACCACCCGCCGTCGGTCGGTGGCGAGCACCGCGAGCATGCGGCCGCTGTCGCGGCTCAGGATCGGGATGCCCTCGGGTCCCGCCACGGCTTCCATCTCGAGGAGCACCGCGTGCGGCGCCCTGCTCGTCCCCTCGATCCAGTCGAAGTCGGTCGCATCCGGCAACCACGATCGGTCCGATTTGGACATGTGCCCTGCCTACCTCCGGTTCAAACCAGCAGCCCCGCGCCGAAGTACAGCCCGGCGGCGAGAATCGTGCCGGCGGCGATCGTGCCCACGTTGATGTACAGCAGGCCGGTCGCCGACTCCATCGAGCGCGTGCGCGCCGTCTGGACCGCCGCCCAGCTGACGATCAGCGGGAAGATCAGGCCGACGAGCACGCGCAGCCAGACGAACAGCGCCCACGGCCCGAACAGCGCCGCGAATGCGGGGGTCCCTGCGGGCCCGGCGCCGAGGGCCAGCCAGGCCACGAACAGCCCGAGCTGGGCCGCCAGCGCGAGGCCGAGCCAGCGCGAGATCCGGACGAGCGGCGCCTCGGGCAGCCGGGGCGTGACGAGATACCAATGGCCGAGGACCATCGCCGCCCAGACGCCGCCCGAGACGGCGGATAGGAGCACCAGCTCGAGCAGGAGGGGAACGCTGGCGAACCCACCGCCGCCCCAGCCGAGCGCGGCGAACACCAACGCCGACAGCCCGGCCACGAGGCCCGCGGCGGCGAGGACGGGCGTGCGATGCCCACGGGCGAGCCGCACGCCGTAGGCGACGGCGATCACGACCAGCGCGATGAGGGCTGCTCCCCGCGGCGCGTCCCACGCCGAGTCGAGCGGGACCGCGAGGCTCGCATGGAGCGTCGGTAATCCCGTGTCGGCGAGCACGGCCAGGAACCCGAACACCGCCGCGGTGAATGCGGTGAAGGCGAGGTAGCCCCGGGTCGCCTCAGTCAGGAATCGACCCGCGACGACAGCGCCGAACGACCCGGTGGCGAGTGTCGCCAGGACCGTCCAGTTGATGAACGCGAGGCTCTCGGCGATCCGCTCGGCGGGCACTCTCGCGAGTGTAAGTCGCGGGGGTATGCGGGCCCGGACGAGCCGGGCCCCTGGCTTCAGCGGGCGGCCCGGCTCACCGGTATCTCGAGGGCAGGAAGGTCCCCGAGTCGATGAACGCCCACGGCCTCACCCGATACGAGCCCGATGCCCATGGGAATCCCCGCCACACCTCGACATGGACATGCGGCCCGGTCGCGCATCCGGACGACCCCACGCGGCCGATGCGCGTCACCTGGGCGGTGACGAGCTGGCCCTTCGACACGGATTCGGAGCGGAGGTGGTAGTAGGCCGAGTAGAGGCCATTCCCATGAGAGATCCAGACCTGTGTGCCGCCACAGTTCGACTTCCAGCCGGCGA
>VBGT01000019.1:14561-33800 GCA_005889475.1 Chloroflexota bacterium | reverse complement strand
CAGGCTGTACCGGAGGCGGACCTGCAACCGGCGGAGGTGCTCGATCAGGTTGCCCCGCAGCAGCTCGTCGTCGCCCAGGGCCGGGTGAAGCCGCTCGGCGGCGACCGCGACGAGCCTGTCGACGGCGCGGATCAGGTCCGATTCTGCCGTCGCGTCATCGATGTGCGTGAGCTCGACGAAGCCGAGGAGCGACTCGGTGAGCGAAGCGGCCTCGGCCGGACCGAGGTCGACACCGAGGCGACCGCTGACGGCCGCCGCGATCCTGTCGGCCGAGTCCGCGACCGGGTGGTCCAGCAGCGAGCGCAACCGGCCGCGCACGAGTCGGGCGTGCCGGTTGGCCCGCACCCGCGCGACGAGGATGGCCAGGCTCAGCGTCGCAGTGAGCATGGTGGGGTCGTGCTCGTCCTGCGTTCGGAGCTCGGCGGTGAGGATCTGCCGATGGGTGGGCAGGTCGAGGGACGCGACATAGCCCTCGAGCCCGTGGCCCCCGGCGGCGCTGGTGGCCTCTTGCCCCGTCGCGACGCCATCCCGTGCCGCTCCGTCGCGAGCGAGCGCGTCGAGCACGTTGGCCGGAACTCGCTCGAGCAACAGCGCGAGGAGGCCGGCTCGCACCTCGACCTCGCTGCCGCGAACCGAAAGCCCGACGCCGGGAAGGCGACGCAGGTGGAGCCGGTGCTGCTCCAGCCAGGCCTCGGCGACCCGGACGTCGCGCCGGATGGTGGGCCGCGACACGCCGAGCCGCGACTCGAGGTCCTCCGAGCGCACCGCTTCGGGGGCGGCTTCCAGCAGCGCGAGCAGCACGCGGGCCTGGCGATCCTCCGCGTCCAGGACCGCCGGGCCGGCTGCGGTCGCGAGATCCGCCATGACGGCAGTCCGGGTCGCCCGGTCGCCATCGATCCAGATCCCGACGCCGCGCCGTTTCACCAGCCGGAGCCCGTGGCCGGCCAGGTACGCCTCGACCGATGGGAGGTTGTAGCGGACGACTCGGTCTGTCAGGCGCAGGCTCGAGGCAACGTGCTCGAGGCGGGTCGTCTCCGGCTGCTCGACCAGCAGCTTGGCGATGCGCATCTGGCGGCTGTCGAGCGGGAGCAGGCCCATCCGAACCTCCGGGGCGGCCATCGCGGCTGGCCCCGCGCAATCCTACCGGCCCGCGCTCAGCATCCTCGCCCGCGTCCCGGGCATGAGAGCAGCCCCGAAGTGCGAACGTTGCCGGGGGAACAACGTCGGTACTTCGGGGCCTGCAACCGTGGATAACGATGGAAGTCGGGGGACGTTAGGGGTGGTGCGTCGGGATCCCGTGACGGGACGCCGGACGCTGTCGTTGCTACCGTGACCTGGATCACAGCGAGGGGGATGTGCAGCCCGATTCCCAGGCGACGGTGAGCTCGACGACCGCGGGCGGAGGCGAACGCCGACCCGATCCACTCGATCTCGCGTCCTACGAGGCGTTCTTCCAACAGGCGCCGATCGCGATCGTGATGGTCCGTCCGGATCGCACGATCCGGCTGAACCGCGCTGCCGAGCGCCTGTACGGGCGAACGAACGAGGAGATGCAGCGCCTCGCGTTCACGCCGAACGCGCCCTGGATCCCCGCCGACCAGGAAGCCATCTGGGCCGACATGCGCCGGCGCGTCGCGGCAGGCGAGCGGATGGAGGGCGTCCGCCACGCTTTCCTCCGACCCGACGGCGAGCGGCGCGAGGGCGAGTCGTCCTCGATTCCGATCGTCCTGCCTGATGGCTCGTCAGCCGGCGTGGTCACGATCATCACCGACCTGACCGACCGCCTCTCGCTGGAGGCGCAGCTCCGCCACTCGCAGAAGATGGAGGCGCTGGGCCGCCTCGCGGGCGGCATCGCCCACGACTTCAACAACGTGCTGATGGGCATCCTCGGCTACGCCGAGATCGTGGTCGCTGACGCACGCGACGCCAGGGTCGAGGTGCGGGACGCCGAGCAGGTGCTGGTCGCCACGCGCCGGGCGATCGATCTCGCTCGCCGGCTGACGGCGTTCGCCCGCCGCGAGGCGACGCGAACGGAGATCGTGGACGTGGGCGAGATGATCGAGGGTATCGCCCCACTCCTCAAGCGCCTGGCCCCCGAATCAATCGGCATCGACACCCAGCTGGCACCGAACCAGTTCGTCCGCGTCGATCGGTCGGAGCTCGAGCAGGCGCTGATCAACCTTGCGGTCAACGCCATCGACGCGATGCCCAGGGGCGGCCGCCTGACGATCGAGGTCGAGCCGGTCGAGCTCGACGCCACGCATGCCGCGAACCACGTCGGCGAGAAGCCGGGTCCACACGTGATGATCGCGGTCAGCGATACCGGGCAGGGCATGGACGAGGCGACCAGGGCCCGGATCTTCGAGCCGTTCTACACCACGAAGCCCGTCGGGGAGGGAACCGGCCTCGGCCTGGCGATGGTCTTCGGCGCGGTCGAGCGGGCCGGCGGCCGGGTGTGGGTGTACTCGGAGCTGGGGCGCGGCACCTCGTTCAAGGTCTACCTGCCGCTCGGTGGCGAGGTGCCGCCCGCTGATGAATCGAGTGCCGACGAGCTCGTGCCCGGTGGCACGGAATCCATCCTCGTGCTCGAGGATGACGAGCTCGTCCGCGACGTCGTCGCGCGCGCCCTGCGGCGCCTCGGCTACGACGTCACCGCGGCGAGCCTCCCAAGCGAGGCGATCGAGCTCGCTCGCGACAAGCGGTTCGACCTGCTGATCACCGACGTGGTGATGCCCGAGATGACCGGTGATGCGCTGGCTCGCGAGATCCGCGCCGCCCGCCCGGACCTGCCGGTGGTGTTCATGTCCGGCTACACGGCCGGCATCCTCGACCTCGACATCGGACCGCTCGACGTCTTCGCCTCGAAGCCGCTTACGGCTGGCCGCATCGCCCGCGCCGTGCGCGACGCGCTCGATCGCGGGAGGCGAACCGGGACGCGCTGACGACGGGCGGACGAGGCGCGCGACCGATCCGACCGCGTCGCGCGCGCGTATCAGACACCAGGAGCCCTGCCGTCGTGCCGGCGGGGCTCCACCTGTTCAGGACTTGCGCCGCCGAGACGGCCTGGCCACGTTCGAATCCTCGCTGACCTCGATCCCGTGGCGCCTGGCCGCGCTGACGATCTTCTTCCGGGCGCTTTCCTTCGCCGACGCGCTCTCGAACTCGGTCTGGTTCCAGCGCGCCATGGCGTTCCGGATGTGGGACTCGTCATTGATCGGCAGGTGCTCCTCGCCTTTCTTGTCGACATAGGCGAACTGGCCGGACCGCAGCCGATCGCGACCCTTCTCGGTGAGGGTGGCCATCAGCGTCCTCCTTCGGTCGGCGAGTCGTGGTCGTGCGTGTGCGCGGTCGCGTTGTGATCGGCCGCCTCGTCGCCCTGGTCGCGCCCGACGTGGGCGTGGACCAGCGGCGCATGGTTGTGCTCGTGCTGGTGGTAGTGCGTCAGGTGATCGAACTCGCCGAGCACCGTGCCCGTGTGCTTGTGGGTCACGTGGTAGTGGTCGTGGGTATGCACGACCGCCTGGTGTGAATGCTCGTGCTCCGCATCGTTCTCCACCCGCTGCGTGACGGGACTCTGCTGCATGGCTCGGGACCTCCTTGTCGCTGGCTCCCAGCCTCCCACCGGGTGGGGAACCCACCGCTTGCAGCCACGCTGCTCGGATTGCGGCTCCCTTTCGGATGGCCTGCTCGCCGCGTGCGACGCGGACATCGATCAGTCATCCCTTCGATGCCACAATCCGGGCGACTGGAGGAGGCATGACCGAGCCATTCGTCACCCGCGGCTTCGTCGGACGACGTGACCAGGAGGATTCCGGTGGCATCTCCGGCGACGAGCGCGGGCGCCGAACGCCGCCGGGCCAGTACCTCACCAACGACTTCCCGGTGCTGTCCGCCGGCCCGACGCCGCGCACGCCGCTCGATCGCTGGGCTTTCCGCATCGAGGGCCTCGTCAGCCACCCGCTGGAATGGTCCTGGTCGGAGTTCCTCGCACTGCCCGCGCGGGAGTGGGTCGTCGACATCAGCTGCGTCACCAAATGGACGCACCTCGACATGCGCTGGAAGGGCGTCAGCCTTGACACCCTCTTCGAGAACGTCGAGCTCGAGCCGAGCGCGGCGTTCGTCATCGCCTGGTCCGATGGCGGCTACACCACCAACCTGCCCCTCGCCGACGTGCTCAACAACCAGGCGTTCGTGGCCTTCGAATACGACGGCCGGCCGCTCGCACCCGAGCACGGCGGGCCCGCGCGGCTCGTCGTCCCGGCGCGCTACTTCTGGAAGAGCGCCAAGTGGGTTCGGGGGCTGCGGATCCAGGATCGGGACGAGCCGGGCTTCTGGGAGTCGCTCGGGTATCACAACCGGGGCGACCAGTGGCTCGAAGAGCGGTACTCGGGCGACTGATGGCAGCCCTGGGCGCGGCCGCGCCATCAACCGCGGGTCCCGCGACGCGCGCCATCGACTGGCAGCTCGCGACGGTCACGGCAACACGCGACGAGACGCCGACGGTTCGATCCTTCACCCTCGGCCTGCCGGGCTGGACCGGCCATCGGGCCGGCCAGCACCTCGACCTTCGGCTCACTGCCGCGGACGGCTATAGCGTCGAGCGGTCGTACTCGATCGCCTCCGAGCCGGAGCGGGCCGGTGAGGTCGACATCACGGTCGAGCGGATCGAGGGCGGGGAGGTCTCGCCGTTCCTGCACGAGGTGGTGGTGCCCGGCGACCGGCTCGAGGTCCGCGGGCCGATCGGCGGCTATTTCGTGTGGGGGGCGTCGCTCGGCGGGCCGCTGCTCCTCGTTGCCGGCGGCTCCGGGGTCGTGCCGCTGATGGCCATGGCCCGGCATCGTGCACGCGCTGGAATGACGATCCCGACCCGGCTCCTGTTCAGCTCGCGCGGCTTCGACGAGATCATTTATCGCGAGGAGCTGGAGCGCCTCGCCGCTGCCGGCGACGGGTTCGAGGTGATCCACACGTTGACCCGGCAGCAACCGGCGGGCTGGACCGGCTATGGGCGGCGGATCGATGAGTCGATGCTGGCCGAGGTCCTGGAGCCGCTGGGAGCGTCGACCCGCGCCTATGCCTGCGGCCCGACGGCCCTCGTCGAGGTCGCCGCGAACGCCCTCGTCCGGCTCGGCCTCCCGCCGGACAGGATCAGGACCGAGCGCTTCGGACCGACGGGCACGTGAGCGAGGGACGAACGATGGACGAGCGAATCGCCGAGATGCGCGACGACCCGGCGGTCGACCTGACGGTCGATGGGAATGCGATCGGCGGGATGCTCGCCACGATGTTCGGCGTCGACGTCACGGGCAGCCCCGGCCAATGCGCGCACTGCCACACGGTCAGCGTCGTGGGCACGATGCGCGTCTACATGCGGGGCCCGGGCGTCGTGGTCCGCTGTCCCGCCTGCGCGCAGGTGGTGATGCGGATCGTCAAGACACCTACCGGAACGTACCTGGACGTGAGCGGCGCGAGCTTCGTGCGGATCGCGCGCTGACGCGGCTCCGGCCCTGGCGAGGCGCTAGCGGCGGATCAAGCGGGCGATCGCGCGGAGAACGATCGCCGTAGCGGCCCCGCTGGCGAGCAGGAAGCCGGGGCTCGGCATGGGCGTGCCGATCGGGTTGAACGAGACCCCGTCCGGCCCGATCTCGAGGTAGCCGATGGGGTCGGCGGTCGCGCCGCCGCCTCCACCCGTGCCCACGCCCGCCAGGCCCTCGTCGGCCCCGCCCTTCGTCGAAACGCCCTCCGCGTCGATGCCCGGCCCGACGGCGATCGGGCCGCGACCCGCGCCGCCGCCGAAGCCCCACCGCACGCGGGCGACCGGGATGACGGTGATCTCGCCACGTTCGATCGGGTCGCCGAACACCGCGCGGACGCTCGCCTTCGCGCCGACGCGCTCGGCGATCCGCTCGACAAACCCGTCGATCGAGCTCCCGCCGGCCGCCTTGCGAGCCTCGTCCATCGCGGCGTCGTAGTCCTTCGCCGTCGTGTAGTCCGTCGTCATCGGATCCCTCCTGTCGCTGTCGAGGCCACCCTACCCCGCCGCGGTCGCGTCCATAGCGGCCGGCGCGCGCTCCCGGAAGAGCGACACGACCTGCCACGCGGTCCAGGCGCCGATCGCGGTCACGATGAGGCACATGCCGCTGATTGCCCAGCCGGGGAACTCCTGGATCTTGCCACCGGGCAGGATGCGGTAGGGCGACGTCGCGAGGACGTACACCAGTGTCCCGAAGAACGCGAGGCTCAGGGCGACGAACGGCCAGCGGAGCCGCCGTTCGAGCACCGCCAGCGGCGTGAGGAAGGCGACCGCTCCGAGGAGATAGCGCTCGTGGACCCGCGTCGGCAGGAAATAGATCGCCAGGCCGACGAGCACGCTCACCCCGAGCAACCCGACCAGGTCGCGCCGGCGACGCAGCAGCCAGAGGCTCGCGGCGATGCCGGCGGCGCCGAGCGCCGTGCCGACCAGGACCCAGTGGCTGTCGCGTTCCCCGAAGCCGAACAGCATGCCCCACGGGTTGAACCCGAACTGGGAGATATACGGGTAGCGGCTGAACGAATCGCCCATGAGTTGGAGGTACCTGAGAGGCCCAAGGCCGAGTGGCACCATCACGATGAGGAAGGCAGCGATTGCGCCAAAGCCCAGGATCGCGATCCGGCGCAGCCCTTCGGGCGTCCGCCACCAGAGCAGCGCCAGACCCGCGAGTGTGAAGGCGGCGATCCCGAACTGTGGCTTGATCAGGCCGGCGACGATTGCCAGAGCGCCCGCCGCCGCGACGCGCCGCCGGTTGACCGCGACGATCGCGGCGACCATCGGGAGTGCGCCCATGCCGTCGACCTGACCCCAGATCGGGCCGACGATCAGCACCGCTGGGTTCAGCAGGTAGAAGCCGGCGGCGAGCAGCCCGTCGCGCTCCCGGCCGGTGGCGCGGGCGACGACCTCGTACAGGAGCCACCCGAGGGCAAGGTCGAACGGCACTGACAAGCTGCGGATCGCGAGCTGCAGGTTCGCGATATCGAGGGCAGCTCCGAGCGGCCAGAGCAGGTACAGCATCGGCGGGTAGTTCGCGTCGCCACCGTGGGCGTAGTAGCCGCCGAGACCCCAGCGCGCGGTGCCCAAGGCCCACTGCACGAACGCCGTGATGTCGCCGGCGTGCCCCGGCCCCAGCAGCCCGGCGAGTCGCGCCAGCGCGCTCACGACGAGGAGGACGAGGAGGCCGGTCGGCAGGCGTGACGGCGTCGGCCGATCCGTCGGGTCCGGCCCGGTCATGTCGAGGGCGGCGCCTCCCCGGGCGGGGTTGCCGGCGGTGGGCTTGCCCGCGGCTCATCCGGTCGTTCCGGCTTGTCGTCGAGCTCGCGCCGGTACGGGACGTTGACGACGACCGTGTGCGGCCGGCCGAGCAGCGCCGCTCGAAGCCGCTTCGCCGACTGGTTGTACAGGATGCGCTCCCACCAGCTGCGGGCGACGTACTCGGGGATGACCACGAACGTGATCGGCGCCTCCTTGTCGATCGGCCAGGCACGATCGAGGACGTCGAGGTAGGAGATCAGTGGCGCGACCAGCGCCCGGTACGGCGACTCCACGATCACGAGCGGCACGTCGGGCAGCTGCCGCTCCCACCGGGCGCGGATCTCCGCGGCCTCCTCCGGCTCATCGGAGATGAGCACGGCCTGGACATTCGGGTCGATCGACCGGCCCACGTTGATCGCCTGGACGACGGCGCGGTTGATGCCCGGCACGGGCACGATGACCCGCTCCTGGCGATGCGGCCCGGGGATGCGCACGTGCGGCTTCACGGCAAGCTCGGTTGACGATGCGCTGTACTGGCGGCGGATGAACAGCATCATCCCGACGAGCAGCGGGATCATCACCGCGACGAGCAGCGACGTCGGCGCCTTGGCCACCAGCACGACCACGAACACGAACCCGGTCAGGAGCGCGCCGAAGGCGTTGATCGCGAGCCTTCGCCGCCAGCCCCTGGGTCGCTCGCGCCGCCAGTGCAGGACCATGCCGGTCTGGCCGATGGTGAAGGCGATGAACACACCGACCGAGTAGAGCGGCACGAGGGCGGTCGTGCGGCCGCTGAACAGGATCAGCAGGAAGATCGCCGCCGCGCTCAGGATGAGGATGCCCGAGGTGAACGCGAGCCGGTCGCCGCGGAAGCTGAACTGGCGGGGCATGTAGCCGTCGCGGGCGAGGATCGCACCGAGTCGCGGGAACGCGTTGTAGGAGGTGTTCGCCGCGAGGAAGAGGATCAGCGCTGTGAACGTCTGGAACAGGTAGAACGGGAGCGAGCCGTCCCCATAGATGATCCCGGCGACCTGGCTGATGACGGTCCTGGTGGCGGGTGCATCGACAGGGACGACGCCAAAGCTGTCCGCAACGAACGTGATGCCGATGAACAGGATCGCCAGGATCGCCGCCACCGCGGTGAGGGTCGTGGCGGCGTTACGCGACTCCGGCGGCTTGAACGCCGGCACGCCGTTGGCGATCGCCTCGGTGCCGGTGAGCGCGACCGAGCCCGACGCGAAGGCCTTGATGATCAGCAGCACGCCGACCATCTGCGGGATCCCGGGTTCGCCGGGCAACGGATTGGGCGGCGGCACGTGCTCACCGCCGACCACGATCCGGAACACGCCGATCGCGATCATCAGCATCGACGAGCCGACGAACAAGTAGGTCGGGATCGCGAAGATGTTGCCCGACTCGCGCAGGCCGCGAAGGTTGCCCAGCGTGATGAGCGCGATCGCCCCCACCCCGATCTCGATCCGGAGGTCCTCGAAGCCGGGCGCCGCCGAGATGACCTGCTCCACCGCCGACGCGGTCGAGACGGCCACGGTCATGACGTAGTCGATCAGGAGGGCCCCGGCGACGATGAGCGCGAAGAGGTTGGGCAGGTTCCGCCGCGCAACGGCATAGTCGCCGCCGCCCGACGGGTAGGCGTAGACCTCCTGCCGGTAGCTGGTCGAGACGATCGCGATGAGTAGGGCGATGGCGATCGCGATCGGCAGGCTGAGCAGGAGCGCGCCGGCGCCGGCGAGCACGAGGACCCGCAGGATCTCCTCGGTCGCGTAGGCCGAGGAGCTGATCGGGTCGGAGCTGAAGATCGCGAGCGCCTTCAGCTTCGAGAGCCGCTCGGTGATCTCCTCGTGGATCGACAGCGGGCGTCCGAACAGGACGCCTCGGACGCGGGCAAGGAACCGGCCGGCCGGCGTGCGCGGCGCGGATGCGGCCTCCTTGGCGACCAGCATCCCTTCCGGGTTGTACCGGAAGTACGCGGCGTGCGGCCGCTCGATCCTGACGCGCCGGTCCCCGAGCTTCCGACCCCGGAGCGGTCGCGGGGGCGGTCCCTGCTTCACGGCCGGGAAGGCCGGGGCTCGTGCATCCGCAGAGGATCGCACGCGCGGCGGGCCCTCGTCGGGACCTAGGCGGAGGCCTCCCTGCAGGTCGCGCAGCGACCCTCGACGGTCAGGTGATCGACGTCGACCGCGAACCCGCGGCGCTGGAGCAGCCCATCGGCAAATGGCCGGACCTCGGCTGAGCCGAGCTCCCAGCTCCGGCCGCAGCTCGAGCAGACGAGGTGCCCGTGATCGGTCGCGGGATTGACGTGGAACTCCTGGCGGCCCTCGCGGCCATGGCTGTGGCTGACGATGCCCAGATCCTCGAGCACGTCCAGCGTTCGGTAGACGGTCGACGGCGTTGTCGCCGGATCGATTGCCCGGCAGCCGTCGACCAGGTCCGCGCCGGTCACGTGGCCGTCGACCCCGGCCAGCACTTCGAGCACGACCCGGCGCTGCGGCGTCCAACGCAGTCCACGTGCTCGCAGCCGGCCCGGAACGTCCGCCCAGCGATTCACGATCCGCCGCCGAAGAGCCACGCCTCGAGCGACGGAAGCCTCGTCTCCAGGCCCAGCAGGAAGATCGCGCCGATGACCAGGCTGAACGAGCCGGCAATGACGCCGATGACGACGTACAGGCGCTCCCGCAGGCGGCTGGCAATGAACCCCGTCGCGGTGATCAGGACCACGATCGAGTTCGAGGCCAGCAGCCCGACGATGAACGCCACCATCATCGGGATGCCCAGGCCCTGTGACGACGCCCCGCCGATCGCGGCGATGAGCAGCACCTGGGTGCCGGTCTCGGCACCGATGCCGTGGATCATCCCGACCCCGAACGCCGTGCGCACGCCGTAGGACGACATCTCCATCGCGTCGACGTGCTCGTGGCCGTGGAGCCGCGCCTGGAATCTGCGCCACGCATAGCGGATCGAGTCGAAGACCAGCATCCACCGGCTTCGGAGCCGGAACTCGCGCCCGTGGCGGGCGTACTGGTACAGCGACACGAACACCCAGATGCCGAGGAAGAGGAGAGTCGCGCCGACGACCGGGCCCATCACCTGGTCGACCCAGTCCGGGAGCACGGCGCCGAAGAGCAGCGCGAGCGTGCCGAGCGCCGCGACGACGGCCGCGTGACCGAGGGCGTAGAGCGAGCCGAGCAGGAGCGCGCGGCGCTGCTCGGACAGGAACCGCGTCGGCGCCGGCGGATGCGGGTGGCTGGACCCGTCGGGCCGCGTCTCGTGCGTGGCGAGCTCCTCGGGGCCGCCGTGGCGGTGGGCGTGCGCGGCCGCCGTGGCCCGCTCGTGGACCGCCTCGTGATCGAGCTCGGCTGCCTCGGCCGTGGCCGTCGTCGACGTCACGTCGGTGATCGCCGCGAGGTGGTCCCAGTCGAAGCCGTGGCGGAAGCCGAGCGCCAGCGCCGTGGCGATCAGCCCCACCGCACCGGCGTCTTCGGCGGCGGCCACGAGCGGCGCGATCTCCGGCGGCAGGACGGACATCGCCGCATCATGCGGGTTATCGCAACGTGTTGCAACAAGGCTTGGCGGAATGCCGACGACGACCTCGGGGCTCGACCGCCTATGCGGTCGCGGGCAGCACTCGCGGCGCTCCGGGTCGCCTCGGCTGGTACGGCACGTCGACGACGACGGTGTGCGGCCGCCCGATCAACGCGGCGCGGAGGGCCTTCGTCGATTGGTTGTACAGCGGCCGCTCCCACCAGTGGCGAGCGACGTACTGCGGGAGGATGACGAAGGTGATAGGTGCCAGATCCTCGGCGACGTTCTCGTCGAGTGAGTCGAGGTAGGCAACCATCGGGCCGGCCAGGGCGAGATGGGGCGACTCCACGATGTCGAGCGGGACCTCGGCCAGCTGCTCCTCCCACTTCCGGCGAAGGGCGAAGGCCTCGTCCGGTGAATCGCTCACGACGACCGCGCGCACCTCGTCGGACATTGATCGCGCGACGTTCACCGCCTGGACGACGGCCCGACTGAGGCTCGCGACGGGGACGATCGCCCGATCGCGCCGGTGGGGCACCGGCAGCACGACGTCGGCGGGCACGGCGAGGTGCTCTGCCGACGCCCGGTAGTGCCGGTTGATGAACAGCATCATGCCGACGAGGAGCGGGATCACCACGGCGACCAGCAGCGAGGTCGGCGCCTTCGCGACCACGACGACAACCGTGACGAGCGCGGTCAGTGCCGCCCCCACGCCGTTGATGACGAGCCGCCACCGCCAGCCGGCAGAGCGCGCGGCCAGCCAGTGCTTGACCATGCCCGTCTGGCTGATCGTGAACGAGATGAACACGCCGACCGAGTACAGCGGGATCAACGCCGTGGTGTTGCCGCCGAAGAGGACGAGCAGCGCGATCGCGACCGCGCTCAGGATCACGATGCCCGAGGTGAACGCGAGGCGGTCGCCCCGGAACGCGAACGTCCGCGGCATGTAGCCGTCCTTGGCCAGGATCGCGGCGAGACGCGGGAACGCGTTGAACGACGTGTTCGCGGCCAGGAACAGGATGAGCGCGGTGAACGCCTGGAACAGGTAGAACGGGAGCGAGCCGTCTCCGAAGATCCGGGCTGCCACCTGGCTGATCACCGTCCGTGTCGCCGGCTGGTCGATGGCCACGACGCCGAAGCGGTCGGCGATGAACGTGATCCCCACGAACAGGATGCCGAGGAGGAGGGCCATCGCCGTGAGCGTGGTCGCGGCGTTGTGGGCCTCCGGCTTCTTGAACGCCGGTACGCCGTTCGTGATCGCCTCCGTTCCGGTGAGGGCCACCGAGCCGGATGCGAACGCGCGAAGGACCAGCAGGAGCCCGAGCGGCTGGAGCGGGTCGGGCGCGCCGGGCACTGGCGAGGGCACCGGCGAGGCTTCGCCCTGGACCACGATCCGGTAGACGCCGATCCCGATCATCAGCAGCGCAGAGCCGACGAACAGGTACGTCGGGATGGCAAAGATGTTCCCGGACTCGCGAAGCCCGCGCAGGTTGCCGACCGTGATGAGTGCGATGGCGGCGACGCCGAGGAGGACCCGCTCGGCCTCGATGGCCGGCACCGCCGAGATGACTTGCTCGACTGCCGACGCGGTGGACACGGCGACCGTCATCACGTAGTCGACGAGGAGCGCCCCGGCGGCGATCAGGGCCGTGATCATCGGCAGGTTGGCCCGCGCCACGGCATACGCGCCGCCGCCGGATGGGTACGCCGTCCCGATCTGGCGGTAGCTGGTCGAGACGACGGCGAGCAGCAGGGCGATTCCGATGGCCAGCGGCAGGCTGAGGAACAGGGCGCCCGCACCGGCGAGGACCAGGACGCGCACGATCTCCTCGGTCGCGTACGCGGAGGACGAGATCGCGTCCGAGCTGAAGATGGCCAGCGCCTTCGTCTTCGACAGGCGCTCCGAGATCTCCTCGTGGATCGACAGCGGTCGCCCGATCAGGATCGCCCGGGCCCGGGCGAGCAGCCGGCCTGCTCGCGTGCGCGGCGCTGAGGCGGCCTCGCGGGCGACGAGCTGGCCCTCATCCGCATAGCGAAAGTACGGGGCCAGCGGCCGGTCGACGCGGACTCTGCGGTCGCCGACCTTGCGGCCGCGGAGGCCGGCCGGATGGCGCGCCGGCGCACTCTGACCTTCTGGTTCGGCACCCACGCTTCGAGCGTGCGCCCGAGCGCCAAGATGCCACGCGCCGCGACGGATCGCGGCGGCTTAGGTTTCCCTCAGGTTTTGTCTTCGATCGCCGCAGCAGCCGGCTCGGGCGCCCGCACGCGGTAGCCGATCCCCGGCTCGGTGACGATCAGGTCGCGTAGCGCGCCGGTCCGGTCGGCGGCGGCGAGCTTGTGCCGGAGCTGGCTCACGTGGACGTACACGTAGCTGTCTTCGCCCTGGTAGGCCTGCCCCCACACGGCTCGCAGCAGCTTGCCCTTGGTCACGATCCGGCCCTGCTCGCCCAGCAGCACCCGGAGCAGCTCGAACTCGCGGGGCGTCAGGTCGACCGCCTCCTCGCCCACCCGGACCTCGTGTCGCCGGGCATCGAACGCCAGCGGCCCAACCACGACCCTGCCATCAGCGTCGCCACCGGGGCCGGCGCCACGCCGGAGCACGACCCGGAGCCGCGCGTGGAGCTCCTCGAGCCCGAACGGCTTGGTCACGAAGTCGTCCGCGCCGCGGTCCAGCGCCTCGACCTTCTCCCGCTCGGCGAACCGTGCCGACAGGATCACGATCGGGGTCATCGCGTCGCGCCGGATCCGCCGGATCACGTCCAGGCCGTCCATGTCGGGCAGGCCGAGGTCGAGCAGCACGACGTCGGGCCGGCTCGCCTCCCAGCGCTCGAGCGCCGTGCGCCCGTCGGCCGCGTCCTGGACGCGATAGCCGCGCGAGCCGAGCTCGCGCACCAGCACCGCCCGGACCTCATCGTCGTCCTCGACGACCAGGACGGTCGCGCCCGAGCCGGTCACCGGGCCGTCGCCAGCTCGGCCGGCAAGCGCGCATGAGGCAGGTCGATCTCGACGGCCAACCCACCGAGCTCGCTCGCCCGCGCGCGCACGCGTCCGCCCATCGCCTCGACGAGCCCGCGGACGACAGCCAGGCCAAGCCCGGTGCCCGGCCGGGGCCGCCCATCCGCCGCGGGCCGCCGATGGAAGCGCTCGAACAGGGCGTCGAACGTGCCGTCCGCAACCCCCGGACCGTCGTCCTCGACCACGAGCCGGACCCAGTCGGCATCGACCGCACGCGCCTCGATCACGATCCTCGAGCCGGCGCCCGTGAACGTGAGCGCGTTGTCGAGCAGGTTGGTGAGCGCCTCGTCCAGGAACACCGGGTCGACGAGGACGGGCAGCGGCCCGACGTCCACATGCACGTCGTGGCCGTCGAGGCGCGGCGCCAGCCTGTCGACCGTCCGCCCGGCGAGGTCGTCGAGCTCGAACACGTCGAGGTCCGCACGTAGCTCGCCGGCCTCGATGCGGCCCAGGTCGAGGAGGTTCGCGACGAGCCGGTCGAGACGCGCCACCTCGCGCTCGATGGCGGCGGCGCTCGCCTGCCGGGCCTCGGCATCGAGGTCGCTGTCAGGACGGAGCGTCCCGGCAGCCGTCCGGATCGTCGCCAACGGCGTACGCAGGTCGTGCGACACCGACTGGAGGAGGGCCGACTTCAGGGCGTCGCTCTGGCGCGCGACCTCGGCGGCACCCGCCTCGGCCGCGAGCTGGTCCGCCGCGAGCGCCTGCCCGACCTGGTCCGCGGCCGTCGACAGGAGTCGCGTCGCCGATCGGTCCGGGTTGCCCCGGCGCCGATCGCGGGTCGCCCAGACCGTCCCCAGGGTTCGCGCGCCGGCCTCGATGCGAACGCGGTAGGTCTCGCCGCCGGCCCGGTCGGAGCCCTCGCGTGGCCGCCCGGGCGCCGGGTTGTGGATGCGGACCCAGCGCGCCGGCTCGTCGCCGGGCGTGCGCCGGAGCTGCCACTGGAGGCTCCCGGCGGAGGCCCCCGGGCCGCCGGCGCCCGGCGCCGGGCCGCCTTCGCCGGCCACCGCGACGACGCGTTCGCTCGCGTCGTCCGGACCGAGCGCGAACCAGACGGCGCGCAGCCCAGCTTCCCGCCGCAGGACCTCGGCGATCTCGGACAGGACGCCGGTCGTCGACGACCGCGTGGCGAGCGCGCGGCTGACGAGGAACAGCTCGCGGGCCTCCCGCTCGCGCGTCTCGGCCGTGACCGCGCGAGCCCGCTCGAGCGCGGTGAGCTGGCCGACGACCAGGCCCACGAACAACAGCAGGATCAGGTTGATCCACTCCGCCGGGTCGCTGATCGCGAACGTCTGGAACGGGTGCGTGAACAGGTAGTCGTAGATGAGGATGCCGCTCACCGCCGCGAGCAGCGCGCCGACCGTCCCGGACACGAGGGCGGTGATGACCACCGCGAGGAGGTAGACAGGCGAGGCGTTTAGGATGTCGAAGCGCGTCTCCAGGAGCCACACGAGCCCGGTCGCCGCGGCGAGGGCCGGCACGGCGACGAGGGCGAGCCGGAGCAGGCCGCGTGGAGCGAATCCGCGGAGCCTCTCGCGGAACGTGCCAGCGAGCGATTGCCCGGCGAGCGACTGCACGGGCTGATCGTATGCCCGGCACGTCAGGTCGCGGGTGCGCCTCGCAGGCGACCGTGCCGGCGCATCACGTCGACGAGCCGCTCGTGCGGCAGACGGTGGGCGACGCTGCCGTCGCGGCCGGTCATCGTCTCGGCCGCGACGAGGGCGTTGACGATCGCCTCCTCGGTCGCCTCCACCGTCGCCTCGAACAGCGGGTCCAGGGCCCGGTCGATGAGCCCACGCAGCGCGATTGTTCCGGCGCCGTCGGGCTCGGCCTCGGTCGGAGGCATGCCCCGGTTGCCCGTGGCGAAGCACAGGAAGATGTCGCCCGAGGTCGTCGACGCGAGACCGCCGACGCGGGCGACGCCGAGCGGCGCCCGGCGCGCGAGCCGGGCACATTGGTGGGGCAGCACGGGCGCGTCGGTGGCGACGATGCCGATGATCGAGCCGGCGCCGGGGCCGCGATCACGGGCGCCGCTCCCCCCCGCCAGGCCACGTCGATCGCGGTCGTGCGGGCTGGGCACCTCGGAGATGGGGATCTCCTCGCCGACCGGCACACCGTCGATGCGCAGGAGGCCGCGCCGGCCGTAGTTCGCCTGCACCAGCACGCCGACGGTCCAGCCGCCCAGCTCGTCGGGGAGGCGCCGCGACGACGTGCCGATCCCGCCCTTGAACTCGTGGCAGATCATGCCCGTCCCGCCGCCGACGTTGCCCTCGGCAACTCGGCCGGGACTCGCTTCCGCGAGCGCCTCGCGAACGTGCGCCGCGGTCACGTGGTTGCCGGCGATGTCGTTCAGCCGGCCGTCGTACGTCTCGCCCGCGACGGGCAGGCTCCAGAACTGGTCGCTCGGGTCGTGCGTGTCGGCCGCGGAGCCGACGAGCGCGTCGCGGACGGTGCCCACCGAGTTCGTGTTCGTGATGCCGATCGCGCCGCTCAACAGGCCCGCCTCGCGGATCCACTCGAGCCCGGTCAGCTCGCCGTTGCCGTTCATGGTCGCGGCCCCGGCGAACAGGGGCTCGGCCACGACGTCGCCGTCGTGCGGAATGATCACGGTCACGCCGGTGCGGACGGGCCCCTTGCCGACGACGAGCGGCCCATCGCCCCAGATGAGCGTCGTGTGCCCGACGCGCACCCCGTCGACGTCGGTGATCGCGTTGAACGGGCCGGGTCTCCCCTCCCCGATCACGACCCCCAGGTCGCGGGCGCGTGCTGCAGCGGTCATGCCCGGGACGTGCCTCCCTCAGTCGGCCTGAGTTGTCGTGATGATGTCGACGCCGGCGATGGCGTCGATGGCCTCGATCGCGCTCGAGATGGCGGACGGGGTTCGGCCGCGGATCGAGAGATCGGCCTGGTACGCGTTCTTGCCCACTCGCTGGGTCGAGATCTGGCCGATCTCGAGCCGCCGGCTGACCAGGACACCCGTCACCTCGCCGAGCACTTCGAGCCGGTCCATCGACAGGCGCAGCTGGACGGCCGGCGCGGCTGTGCCGTGAAGGCGCTCGGCCAGCGCGTTGATCGGCCACAGGCTGACCAGGATCGTCGCCGAGGCGACCACGGCGATGATGTACTCGCCGGCGCCGGCGGCCATGCCCACCGCCGACGTCGCCCACAGGCTCGCTGCTGTGGTCAGCCCGCGAATGACGATTCCGTCCTTGAGGATCGCGCCCGCGCCCAGGAAGCCGATGCCCGACACGATCTGCGCGGCGATCCGCGTCGGGTCGATCGGAGCCGTGTTCGGGACGGCCCCACTGACCTCCCTGAAGCCGTACGCCGACAGCACCGTGAACAAGCCCGAGCCCACCGCCACGAGCATGTGCGTCCGCAGCCCGGCGGGGTGGCCGTGGATCTCTCGTTCGAAGCCGATCGCGAGCCCGAGCGCCGCGGCGATGACGAGCCGAAGCGAGAGGTCGAGCTGCAGGGGAAGATCGATCATGTACCCGAAGCGTAACCGCGCGAGATAGCGCGCGGCGTGCTCGCGGGACCGCCCTGGGAGGTCACATGGCAGGACTGAATCGCAACCCCGAGGCCGCAGGCCTCAAATGGCTCCGGCGCAGGCCCGGGCCGCGCAGCCTGCATCCGGTCAATCGCAAGATGAGCGACGAGGCCCCCACCGGGGCGCGGATCGCGGATGGCGTGACGGCCTTCCTCGGCAGCTGGAGGTTCATCGTCATCCAGACGGTCATCGTCCTGGTCTGGATCGCAGGGAACATCGTCCTCCTGTTCGACTTCGATCCGTTCCCGTTCATCCTGCTCAACCTGGCCTTCTCGACCCAGGCTGCCTACGCGGCGCCGCTCATCCTCCTCGCCGGCAATCGGGCCGCCCTCCGCGACCGGCTGACGCTCGAGCACGCGGCCGAGGAGGCCGACATCGAGGAGAAGCAGAACGTCGAGCTGCTCGAGGGCAACACCGCAATCGCCGAGAGCAACGGCAAGATCCTCAAGCAGGTGGAGAGCCTCGAACAGCGCATCCTCGAGCTCGAGTCCTCCATCCTCGGTCGTCTCGACAAGCTCGACCCGAAGCACGGGGCCTGAGCGCAGCCGCAGTCAGCGTCCCGTCATCGACCCTGGCGTAGGCTCGTGCCGTGAGCACTCGACGGCTGAGCGTGGAACGCCCGGCGGTTCGTTCCCGGGTCGGTCCCGGCGTGCGACTTGCCTTCGCCGGCGCGGTAGCGGTGGGCGCGGCGCTCGCGGTCGGCGAGCTCCTGGGCGGCGTGCTTCCCGGAGTTCCCTCGCCCCTCCTCGGCGTGGCTCAGTTCTTCGTCGACTACCAGCCCCCAGGCGTGAAGCAGCTCGTCGTCGACCTGTTCGGCACGGCCGACAAGCTCGTATTCCAGCTCTTCATCGTGTTTGTCGGGCTCGGCATCGGCGCGGCCCTCGGGCGGCTGTCGCCGAAGAGCCCGGACCTCGCCGCAACGGTGCTCGTGGGCTTCACGGCGGCGGGATTCGCCGCCTCCCTCCGGGAGCCGGACGCGAGCGTGGCGCTCAGCGCGGGTGCCGCGGGCGCCGAGGCGATCCTCGGCATCTGGGTGCTGCGCCGCCTCGTGGCCATCGCCGACGTCAGCGCCGCCGGCGCGGCCGTGGCCGGCCGGGACGCCCGAGGCATGCCCGACTGGAGCCGCCGCTCGCTGCTGCAGTCGGGCGGCGCCATCGCGATCGGGTCAGTCGTCGCGGGGGTCGTGGGGCGGCTCCTGCTCGAGAAGCAGCGCGCTCCCGCCACCGCCGTTGGCATTCCGATAGCGCCCATCCCGCCGACCCTCCCGGCCGGGGCAGACCTGGCCACGACCGACCTCACCTCGGCGGGGCTGACACCGATCGTCGTCCCGAATCCCGACTTCTACCGGATCGACAAGGCGTTCATCCCGCCCACCGTCGACCGGGACAGCTGGCACCTCACGGTCAAGGGCCTCGTGGATCACGAGGTGACGCTCAGCTACGCCGAGCTCGTTGCCCTCCCGATCGTCGAGCAGTACGTCACGATCGCGTGTGTCTCGAACTTCGTCGGCGGGGACCTCGTCGGCAACGCGAAGTGGACCGGCGTCAATCTGCGCGACGTGCTGGCGATGGCCGGCGTCCAGGGCAGCGCCGACCAGCTCGTCGGACGGTCGGTGGATGACTTCACGGCGGGCATGCCCATCGAGTGGGTCATGGACGAGTCGCGCATCCCGATGATCGCCGTGGCGATGAACGACGCGCCACTGCCGCGTGAGCACGGCTACCCGGCGCGGCTGATCGTGCCCGGCCTGTATGGCTATGTCTCCGCCACGAAGTGGCTGGCCGAGCTGGAGCTGACGCGGTTCGACCAGTTCCAGGCGTACTGGGTGCCACTCGGCTGGGCGGCTCGGGCGCCG
>VBGT01000019.1:504-14543 GCA_005889475.1 Chloroflexota bacterium | reverse complement strand
CGTCGCCGCCGGGCACGTCGCCGTCGCCGGCGTCGCCTGGGCGCCGGACCGCGGCATCTCCGGCGTCGAGGTCAAGGTCGATGACGGTGCGTGGACGCCGGCCCGCATCTCCGCCCCGATCTCGAAGGCGACGTGGGTCCAGTGGCTGCTCGACTGGACCGCGACGTCAGGCCCCCACGACCTCGAGGTCCGTGCCATCGACGGCACCGGGGAAGTGCAGACAGACCAGCATTCCGAGCCGGCGCCGGACGGCGCGCGCGGGCATCACGTCATCGGCGTGAACGTCACCTAGGAGCCGATCGGTCGCTCCGGGACCCTCCGTGGAATCCGGGTACAGTCAGGCCATGCCACGTCGCCTCTTCGTCTTCGACCTCCCCGACCGCTTCGCGACCGGGACCGTCGGCGAGCCCGGGAACCGGACGTTCTTCCTCCAGGCCCGCGATGGCCGCCGCGTCGTCAGCGTCGGCCTCGAGAAGGCCCAGGTTGCGGTCCTCGCCGACCGCCTCGGCAAGCTCCTCGTCGAGCTCGACCGGCGCGGCATCGTCGAGGACCCGCCGGCCCCGATCCAGCCCGACGAGAAGCCGCTCGACGAGCCGCTCAACGAGGCGTTCCGGGCCACGACCCTGACCCTCGGCTGGGACGGCGACTCCGAGCGAATCCTCATCGAAGCCCGTGCCCCCGGCGACGACGACGAGGAGGTCGAGGGCGAGGCGGTCGTCGAGGTCGACGATGACGACGAAGACGGCCCCGACCTGCTCCGCGTGCGGCTGACCGCCGCGGCCGCGCGCACGTTCGTCGAGCGCGCGTTCCGGGTGATCCGGGCCGGGCGCCCGCCGTGCCCGCTGTGCGGCAACCCGCTCGATGCGACCGGGCACATCTGCCCGCGCAAGAACGGCCACTACGTCAACTGACCCGACGCCCGCGAGCCCCAGCGGGGTCGCCGGAATCGTCGTGCGAGCGGCGGACCCGCGCGCCGTCGTCGAGCGCCTGCGCGTCGGCGAGCTGGAGGTCATCGGCCGGCTCCTCGGCTCATCGAACAACGCCATGGTCGTTCGGGTCTGGCCCGAGCCACCCGGTGCGGCCGACATCGGCCGGCCGCTCGACCCGCGCGATCTCCTCGCCGTGTGGAAGCCGACCCGGGGCGAGCGTCCGCTCTTCGACTTCCCGATCGGGACCCTGACTCGACGCGAGGTCGCCGCCCACCTGGTCTCCGAAGTGACGGGCTGGGGCATCGTGCCGCCGACCGTCCTCCGCGACGGGCCGCACGGCGAGGGCATGCTCCAGCAGTGGATTGACATCGACCCCGAGGCCGACGTCGTGGCCATGGTCAACGACGACGATCCGCGCCTGCGCCGGATCGCCACCTTTGACGCCGTGGTCAACAACACCGACCGCAAGGCCGGCCACCTGCTGCCCCGCCCCGACGGCCACGTCCACGCGGTTGACCACGGCGTGACGTTCTCGATCGTGCCCAAGCTTCGGAGCGTGCTCTGGGCCTGGCGGGGTGAGCCCTTCGACGAGGAGGAGCTGGCAGCGGTCGCGCGCGTCCGAGAGGGGCTCGGCACCCCCGCACGGCCGGGCCCGCTCGCGACCTCCCTCGCGGAGCTCATCTCATCCGCGGAGATCGAAGCTACTCGAGCGCGTGTCGCCGACCTGCTCCGGACCGGTCGCTTCCCCGGCCCGAACCCGGAGTGGCCCGCGATCCCCTGGCCGCCCTACTGAGGCCCCTCGCCTCCGTCACGATACGCACCGCTCGGCACTGGAGGGCGGATGACCGGTTCGTCGGACCACGCGCTGGCGATCGACGTCGGGACACAGAGCATTCGGGCGATCCTGTTTGACCCGCAGGGCAACCTGCTCGCGATGGGCCGGGTCCCGATCGAGCCGTACGTCGCACCGCAGCCGGGCTGGGCGGAGCAGGACCCCGAGGTCTGGTGGACGGCGATCGGTGAGGCGTGCCGGAAGCTGTGGGCGTCGGCCGCCAAGGGGCAAGACGCGACCGCGGGACCCATCGGGCCGGATCGGGTCGCCGGCGTCGCGCTCACGACGCAGCGCGTGACGCTCGTCGTCGCTGACGCGAACGGGACCCCGCTTCGACCCGCGATCGTCTGGCTCGACCAGCGTCGCACCGAGGGTCTGCCGCCGATCGGCGGGCTCTGGGGGCTCGCCTTCCGAATCTCGGGCGTTCGCGAGACCGTCGCCCGCTTTCAGGCCGACGCCGAGGCGAACTGGATCGAGCGCAACGAGCCGGCGGTCTGGAAACGCATCCGCCGGTACGGCGTGCTGTCGTCCTGGCTGACGGCGCGCCTGACCGGTGAGTGGGTCGACTCGACAGCGAGCCAGGTCGGCTACCTCCCGTTCGATTTCAAGCGCGGCGAGTGGGTCGGTCGACTCGACTGGAAGTGGCGGGTTGCGCCGTTCGACCGCTCGTGGCTGCCGCGGCTCGTCCCGCCCACGGGCCGACTCGGTGAGCTCACGCCGGCCGCCGCGGAGCACCTCGGCGTGCGGGCAGGCACGCCGCTGATCGCGGCCGCGGGCGACAAGCAGTGCGAGGCGCTCGGCGCGGGCGCGGTGACGCCGGACATCGCGGCGCTCTCGTTCGGGACGACGGCCACGATCGGGACGACGCACCGCCGCTACCTCGAGGCGATCCCGCTCGTTCCGCCCTACCCGGCGGCGATCCCCGGAGCGTGGCTGGTCGAGCTGCAGGTGATGCGCGGGTTCTGGATGGTCGAGTGGTTCAAGCGTGAGTTCGGAGCGAGCGAGGTCGCGCGGGCCGGCGCGCTCGACATCCCGCCGGAGGCGTTGTTCGAGGAGCTCCTCGAGGCATCACCGCCGGGCTCGATGGGCCTGCTCCTCCAACCGTACTGGATGCCCGGCGTGCGCTATCCGGGGCCCGAGGCCAAGGGTGCGATGGTCGGGTTCGGCGACGTGCACGGCCGCGCCCACGTCTACCGCGCGATCCTCGAAGGCCTCGCTTATGCGCTCCGCGAGGGCGCCGAGCGCACCGTCAAGCGGAGCAAGGTTCCGATCCGCGAGCTGCGGGTGTCCGGCGGTGGCTCGCAGTCGCGCGCCGCGGTGCAGCTCTTCGCCGACGTCTTCGGGCTGCCGGCGTCACGACCCCACACGCATGAGGCGGCTGGCCTCGGCGCGGCGATCGACGTGATGCTCGGGCTCGGAGGTCATCCCGACCCGGTCGACGCGGTCGCCGCGATGGTCCGCGTCACCGACCGGTTCGAGCCCGATCCCGCGGCGAACCGCACCTACGGGGACCTCTACCGCTCCGTCTACCTGCCGATGTACGACCGCCTCCGCCCCCTCTACCGCGAGATTCGCCGCATTACGGGCTACCCACCCGCCTAGCGAGCGCGCCGACGCAGGGAGGCGTGAGGCCGACCATCAGCGCTGCAAGCGCGCAGGGAGGTCGGGCGCCTCCCGAGGACGGCGCGCCGCTAGGCTCGGACCTCCTGCCGCATGAACCGGACGTACGCGAGCGCGAAGCAGCCGACGGTCAGCCCGAAGAGGACGACGATCGGCGGCCAGATCAGGATCAGGCTCTGGGTCACCGACAGCGCGGAGTCGGGAAAGAAGCTCTGCGCCTGCAGGTATTGACTCGTCGTGACCGCCCTCGACGTCGTCTGGACGGTCGGGTTCAGGATGACCGACGAGATGTCCGAGTAGAGCGTGCTCGGCAGGACCTGCCCGATCAGGTGCCGCGCGTTCGGGTCGTCCGGCGCGAGGACGCCGCTGATGAAGCTGATCAGGAACGGTCCGAAGAACGGCACCGCCACGAACAGCCACGTGCCGAACGCCACGAGCGCCGACGTCGCCGCCCGCCGGATGACCACCGAGAGCAGGAGCCCGAACGCCAGCCAGAAGGCAACGTACAGGATGGTGGTCAGGAGCCAGAGCGCGACCCGGATGATCTCCGACGACGCGGGCACGATCCCGAGGCGGAGCAGGCCCACGCCGGAGATGACCAGGACGACTGCGAACAGCGCAGTCGAGATCGCCGCGAGGCCGGCGGCGAACTTGCCGTTGATCACGTCATCGCGGTGGATCGGCTGCGAGAGCAGTCGCGGCAGGGTGCCTTCGTGGCGCTCGCCGTTCACCGCGTCGAACGCGAAGGCGACGCCCAGGAGCGGCGCCGAGATCCCTACCCACAGGTCGACCCGGAGGATCGGCACGCCCTCGGGGCTCAGCTGGAAGAGGTACAGGAAGACCGCCGGCGTGATGCTCGCGTTCGCCGCGACGCTTCGGATCTGCTCGGCCGCGAAGTACAGGGGGATCAGGGCGGCGATGCCGAGGACGATCAGCAGGACGTACAGCCGGACGCTGAGCAGGTGGTCGGCGAACTCCTTCGCCGCGATCGTGATCCAGCCCGGGCGCAGGCGGACCCTGTCGGTCTCCGGCGCCGTGGAGGCGGGCGCAGCGGCGACTGGCTCGGAGGCGGCGGTCACGGTCACGCCGCCGCTCCGCGGGTCACGGCGAGCCCCTTGGCGTGGAGGGCGCGGCGATAGATGTCGTCGAGCGAGGGCACGACCTCGCGGATCGAGCTGAGTCGCAATCCCTTCGCCGCCGCGGCTGCAAGCACCGCTTCGCGCACCGCACTCGTGTCATCGCGTTCGGTCGTCATCAGCACGAACGGCTCGCCGGCCCGTGCCGGTTCGTGCACGTCGCTGACGCCGGCGATGGATCGCAGGGTCTTCGTCGTGGCTCGGTACTGGCTCCGGTCGACGCCCTCGAAGCCCACCTCGATGTGGCCGCGCTCCTCGCCGAACTGCGCCGCGAGCTCGGGCACGGTGCCGACCCCGATCAGCTTGCCCGCCGCGAAGATGCCGACCCGGTCGCACACCGATTGGACCTGGGCGAGCAGGTGGCTCGACAGGAGGATGGCCAGGCCCCGTTCGTGAACGAGGGTCCGGAGCATGTCCAGGATCTCGATCACGCCGATCGGGTCGATGGCCGTCGTCGGCTCGTCCAGGATGAGCACCGACGGGTCCTTGACCAGCGCATCGGCGATCCCGAGCCGCTGGAGCATGCCGCGAGAGTAGGTGTCGACGCGGGTGTCGGCACGATCGGTCATGCCGACCTGCTCCAGGACAGCCTCGATTCTCGCCTCCGCACTGGGCCCGGTGATGCCGTTGAGGCGGGCCGTGTAGCGCAGGTTCTCGCGCCCGGTCATGCCGTCGTAGAAGCCGACGTTGTCCGGCAGGTAGCCGACGCGCCGCTTCACTTCGAGCGGGCGCCGGGTGGGATCGAAGCCGACGACTCGGGCCACACCGGCCGACGGCTCGGTGAGGCCGAGGAGCATCAGGATCGTGGTGGTCTTGCCGGCACCATTCTGGCCGAGCAGCCCGAAGATCTCGCCCGCGCGGACGTCGAGGTCGAGATTGTCGACGGCGACGAGGTCGCCGTAGCGCTTGCTCAGTCGGCGCGTGGCGATCGGGCCGACGTCCTCCGGGATCTGGACCTTCTCACGCTGGCGGAGACGGCCCTTGCGTGGGACGCGCCGCTCGCCGGCCGCAGGGCTCGGGCTGGGCGTGGGTGCTGCCATCGCCTAGCGCCGCCCGTAGCGCCGGAACACCCAGTACAGGCCCCCGACCGCGGCCACGATCAACGCCGCGCCCACGATCGCGCCGAGGATCGATGCCTCGACGGTGAACCGGACGGTGGCGTTGGCGGATGCCTCCGTCGCCTTGACGCTGAATGGAACCTCGTAGTCGCCGGCGATCGCGTCACCCGACGGCGTGATCGTCGCCGTGATCGTCACGACGTCATTGGGCGCGATGGTGTCCGTGGTCGTCGGGGAGAAGTCGACCTTCCAGTTCGTCGGCGCCGTTGCGGACATCGTGACCTTGGTGACCGGTGCGGTCCCCGTGTTGGTGATGGTGAACTGCTGGGTCGTGGCAGTCCCCGCCGTGCCGTGCGTCGACAGGGTCTGGCTCGGTGTCGAGAGCGTGAGCTTGTAGCTGCCGGTGATCTCGACGTTGAGGTCGGTCGTGAACTGCTCGGTACCGACGGTCGTGGCGATCGTGATCGGATACTTGTTCGCGTCGGCGTTGTCGGCCGGGGTGACGGTGACCGTTACACCCGAGGTGCCACCCGCCTTGACGGTCGCGCTGGCCGCCTGGGCGCTGCCGGTGAGCTTGGTATCGACCGTCCAGCCGGCGGGACCCTGGCCCGTCGCCGAGTAGGTCAGGTCCTCGTCTTTCTGGTTCGAGACGTTCAGGTTGAACGTGAACGTCTGATCCGAGGCGCCGCGCAGCGTCTCGTAGTCCGACTCGACCTTGACCTCGCCGCCGACATTCGCCTGGGCCTTGATGTCGAGCGGTAGCTCGACCCTCGCACCGTTGCCCTGGGCGTTGACCGTGATCCTGGTCGTGCCGGTCGCAGCCGCCGGGACATCGACGTCCAGGCGCACCTCCGTGGCGTCGGTGCCGCTGGTCTGCACCGCACCGACCACGAACCCGCCGCCGTGGAGGGCGGCCGTCCAGGACGACGGCACGCCGGTCAGGCTCAGGTCGACCCGGGCCGACGTGCTGGTCTTGACGCTGAGGTTGAAGGTCACGCGTGTGCCCGGGCTGACGGTGACCGAGGGGTACGGTGTCGTCAGCGTGAGCGCATCGGCGGCGAGCGCCACGGGCGCGAGGGCCGGCGCCGTGGCCAGCATGAAGGCGGAGATCAGCAGGACTCCGCGTAGGCGTCGCGAGGACAACGTCGTCAATCCTCCCAGTTCGATTTCGGGGACGGCCGGCGCTCGAGTGGCTCGCTGGCTCGTGTCCCGGGGCGCGACGGACGTGCGCGCCCGAATGCGTCGATAGATGATCGCGCGTCGAATCTGACGGACGCGCGTCAAACGTCAACCAAGCTTCGCTTCAGGCTCGATTAACAGTCGTGAATGGTAGGGCTCCCGCGGCTGCGCGCGCGCAGGCTGCTTGCGCGTAACGGAGCGGGGTGACTTTCGGCGGCGCCGGACCGGCCCATTCGGCGCCTATCGGGTCGCTCGCGCTATCCCGACGATTTGACATGCCGGGGGACTGACCCCATGCTCAATCGCGTACGAGGTGAACGCCGAGAAGGGACAGCAGGTCTGAGCATCGACCGAGCAACGAAACGGTTCGACTCGCTCCCGCGTCCCGCAGGCAACAACTGACATTCGCTCGATCGCCCCACCCGCGACGAGCCACACGACTGCAGAGCTCGGGCCCACACCGCCCGGGATCGCGGCAAGGAAATCAAGAGAACACATGCATTCACGTACCTACCAGTCGTCCATGAGTGGACGCTCTGCGTCGATGCGCCGCTTGCGTCGGCGCTCGATGGCAACCCGGCTGTACTGCCGGACCAACGGCTGCACGAGCTTCCTCGAGCTGTACCCGGAACGCCGCATCGCGATCTGTCCGGTTTGCGGCTCCACCCGCCGCCTCGACTGATCCGGTCGCTCCGGACAGGCCCAGGCGTGCGTTGTCTGACTCCGCACGTCGGTCACGCACCTGAAGTGCGCTCCTTCCGGTGCTCGTCAGCCGCCTTCGCCTGAACCAGCCGGATCGACCGGCGGTCCCCGATCCGACCTCGCGGCCGTCAAACTGACGGCCGTGACGACGACCCGTCGAGCCGCGACGTCGCCGACCGGCGTCGCGCCCGAGCTCGTCCGCCGGCTGCTCGAGACCGAGCTGGCGACCTTCGCCGAGCGCCACCCGCGAACCAGGGCCCTGCACGAGCGCGCCCGCGGGAGCCTCCTCGATGGCGTGCCCATGAACTGGATGGTCAAATGGGCGGGGCCGTTCCCGCTCTTCCTCGAGTCGGCGGCGGGCGCACACGCGACCTGCGCCGACGGCCACGACTACGTCGACCTGTGCCTCGGCGACACGGGCGCCATGGCCGGCCACGGCCCGCCGCCGGTGATCGCCGCCGTGGAACGGCAGCTCCGGCGGGGAATCACGACGATGCTGCCGACGGAGGACGCGGCGTGGGTCGGCGAGGAGCTCACCCGGCGATTCGGGCTGCCGGCCTGGCAGTTCACCCTGACCGCGACCGACGCGAACCGCTTCTCGCTGCGCCTCGCTCGCGCCATCACCGGCCGCCCAATGGTTGCGGTGCACGAGCACTGCTACCACGGCTCGGTCGACGAGACCTTCGCGGTCCTGGATCCAGCCGATCGCGAGCGGCGGCGAGTCGTCGCCCGGCGGGGCAACCTCGGGCCCGCCGTGGACCCCGGCGTGACCACCCGCGTCGTGCCCTACAACGATCTCGCCGCGCTCGAGCGCGCCCTCTCGGACGGCCAGGTGGCAGCGCTGCTCATCGAGCCGGCGCTCACCAACGTCGGCATCGTCCTGCCCGACGCCGGGTACCTCGAGGGCGTGCGCGAGATCACCCGGCGGCACGGCACGATCCTGATCCACGACGAGACCCACACCATCTGCGCCGGGCCGGGGGGCGTCACGGGAGCGATGAATCTCGCCCCCGACATGCTCGTCATCGGCAAGACCATCGGCGGCGGCATCCCCGTCGCGGCCTATGGCATGCGCGCCGAGGTCGCGGAGCGCATCCGCGCCGCCGTGCCCTACGAGGATGCCGACGTCGGCGGGATCGGCGGCACGCTGGCTGGCTACGCCCTGTCGATGGCCGCCGCCAGGGCGGCGCTGGGCGAGGTCCTCACCGCGGGCGCGTTCGAGCGGATGATCCCGCTCGCCGCGCGCTGGGAGCGTGGCGTGAACGAAGCCATCGAGCGGCACGGCGCACCCTGGAGCGTGACCCGCCTCGGAGCCCGCGCCGAGTACCACTTCATGCCGGGGCGGCCCCGCGACGGCGCCGACCAGGTCGCCCACGCGGACGCCGAGCTGGAGCGGCTGCTCCACCTGTGGGTCATGAACCGCGGCGTGCTCATGACGCCGTTCCACAACATGGCGCTGATGTCGCCGGCGACGACCGAGAAGGACGTCGACCGGCACACCGAGGCATTCGACAGGGCACTGGAGGCGCTGTTCGCCTAGCCCGCTCCTATCATCGGCCGATGTCGTTCATGGCCCACGAGGCCGCGCATCTCGACGCCCCGGCCCTCGACTCGGCCCGCGAGCGCTCGCGATACGCCCTGTTCGCGGGCGTCGCCCTCGGCAGCACGGGGCACATCGCCGCCGCGACCGTGGCGGCGATCGTCGGGCAGCAGCTGCTCGGCACGCCCGCCCTCGCCGGTGCACCCGGCGCCGCGGTCGTGTTCGGCGCGGCCATGGGCGCGGTCGCGCTGTCCTGGATCATGGCGCGCCGCGGGCGCCGCGCAGGGCTGACCGGCGGCTACCTGACGGGCGTCGTCGGCGCCGTGATCGCGACGGCGGCGGTCGTCGTGCGCTCCTTCCCGCTGCTGATCTTCGGCACCTTCCTCATCGGGTTCGGGAACTCGTCGACCAACCTGTCGCGCTACGCCGCCGCCGACCTCGTGCCGGCCAACCGGCGAGCGGTTGCCATCGGGCTCGTGGTCTGGGGCGCGACGATCGGCGGCGTCGTCGGGCCGTGGCTGGTGCCGATCGCCGGTGACTTCGCGCCGAAGCTCGGCCTCCCGGCGCTCGCCGGGCCGTACCTCGTGCCCGTGCTGTTCGTGAGCCTCGCCGCCGTCTTCTCGTTCGTGCTGCTGCGGCCGGATCCGTTCGCGCTCGCCCAGGAGTCGACGCTCCGCCTCGAAAGCGACGGCCCAGCGCTGCCGATTCGCGAGATCCTGATGCGACCCTCGGTCCTCGCCGCGATCGCGGCCCTCGTTGCCGGCCAGGCCACGATGGTCCTGATCATGACGATGACGCCGCTCCACCTGACGGCCCACAACCATGGCCTGGGCACGGTCGGACTGGTGATCAGCGGGCACGTGGCCGGCATGTATGCGCTCGCACCGGTCTCGGGCTGGATCTCGCAGCGGGTCGGGTCGCTGCCCACGATCTTCCTGGGCACCGGGGTGCTCGTCGCGGCCTCGCTCCTTGCGGCGCTCGCCCCGCCCGCGAGCGACGCCCTCCTGTTCGTCGCCCTGTTCCTGCTCGGCTTCGGCTGGAACCTCGGCTTCGTCGCCGGCAGCACCCTGCTCTCGGCAGGCGTCGATCTTGCCGACCGCGCCCGGGTGCAGGGCGTCGCGGACGCGGTGATCTGGACCACCTCGGCCGTGGCCAGCCTCGGCAGCGGCGTCGTCGTCGCCGCGGCCGGCTACACGACCCTCGGGTTCCTCGGCGTCGGGCTCGTCCTGGCGCCGGTCTGGTTGCTGCTCAATCGCCGCCAGGCGATCGCTGCCGCGGGCATCGCGTAGCTCGACGGCCCGCTCGGCGCGCGGTCGCTCAGGCGGCCAGGTCCCGAATGAGCCAGGCGGCGAGGGTTCGCGCGCAGGCGACGACCTGGTCGATCGATACCCACTCGTCGGCGGCATGGGCGACGAGCTTGTCGCCCGGCCCGAAGATCACCGTCGGCGTGCCGCCCTCGTTGACCAGCAAGCGCATGTCCGCGCCGTACGGCTCGCCGTGGAACGAGATCTCGCGACCCAGCACCGCCGAGGCAACGCTCGCCAGCCCGACCGGCAACGGGTGGTCCGACGCGATCCGCGATGAGGAGAACCTGCCACCGACCAGCTCGACGGTCGCGGGACGCTCGCGCAGGAACGGATCCGCGGCGCAGGCCTGCCCGATGCACCGACGAAGATCGGCCTCCGCGTCCCGCCACGTCTGGCCGAGCTTGACCCCGTAGCGACCCTCGGCAACGACTCGGTCCATGACCGTCGATGCCCAGTCGCCGCCGAAGACCTTGCCGATGATCGTCGCGTAGGGCAGCCCGAGGACGGTCATGAGCGGGTCGGTCTCCGCCTCGTTGCGAGCCGCCTCGTCATCCGCGAGGGCCCCGATCAACGTCTGCAGGTTGTCGAGCGCGGACACGCCCTCGCGGCGCACCGAGGCGTGCGCAGCGCGGCCGGGCACGGTGAGCCGGAACGTGATCGCACCGGCGTGGGCGATCACGAGCTCGAGGCCGGTCGGCTCGGTGATCACGGCCGCGTCGCCGGTGACGCCGGCCCGGATCGCGGCAAGCATGCCCTGCCCGCCATCCTCCTCGGAGGGCACGCTGGCGACGAGAATCTCGCCCCCGAGCCGTTCGTCCAGGCCGGCTGCCGTGATCGCCCGCACGGCGGCGAGGATCGAGGCGACGCCGCCCTTCATATCGACTGCGCCGCGCCCGTACAGTCGATCGCCATCCCGTTCGGCGGCCCACGGATCCTTCGTCCAGCTCGCCGGGTCGCCGATCGGCACCACGTCGACATGCCCCACCAGCAAAACGCGCCGACCGCCTGACCTCCCGAGCCGTCCGAGCACGATCGGCAGCCGGTCGCGCGGCATCTCGTCACCGGGCCAGTCCGGGTCGGCACGCACCGCCGCCGGATCCGGCTCCAATCGCTCGACGCGGGCGCCGGCCTCAGCGAGCATCGTCGCAACAAGGTCCTGGACCGCGCCCTCGTCGCCGGTGACGCTCGGCACGCGGACGAGCCGCGCGAGGGCCTCGGCCGCCCACGCCGCGTCGACCGCGTCCGCAGCCCGTTGCTCGAGTTCGCTCATCCGCGCAGGATCGGGCGCGTCATGCACGTCGGCCCGCCGGAGCCGTTGATCCCGATCTCAGTCGCGGGATACGTGTGCACCTCGAAGCCGTGCGACGCAAGCGCCGCCGTGACCTTGCGGTTGCCCGCGGCGACGATCACGACCCCGGGCCGGACCACGAGCACGTTGCACCCGAGGCGGAGGTACTCGTCCTCGTCGACCTCGATGAGCCGGTAGCCCATTTCCCGCAGCAGCTGCCACAGCCCGACCGGCAGCAGCGGCAGGAAGACCGTGGCGAGGTCGTCGGCGATCGGGTGGACCACCGACAGCAGATGCACGAGCTCCTCCGGGCCGTGCCAGTACGGCACGTCGAAGACGCGTACGTCGCCGCCGACGAGTTCCGCCAGCTGACGGGCGCCCTCGTCATTGGTCCGCAGGGTGCGGCCGATGCAGAACAGATCTGGCCGCAGCCAGAACGTGTCGCCTGCCTCGATGGTGCCCGGCGCCTCGATCCGGCCGATCGTCGGGATGCTCTGCGCGAGCGTCCAGGCCTCGATGGCAGCGGGCTCCACGTGGCGGCTCGGCTTGCCCGGCCGCAGCGGGATGGCGCCTCGATCGGTGATCAGCAGCGGATCGAACGCATACAGCAGGTCCGGGCTCTCGACTTCCGTGTCGAGGAGGCACACCGTCGTGCCGAGCGAGGCGAGGAGCTCCGAGAAGGCAGCGTGCTCGCGCCGCGCGACGTCCAGGTCGACCGGGTGCAGGAAGCCGTGTGTGCGTTCTTCGAACGCCCGGCCAAAAGCGGCCCCCGGTGCCTTCAGGAGCGCCTCGCGCAGTGGCGCGGTCATGCTCTGGCCACCGAACGTGCGCGTCACGGGCTGGACGGTCACCGGCCAAGGATAGGCATGAGGTTTGATTGGGCGACCCAACCCGCCCGTTACACCGCGGCACGGTGGGCGTCTCAGGGCCGAGGGGAAACAAGGGTGGAGGGTTCGCGTGAGTGACCGTGGCATAGCCGGGCAACGTTCGATCGATCGCAGGACGGTCGGACGGGCCGCCGGCGCGATCGGCGTGATGGTGATCCTCGCCGCCATCCTCGGGCCAGCCGCCCTGACCACGCGCCCGACCGCCACCTCCCCGAGCGCGACGCAGGTCGCCGCGGTGCCGACCTCGAGCAACGGGGCAGGTCCGACGACGGCGCCGACCGAGGAGCCCCAGGCGTGGGACGACCTCGATGTGCCGGCGTTCGAGCTCGCTGCCGCCTTCGAGCCGAACGACCGCGACCGCCTCGGCGTCGCGGCCAACAGCACCTTCACGGTGCGCTCCCTGACCTCGACGCCCGCGGTCGAGCTGGCCAAGGGCCTGCGCATCGATCCACCGACCGCATTCACCGTCACGCCGGGCTCGAGCCCGGACCAGGCCATCGTCAAGCCGTCGACTGCGCTCGTGGAGGGCCTCCGCTATCGCTTCCGTCTTGACGCGCCGGATGGCGCCCTCGCGGGCGCCTGGTCGTTCACGACCCGCGCTCCACTGCACGTCGTCAGCACGTTGCCCGGAGACCGCACGACGGAGGTGCCCACGAACACCGGCATCGAGGTCGAGTTCGACCAGGACGGGACGAAGGGCATCGCCGATCACTTCTCGATCGCGCCCGCCGCCCCAGGGCGGTTCGAGCAGCACGGGCGAGGGTGGGCCTTTGTGCCCAATCGCGCGCTCGCCTCGGCAACCATCTACACGATCACGGTGCGGGCCGGCGTCGGCCTCAATGATTCGGCGGAGACGCTCGAATCTGACGTGAGATTCAGGTTCGAGACCGCCGCCGCCGCGACTCCCGGCGTGAGTCGGCTGGCGTTCGGGCGCTCGATGTTCGAGTCGCGACCCGGCGAACGCGTCGTGCTGCCGATGGGCTATGCCCAGGCCGGCGACGTCATCGAGCGTGGCCCTGACTCGGTCACCGTCGACATCCACCGCCTATCCGGATTCGGCGCTGTGCTGGACGCGGCCATCGCCCTCGCGGGCCCGAACTCGTGGGCGGTCAGCTCGCCAAGCGCCGTCGTCGATACGAGCGACCTCACTCGTGTGGCGCGGGTCGATGGGAAGCTGCTCGATTCGGACCACGGCCTGCTCCTCCGACTGCCGTTCGAGCCGTCTGCGGGGGGCTACATCCTGACCGTCGTCCAGCCCGGGCCGCCGCAGCAGATGCTCCTGCAGGTCACCAACCTTGCGGCCTACGCGCTCACGGCCGAGACGAACACGGTCGTCTGGGTCAACGACCTGGCCACCCATGGGGGCGTCGCCAACGTCGCCGTCTCACTGGCGCGAGGCGCTTCTCTCGGCTCGACCAATACGTCAGGGGTCCTGCGGGCCGCGACCCCGACCTCGCTCACCGGCGGTGGCTCGACCGCGAACCGAGGCCAACCCGGCTTCCTCACGATCCGCGCTCCGGACGGGCGTCGCCTGGTCCTCCCCCTCGGCCTGCCCCTGTGG
>VBGT01000019.1:0-435 GCA_005889475.1 Chloroflexota bacterium | reverse complement strand
GACACGGTAAACGTCTACGGGATGATCCGGGCGCGCTCGGATCGGAGCGTGCCCGACGGAATCGAGCTGCGGCTCCGCCCATCGGAGGGCCGGCCCGAGGCGCCGATCCTGCGGCTTCGGGTCAGGCCCACCGAGCGTGGCGTGTTCAACGGCGCGCTCCGCCTGGACGACCTGCCACGCGGCGCGTACATGATCGATCTCTATGTTGGGGTGAAGCGCATCTCCTCGGTCTGGATCAGCGTCACGGAGATTCGCAAGCCGCCGTTCCGGATCGACGTCGAGACGGACCGCCATGTCTACGTCCTTGGCCAGCCGGTGGCGATCTCGGCGGTGACCTCGTTCTATGACGGCACGGCCGTGCCCGGCATGGACCTCCGGTTCTCCGGTTTCGAGAAGACGGCAAATTCGAGGTCCGGCGCGGCAGGCGACGCTGCG
>VBGT01000018.1 GCA_005889475.1 Chloroflexota bacterium | reverse complement strand
CGCCGGCGCGCGCGAGCCCGAGCGCGCCATCGAGGACGGGGAGCGCGCGCGCGTCGAAGACGAAACGTGTCCCCGACGCCCGCGCCATCTCGAGGCCGTGGCCGAGGAGTCCGAAGCCCGTGACGTCGGTCGCGCCGCGCACTCCGTGCTCGACGAGGACCTCGGCCGCGCGTCGATTGAGGGAGCGCATCGAGCCGATGGCGGCATCCAGATCGGCATCGGACGTCCTGCCGCGGCGGCGCCCGCTCACGAGGAGGCCGGTCCCGAGGGGCTTGGTGAGCACGAGCACGTCGCCTGGCTCCGCCCCGCCCTTGCGCAGCAGCCGATCGGGCGCGGCGACGCCGATGACGGCGAGGCCATATTTCGGTTCGGGATCGCGGATCGTGTGCCCGCCCGCGAGGATCCCGCCGGCCTCGCGCACCTTCGAAGCCGCCCCGTCGAGGATCGCGCGGAAGGCGGGCGTGGGCATGTCCTCGGGGATCGCCGCGACCGAGAGCGCGAAGAGGACGCGACCACCCATCGCGAACACATCGGACAGGGCATTCGCCGCCGCGATCTCGCCAAAGGTGCGCGGGTCGTCGACGATCGGCGGGAAGAAGTCAAGCGTGCCGATGACCGCCAGGTCCGGCGCGACGAGGTGGACCGCGGCGTCGTCGGGCGGGTCGAGCCCCGCGATGAGGTCGGCCGATCCCGCGCCGTCGAGCCCGTCGTCGATGCCGAGTCCGGAGAGTGCCTCGGCGAGGGCGTCCGCGCCGAGCTTCGCGGCGCACCCACCACAGGTCGTCAGCTCGGTCAGGCGAATCGTCGGCACCTCGAAATCGAGCACGCGCTGATCATATGTCCCGGTCGCACAATGCCCGCCATGACGGGGCGCGTCACCGATGAGGTCCTGGGCAGCGACGATGCCCGGGTGGAGGCGTACGTCGTCGAGCCGACCGACGGCAGGGTTCGGGCCGGGATCCTGTTCCTGCACTGGCTCGGCGAGCACCGCAGCGATCGGACCCAGTTCCTGTCGGAGGCACGCGCCGACGCCGAGCTCGGGGTCCGATCGGTCCTGCCCGCCGGGCGGCTGCCGTGGGTGCCGGACCCGGTCGATGCCGAGACCGACATCGCCAACCTCGAGCTCGAACAGCTCCGGCTGACCGCCGCGCTCGACCGGCTGACCGATGGACTGCCGAAGGGTGCGCCGCTCGGCCTCGTCGGACACGACTTCGGGGCGATGCACGGGCTCGTGCTCGCGTCCCGCGACTGGTTCCTCCGCTTCTGGAAGGTCGAGGGCGACCGGTTCGAGTATCTCCGCCGCCTTTCGCCGTACGACCCGATCACTGCGGCACGTGACCTTCGGGCTGCGACGCTGTGGCAGTTCAGCGACCGCGACTTCTTCATCGCGCCGATGTCGGCCATCGAGCTTGCGCGGGCTGCGCCGCTCGCGCCCGAGGGGGAGCCGCGCATCGAGTGGTATTCGGCAGATCACGCGATGCGCAGCGCGAAGGCGCGCGCCGCACGAGCCAGGTTCCTGGGCGCGGAGCTCGGCCTCGGCTGAGCGTGTGCGAGGATGGCACGGGAGCGGAGGGGTCCCGGTGGATCCCCCGGTCTTCAAAACCGGTGGCGCGGCGTTCGGCGTCGCGCGGTGGGTTCGACTCCCATGCGCTCCCGCCACTGACGCGTACGATGCCGGGCGTGCGACCTCCGAGCGTGGATGCGGTGCTGCGGGCGGCGCAAGCCGGCCTTGACGGACGCGATCGAGCGGCGGTGCGGGCGGTTGCGCGCGAGGTGGTCGCCGAGGAGCGATCCGCGCTGGCGGGCGGTTCGAAGGCGTCATCGGCCGACGAGCTCGCCGCGACGATGCTGCGGCGGCTGCGCGACCTGGAGATTTCGACCAGGGCAGGTGCGGTGGGCCTCGAACGGGTCATCAACGCGACCGGGGTGATCCTGCACACCAATCTGGGTCGCGCGGCGTGGCCACGGGCGGCCATCGAAGCCGCCGTCGCCGCGGCAGGCGCGCCCTCGCTGCTCGAGCTCGACCGCGAGACCGGCCGGCGAGGCCGGCGCTTCAGCGCGGTCGAGGACGAGGTCATCGCGCTCACCGGCGCCGAGGCGGCGCTGGTCACGAACAACAACGCCGCGGCGGTCGCCCTGGCCGTCGGGCTGGCGGGTCGTGGTGGCGTCGCCGTGTCGCGCGGAGAGCTCGTCGAGATCGGCGGCGGCGTGCGGATTCCCGAGGTGGTCCGGCGCGCTGGCGCGCGGCTGGTCGAGGTCGGAACGACGAATCGCACCCGCGTGGCCGACTTCGAGGCGGCCCTCGCCGAAGGCCGCGCAAAGCTCGTTCTCCGGGTCCATCCGTCGAACTTCGCCCAGACCGGGTTCGTCGAGGCGCCGGACGCCGCCGAGGTGGCCGAAGTCGCGCATCGCCACGGCGCGGTCGTCGTCGACGACCTCGGCTCGGGCGCCCTGCTCGATACGGCCCGGTTCGGGCTGGCCCATGAGCCCATGCCCCGTGAGCGGCTGCAGGCGGGCGCCGATCTCGTGACGTTCTCAGGTGACAAGCTCGTCGGCGGGCCCCAAGCCGGGATCATCGCGGGCCGCCGCGAGCTCGTGGAACGGCTGCGGCGGGACCCCCTGGCGCGAGCCATGCGGCCGGACAAGGTGGTGCTCGCAGCGCTCGCCGCGACGCTCCGGCTGTACCGCGCCGGCGTCGCGCAGATGGAAATCCCGGTGTGGCGGCAGGTTGGCGCGTCGCTCGATGAGCTCAATCGACGCGCCGTCGACGTGTTCACGACGGTCGCCGAATCGCAGGCCGACCATGGGCAGGACGAACCGTGCCCAGTGCTCGCCGTCGATCGCACGGAATCGACCATCGGTGGAGGCTCGTTGCCTGGCCAGATGCTGCCGTCCTGGGCGGTCCTGATCCTCGGCGTGCCGCCGGATCCGCTCCTTTCGAAGCTCCGGGCGGGGTCGCCGCCGGTGATCGGTCGCATCGTCGACGGTGCGGTCGTGCTCGATCTGCGCACCGTCGAGCCCGAGGACGACGCGGAGCTCGCCGCTGTCCTCGCGGCCGCGCTGCAGCATCGTCCCGGCGGGGAGCGCTGACGCCCTTGGCCACCGTCGTCATCGGGACCGCGGGCCATATCGACCACGGCAAGACAGCCCTCCTCCGCGCGCTGACCGGGATCGATGCGGATCGCCTGCCCGAGGAGCAGGCCCGGGGCATGACCATCGACGTCGGCTACGCGCACCTGGCGTTCGACGACGGGGTCGAGCTCGACTTCGTCGACGTACCCGGCCACGACCGCCTCATCGGCAACATGCTCGTCGGGGCCGGCGAGATCGACGCGGCCATGCTCGTCGTGGCGGCCGACGACGGGCCGCGCCCGCAGACCGTCGAGCACCTCCAACTGCTCGACGCGATCGGGGTCGCGGACGGCCTCGTCGTGGTGACGAAGGCAGACCTCGTCGACGCGGAGCGAGTCGCCGAGATCGATGCTGCGAGCCGGGCGCTCACCGCCGGGACGAGCCTCGCCGATGCCCCGGTGGTCGCCGTCTCCGCCGTGAACGGGCACGGGATGGACGAGCTCCTCGCCGCGCTCCGCGAGCTCGATCGAGCGGTGCGTCGTCGGTGGTCGACATCGCGCGACGGCGCCGGCGTCGAGGCGGCACCGCGACTGGCCGTCGATCGCGCGTTCACGGTGAAAGGCCGGGGAACGGTCGTCACCGGCAGCCTCCGCGGCGGCCCGATCGAGGTCGGGGCGACGTTCCGGCGCGAACCGGGCGGCGAGGCTGTCCGGGTTCGAGCCGTGCAGGTCCACGGCGTGCCGCGGCCGCGGCACGATGGGGGTCGCACCGCGCTGAACGTCGTCGGGCTCACCGCCGACGCGATCCACCGCGGCGACGTCCTCACGTCCGACCCGCTCGTCCGAGCGACTCATCGGATCCTGGTCCGGCTCCGGTCGGCGCCGCCTCGGGACGGGGCACGCCTGCGACTCCACATCGGCACCGACCAGGTCGACGCGACCGTGCGCCGAATCCCCGGGAGCCCAGGGATCGCCCTCCTGCAGCTCGCCCGCCCGGTTGCGACGCTCGCCGGCGACCGGGGCGTGCTCCGCGAGCCCGCCGCGGGCACGGTGCTGGCCGGCCTCCGGATCCTCGACCTTGCGCCGCCACGCGCCGCATCGCGCAAGCGGCTCACGCCCGAGCGCCTGGACCGGCTGTCGGCCGCCGTCGACACGGGCCGGACCGAGGCAATCCACGCGGCACGAATCGACCTGCACGGTGCGCTTGCCGCCGATGCCGTCCAGCCCGGCCAGTCAACCGCAGCGCCGTTGGCCTTTGCCGAGGACGTCGGCGCGGCGCTCACCGACGCGGCGCTCGCGCTCGTGGCCGCCCACCACGCGGAGTCGCCGCTGAGCCCGGGGTTGCCGCTCCCGCGAGCGCGCGCCGCGCTCCTGCGGCGCCTCCGCTCTCTGGCGACGATCGAGCGTCGCGACGCGCCAGCGGCGGCCGCGGCGATCGCGCGACTGCTCGACGGCCTCATCCAGGCTGGCCGTCTCGCGCGCCGCGGCGAGGCGCTGCGCGACCCATCGCGCGGCGACGACCTGCCGCCTGCCCTGCTCGAGGCAATGGACCGCCTCGAGGTCGCGCTCGGGGTTCCTGCGCCGCCCGCTCTCGAGGCAGCAGCCGCGACCGCCGGCTGCCCGCCGGAAGGCCTGCGCGCGCTGCAGGCCGACGGTCGAATCGTTCGCATCGGCCCGGACATGGCCTGGGCGGCGCCCACGTACCACCGCCTCGCGGCGATGGCGCTGGACCTGGCGCGGGTTACCCCGCTCACCCCGGCAGCATTCCGCGACGCGACGGGTACGAGCCGGCGTTACGTGCTCGCGATCCTCGAGGACCTCGACCGGCGCGGGATCCTCCAGCGGACGCCCGAGGGACACATCCCGGGGCCACGCGCGCCGCAGCGGGAGGCCATGCCGACCGAGATCGCCAGGTGAGGACCGGGATCATCCTCGCCGGGGGTCGAGCGAGCCGGTTCGGCGAAAACAAGCTCGCGGCCGATCTCGACGGCACGTCGCTCCTCGAGGCCACGATGACCGCGGTGGCGGCCGTGACGGACGGGATCGTCGTCGCCGGGCCGGGACTCCCGACAGGATTCCGGGCCGGCGAGACGCCGGTTGCCCTGATCCGAGACGTCGACCCATTCGCCGGACCGCTTGCGGCCCTCGCGAACGTCCTCGGCGGTGCAGACGCCGACCCCGCGCACGTCGCGATCGTCGTCGGCGGGGACATGCCGCGGCTGGTGCCTGCCGTTCTTCGATCGATGCTCGACCAGCTCGCCCAGGCTCGAGGAATCGAAGCGGTGCTCCTCGGCCGGCTGCCTCCGAGCGCCGGGGCGGATGACGGCCAGGCGCCGCGTCGCGCCGTGCTGCCCGTTGCCGTGCGTGTCGATGCCGCCCTGCGCGCCGCGACGTCTGCGCTCGATTCGGGTCATCGATCGCTGCAGGCCCTCGTCGACAGGATGGCCCACGCTGAACTCCCGCCTCCGACCTGGCTGCCCTTCGATCCCGAGGCAAACACGTTGCTCGACGTCGACACCACGGCCGATCTCGAGCGAATTCGCCGTCACGACTTGCGCTGAACCCCTTTCGGCCGGGCATCGAGGTCGCTACGCTCTCGCGTGCATGGGCGGCCGGCGCTGGCCGCGCCGCTCGATCGACGTCAGTCGAAAGTCGAGGGAGGAAATCGCATGGCCCAGATGTTCATGAGCAAGCTGAGCGCGAACGAACGGATGGCGCTCTGGGGCGCCGTGATCGTGTTCATCGTTTCGCTGATCGGCACGAGCTGGTTGACGCTGATCCTGGCGGCAGCGGTGGCCGTCGTGTACTACCTCAAATACTCGCCGACGTCGAACATCACCTGGCCCATCCAGGTCGAGATCATCAATCTCGCGATCTCGGCAATCATCGGCCTGCTCGCCATCCTGGGCCTGCTTGGGTTGATCGGGATTGGCAGCGTGTTCGGCGGGCTCGGCTTCGGCTTCCTCGGTGGGTTGTTCATCGTCGTCCTGGTCGGCGCCGTCGTGAACCTCATCGGGGCCGGCATGATGGTCCTCGGCACGTGGCGCGAGTACCAGGCCATGCCCAAGACGGCGCCGCCCGCACCGCCGGCACCGCCGGCCCCACCCGCGGCCTGAAGCTCCGGAAAACACCACGCCCAGCAGCGGGCCGGGAGCGATCCCGGCCCGTCCTGCTATCCGGCTATCCGGCTATCCGGCGCGCGCGAGCTCGCGCCGACCTTGGGGTCGCGCAAGCCGGCGGCGTTGACCGCCGCGCCGCCGACCATCAGCCCGGCGCAGACGATTGCGGCGAGGTGGTAGGCGTCGGTCGACGCCACCCTGGCCGCGGCCGCCAGCTCCGGCGGCGCGTCCTTCGGTGGCGCGTTGAACGCCTCGTACTGCGAGCGCAGCTCGGGTGCGCTCGGATCCGTGCCGGGCACCGCCGCGGCCAGCGTCGCGTAGAACGCCCCGCTGACGACGATGAACACCACCGCCTGGATCAGCGGCTGACCGACCCGCGAGAGCGCGTTGTTGATCGCCGAGGCGATGCCCGCGTTGCGCACCGGGACCGAGCTCATGAGCGCGGTCGTGAGCGGCGCGACCAGGAGCGAGATGCCGATGCCGAATAGGACCGTCGCCGGCAACGGGTCGATGAAGACGTCGATCGGGGGCACGAGCGTCGAGGCATCCGAGATGACCGCCCTCCAGCCGTGCGACGTCGGCGGCACGCGCACCCACCACAGGAACCCGAGCGCCATCAGCAGCGGGCCGGCGACCATGAACCCCCGAACGCCGAGCCGTCCGGCCAGCGAGCCGACGCGCGCCGACAGGAATGTCAGCAGGATGCCGCTCGGCAGGCCGACGATCGCGGCGCCGAGTGGGCTGTAGCCGAGCGTCCCCTGCAGGAACAGCGATTGGAACCCGAAGTTCGTGTACAGCGCGCCGTAGATCAGCAACGTCGACAGGTTCACCGCGCTGAACGCCCGGATGCGGAATAGCGCGAGCGGCACCAGCCGATGCTGCCGCGTCGCCATCAGGATGGGGAACGCAACCAGGGCCACCGCGCCGATCCCGATCGACACGAACGCGATCGGGTCCCGCCACTGCTGCTGCTGGCCGCGCGTCGCGCCGAACGCGAGGCCACCGACGGCCAGGACCGCCACGACCGCGCCGAGCCAGTCGAAGTGGCCCGATGCCGTCTCGTCACGTGATTCGGCCATGTACCGCGTCGTGAACCACACCCCGGCCGCGACGAGCGGCACATTGACCAGGAACAGGGCACGCCAGCCCAGCGAGTCCACGAAGATGCCGCCGAGTGGCGGGCCGAGCGTCGTCAGCGCCGAGGTCACCGCCGCCCACAGCCCGAACGCGCGGGCCCGGCTCGGGCCCTCGAAGGTGCTGGTGATGATCGCCAGCGAGCCGGGCACGAGGAGCGCGCCGGCCACGCCCTGGAGCACACGGCCGACGACCAGCAGCTCGAGGTTCGGGGCCAGGCCGCACAGCACGGACGTCGCGCCGAACCCGACCAGCCCGATGACGAACATCCGCCGCCGGCCGTAGTAGTCGCCGAGCGCGCCGGCGAGCACGAGGAACGCGGCCAGCGTCGCAAGGTACCCGGAGCTGACGTAGGTCTGGCCTTCGAGTCGGCCGAGCACGCTGCTCGTCAGCTGTGCGCCGATGCGCGGGAGGGCGATGTAGACCAGGGTGCCGTCGAGGAAGACGATCGCCGAGCCCAGGATGGCCGCGGCCAGGGTCCCGCGCTGCGCCGTCGTCATCGGCGCGAGTTTAGGCAAGTACCTCGCACACCCGCCGCGAGGCCGCTCGGGAGCGCGCCCGCTCCCACATTGTCAGATGCCCACCCGGTGAACGTTCGGCAGCGGGGCGGTACACGCCGCGGCCCCAGGCGTGCGATATCCCGCGGGCAGGGCGACGATCGATGCGAATCTCGAGCATGACGCCCGTTTGCGCAGCGACTGGGGCGATGGGCTCCCGACTAACGGTCACGTGCTGTGCATTTGGCAGAAACCTTGGAACCCCGGCCCGGCCTGGCGGCGGAGCCGGCCCGAACTGGCGGTCAGTCGGGGTGCGCCTTGCGGAAGCAGTCGGAGCAGTAGACCGGCCGATCCATGCGCGGTCGGAAGGGGACCTGGGCCTGGTTGCCGCACTCCGAGCAGAGCACGGCGAAGTACTCGCGTGTCGGGGCGCTGCGCTCGTAGCCCCGGGGCCCGCCGAGGTCGGAGGCGGAATAGCCGGCGTCGCGAGCGGCTCGACGGCTCGCGCGGCAGCTCACGCACCGCTTCGGGTCCGAGGCGAACCCTTTCTCCGAGTAGAAGCGCTGGTCGTCGGCGGAATGGATGAATTCGGAGCCACAGTCGACACAGTTCAGGGTTCGATCGGCGTAGGTCACGAGGTCCTCCGGAGCGCGTGGATATGCCTGTCGGTGCGCCGGAGGGGGACTGTCGGCAACGCGGAAGCCGCAGCCCGGCGCCGCGCGACCCATGGTGCCGATCCGGAGTCCCGTGGTCGGGGCGCACCTGGTGAATGCGCGGCGAAGAATACACCGGGATCGGCGTTGGGTCCGTCAGCCGGTCGAAGCGTGCCAGTCGACCTGTCACAATGGCCTGCGACCGTTCGCACAGGCGAGCGGGGAGCAATTGGGGGCGCCTCGCTCGCCAGGCCGTGCCGGCCGGGGGGCGCCGCCGGGGGAGAGGGCGACTCACAGGGCATGGTGCGACTGCTCCACACCGCCGACGTCCACCTCGGGGCGCGTCACGCGGACCTCGGCGATCGGGCCGCGACACAGCGGGAGCGCCAGTTCGCGGCCTTCACGGCGACGATCGACCTCGCCCTGGCCGAGAAGGTCGATCTCGTCCTGATCGCAGGTGACCTGTTCGATTCGAACGTCCAGCCGCGCCGCTCGGTCGAACGGGCCGCCACGCAGCTGAAGCGGCTGGTCGATGCTCGGATCCGCATCGTGGTCGCTCCCGGCACCCACGACGTCTTCGATCGAGCCTCGATCTACCGCGCCTACGACATCCCGGCGCTCGCCGGCGCGGTCGGCTCGGACCTGGTGACCGTGCTCGACCCTGATCATCCCGAGGTGCACCTCAAGTCCCTCGACCTGGTCGTGCACGGTCGCTGCTTCGCCACGAAGCGTGCGCCGCACTCGCCGCTGCTCGACCTCGACGTGAGCAAGGACGAGCGGGCCACGTGGCACATCGGCCTGCTCCACGCGGCGCTCGCGATCGAGGGCAAGACCGACGGCGACGACGTGGTCATCACGACCGACGAGATCGCCGCAACCCACCTGGACTATCTCGCGCTCGGGCACTGGCACTCGATGTCGAAGGGCAAGGCAGGCCGGACGACGTATGCCTATTCCGGCGCCCCGGAGCCGGTCGCGCTGGACCAGGACCGCGCCGGCAAGGTGCTCCTCGTCACCCTCGACGCCGTCGACGCGAAGAAGCGCGTCACCGTCGAGGAGCACAAGGTCGGCCGGACCAGGTTCGAGCGGATCCAGCTCGACGCGGCGACGGTGGGTTCGCAGCCGGGCCTCGTCGCCAAGCTCATCGATCGCGCCGATCCGGACCTGATGCTCGACGTCGAGCTGATCGGCGTGCGACCGGACGAGCTGGACGTGCACGTCGAGGAGATCGAGAGCGAGCTCGCCGACAGGTTCCTGAAGCTCCGCGTCCGGGACAAGGCGGTCTCGCCGCTGCCGGAGGGCCCGCTCGCCTCGCCCGACACCGTGCTCGGCGCGTTCATCCGCGACCTCGAGGCGCAGATCGCGGAAGCCGAGGCGGCCGACGACGAGGCTGCCGCGGGCGAGCTCCGCGATGCCCTCCGGCTCGGCCGGCTGCTGCTCTCGGGCGCGGAGATCACGCTGTGAGGATCACCCGCCTCCAGCTTCGCAACATCCGGCGCCACGCCGACCTGGACCTGGACCTGGCGCCCGGGCTGACGGTCATCCGGGGCCCGAACGAATCGGGCAAATCCACGATCCAGCGCGCGCTCGAGCTCGCCCTCACCCGGCGGGTGACGTCCGGCTCGGGCGACGTCGAGGGCATGCGCTCGTGGAACGCGGGCGAGGAGGACCGGCCGTGGGTCCGTCTCGAGTTCGAGCAGGAGGACCTCGACGGCGTCCACAAGGGCAGCCTCGAGAAGGCCTTTCGGGGCCCGAAGGGCACCGTGAAGCTCGAGGCGGACGGCGAGACGATCACCGATCCGACGCGCGCCGACGAGGTCCTGGCGGACTTGACGGGCATCCCGAGTGAAGCCTTCTTCCGCTCGACTGCTTCGGTCCGGCACCACGAGCTCGACGGCCTTGCCCGCGACGAGGCGGCCCTGCGCGATCGGTTGCAGGCGTCGATCTCGGGCGGAGATCGCGGGACGAGCCGAGCTCGGCGCAAGCTCGACCGCGCGCTCCAGATCCTGAACGCGAAGGGCGACAAGAACCCGGGCCAGCTCAAGGCGACCGAGGCGAATCTCGCCGCCGCGACCGCGGCGCAGCGCAACGGCGAGACCGCGCTCGCGCAGCTCGAGAAGGACCGCGACCTCCTCGCCCAGTCGCGCGAAGACCGGGCGACGGCCGAGGCGGATCTCGCCGAGAAGCGCTCGATGCTCGAGAAGGCGAGGTTGGCCGAGCGCCTGATCTCCGAGCGCGACCAGGCCAAGGAGCGCTTCGAGCGATACAGCACCGCCGTCGACGTCAGCCGCCAGGTCGAGGAGCTCGAGGCGTCGCACCCATCGCCGAATGGGCTGCCTGCCCTCCGCGAGGCGCTGGCCAAGGTGCGCGCGGCGGACATGCGCATCCGCGAGATCCGCGCTGCGCTGGCCGGCGAGGTCGAGGTTCAGTTCGAGATGAAGGCGCCGACCCCGCGCGCGTGGCGCCCGACAGCGATCGCGGCCGTCGTCCTGATCCTGGTCGGCGTCGGCATCGCCGTCGCGGCGCAGCTGAGCGTGTTGCCCAGTGCCCTCCCGTCGATCAGCATCGGCAACACCGCCGGCGGGCTCGAGCTCCCCGGCGCCGGGATCCTCGCCGCCGGCCTCGTGCTCGCGGGCGCGATCCTCGCCCTCGTCGGGCGGCGCCAGCGGATCCGGGCCCAGGACATGCGCAAGAACAAGGACATGCGCTCGCAGGAGATCGAGCGCCGGCTCCGTGGCCGCTCGATGCTCGAGCAGGAGCTGCAGATGGAGGAGGTCACCCTGACGAACCTCCTGGCGGCCCTGGAATTGCCGGATCTCGCCGCCGTGGAGGCGCTCGTCGCCGCCGAGGAGGCGCATATCGGCCAGATCCTCCGGCTGCGCGCCCAGCTCGAGGGCCTCGTCGGGCGCGAGCCGACCGAGACGCTGCCCGACCTGCGCGACAAGGCGGCGCTCGACGTCGAGCAGAAGACCGGCGCACTCGAGCAGCTCGGCCCGATCGCACGCGAGCCACGGGCGCGTGAGCGCCTCGAGGTCGCAGTGACCGACGCTGATCGCGCGCTCAGCCTGGCGCGCGACACCGAGGCCGGAGCGAAGGCGCGGGTCGAGCAGAACGCGGTCGACGCCGAGGAAGTGGCGAGCCACGCCGAGAAAGCCGCGAGCTGGGCCGAGCAGCTGGAGCTGCTCCAACGGCGGGCTCGCGTGTACGAGGCGGCGCAGAAGGCCCTCGACGCCGCCGAGCGGGCGACGATCCGGACCGCGACCCGCTACCTGGAGCGGCGCATGGTCACCGACGTCGAGCGCGTGACGGCGGGCCGGTACCGGCGCGTCCAGGTCGACGACGAGGACCTGTCACTCCGGGTCTTTGCCCCCGAGCGCGGCGACTGGGTGGACGTGTCGACGCTGAGCCAGGGCACGCTGGACACGGTCTACCTCGCCGCCCGGATCGGCCTCGTCAGGCTCGTGACGGGCGACCGGCGCCCGCCGCTCGTCCTCGACGACCCTTTCGTGACCCTCGACGACGAGCGCGCCCAACGCGCGCTGGAGCTCCTGCGTGACGTCAGCGCCGACTTCCAGGTGATCTACCTGACGACCTCGGAGCGCTACGACGGGGCAGCCGACGCGGTCCAGGTGCTCGAGGGACCTACCGCACTCACGCCGGAGACGACCTAGAACCCGCCCCCGGCGCCGCCACCGCCGCCGCTGCTCCCACCGCCGTAGCCCGAGCCCGAGGACGAGGCGGCCGTCGTGCCGATCGAGCCGATCATGCTCGACATGTTCGAGACCGAGCCCAGCCCATCGCCCCCCGAGTACCACGCCGGCGACCAGGCCGCGACGCCGGTCGCCTGCGCCTGGGCGAAGGTCGCCTTGATGAGGTCGTCGATCTCGTCCTTCAGCCCGAACGCGACGGCCCACACGGTCAGGAGGTCCGGCGTGGTGATCCAGGGCAGGCGTGACTTCGTCTTCTCGACCGCCTCGTCGACGGAGCGGGAGGCCGCCATCTCGAACCTGAGCGTGTTCCGGTAGGCGAGGGACATGGCCAGGGTGCGGGCGCCGTCCGCGGTGCGGGCGGCAAGCCGACCGCTGAACAGCGCGATCACGCCGCCGAGCACCGCGGCGATCAGCATCGGCAGCCCGAGGAAACCGCGACCGGCACGGAACAGGTTCGAGTTCTCGGACGTGTCGAACGCGAAGATGAAGCCGAACGCGACGACGGCGGCGATGACGGCGATGCCGACCGCGAGCCAGCGCCCGGTGAGCCGGTTCGGGTCGTCACGGAAGTAGCCGGCGGCCCTGGCGGCCCGGCCGGCGTCCTTCTTGAACGACTCCCACAGCTTCGCGCCCTCGCCGCTCTTGAGCTCGGACCAGCTCAGCACGCCGCCGGTCGCCTTCGTGGCGATGGAGTCCGCGAGGCTGCGTTCGGCCGTGCCCAGCGGGCGGCGCCGGGCCTCGAGCGAGTTCGGATCGATGAGCGGGCTCGGCGGCACGACGAGGTCGACGTGCTTCTTGTCACCGGGCGCCTGCTCGAACGTCACCAGCCCTCGATGGCCGAGGTCGACGAGCGCCGAGGTGAAGCCGTCCTTGTCGACGGCGTCCCTGCGGAGCACGGTGGCGAGCGCCGGGGTGAGCCCCGGCGGCGGGTCCGGCAGCAGCACCGAGTCGTCGATGAGCACGACCCGCGCATCGCGGCCGCGCTCCCACCAGGTCCGCAGGAACAGGCCGAACACGACGACGCCGACCCCGACGACCAGCGCCGCGAGCAGCGCGTTGATCAGGGCCTGCGTCCATCGGTCCGGGTTGCCGCCGGGCTGGACGGCATGGTCGATGCGCTGGAGGCCGTCGAGGAGGGCCGCGCCGAGGTCCCCATCGACCGCCCGTGGGAGCATCGCATCGTTGACGACGGCCGCTGCCTCGTCCTCGTTGAGATAGCGGTCGAGGAAGCCGCTCCCGGCGTACAGGTAGATCTGGCCGTGGCTGCGGCTCTGGAAGTCCATGTCGAACAGGACGACGAGCCCGTCGTTGACGCCGGCCCTGCCGACGCCCCAGGTATCCATGATGGTGATCGCGTCGGCACGGGCGGTGCCGGTCGAGACATCGCTGTCGTCGCTCGGCCAGGACACGATCGCAAGCTCGGCGCCGGTCCGGTCGCGGATCGCGACCGCGGTCGACTGGGCCTGGTCGATCGCCGACGCATTCCAGATGCCGGCGAGGTCGTAGACGTATCGGCCCTCCTGGCTTGGCGGGAGGATCAGCTGGTCGAGCGCGGCGACCGGCAGGGCTAGGGCGACGGCGCCGCCCAGGGCAACGGCGAGGGCGGCCCGACGGCCGCCGAGCGCAAAGGTCCGGGCGCGAGTCATGGGCAGTCGCGATGATACGGGGATGCCCGGGCACCTCCTCGTCTCGCCTGCCGTGGCCGTCATCGGCCTCGGCCTGCTCGCCTCGATCGGCTGGGGTCTGGCGGACTTCGGGGGTGGCCTGACGAGCCGCCGCACGCCGGTGCTCGGCGTCCTCCTCGGGAGCCAGATCGCGAGCCTCGCCATCGGCGTCCCGATCCTCGCTGCCGTGTCAGAGCCGGCCATGCGCCCGATCGACCTGGGTGTCTCGATCGCCGGTGGGGTACTCGGCGCGGCCGGCCTCTCGCTGCTGTACCGCGGCCTCAGCGTCGGCCGGATGGGCGTCGTTGCCCCGGTCGCGGCGGTCATCACGGCGACCGAGCCGGTGGTCTACGGCTTCGCCACCGAGGGCGTCCCATCCGCCGTCGCGATCATGGGGATCGTCGCGGCGGTCGTCAGCGTGGTGCTCGTGTCGCGCTCGCCGAACGCGGCCGACGGACGCCCGAGCGGCCTGTGGTACGGCGTCGCGGCCGGCACCCTGTTCGGCCTGTTCACGATCGGCGCGGCGCAGCTCAACGACGACCTGATCATGTCGCCGGTCGTCGTCATCCGGATCGCCTCGGTCCTGGTCATCACGAGCTGGATCCTGCTGCGCCGCCAGCCCTGGCGGGTCCCGCGCTCGCTCTGGCCGGTGCTGGTCGGTGTCGGAGTCCTGGACATGTCGGCGACCGCCGCGTACCTCGGGGCGATCGCGGTGGGGCCGTTGTCGATCGCCGCGATCCTCGCCTCGCTCTACCCGGTCGTGACCACGATCCTCGCCGCGCTCGTGCTGCGCGAGCGAGTGACGCCCGTCCACGCGGCCGGGATCCTGGCCGCCGGCGTGGCAGTGGCGCTCATCGCCGGCGCACCGGCCGTCTGAGGGCTCGGCCGCTGCCTTAGGGTCCTCGGCCGATCGACAGCGTGTCGAGCTCGGCGGACGCTCGGACGACGTGGATTGCCGCGAACCCGTCCGCATCGAGGCTCCCGCGCCGGATCGAGCGGGCGAGGTCGTCGAGCTGACGGCGCACCGCGCCCTCGGGCACGATCCGGCCGGGTCGCGTCGCGTTCCTGGCGAGGACCAGGACCGGCGGGAGGTCGAGCACGATCGCGACTGCCGGGATGCCTTCGGCGGCCGCCCGGCGGACGAGCGCCCGCCGCGCGAACGAGGTGACGTTCGTGGCGTCGACGACGGTGGTCACGCGCTCGGCCATCCGTCGCGCGAGCTGGCGATGGAGGATCGCGAACGCGGTCCTGGTCACCCGCTGATTCGACTCGTCGCCGGTCAGCATCGCCCGATGGGCATCGGACGACAGCACCTGGTCCGGCGGGAACAGGCGAGTAGCGAGGGTCGACTTGCCCGAGCCCGCCGCGCCCACCAGGACGATGAGACACGGTTCCGGCAGGACGACGCGAGGCCCCGGCCGATCGCCCCGGGCGAGGCTCACGCCTGGCGGCGTGCCTCCCACCCGCCGCCCTCGCGCCGCCGGACCTCGTACGCGGGCTGGTCGTAGACCGACGGGCCCCGGACCACGTGGCCGTCCGCCAGGCGGTAGCGCGAGAAGTGCCAGGGGCACTCGATGATGCCGCCGTCGACGAGCTTGCCCTCGGAGAGCGGACCGCCGGCGTGGGCACAGGTCTCGTGGAGGGCGAGGACCCGCTCGCCCTGCCGAACGAGCACGAGCGTGTTAACGCCGAGCTTGCCCTTTATCGGCCGGCCCTCGGGGATCTCACCGCTTGCCGCCTCGGCCGGCTCCAGCGCGATCCACTTCGTGCCCGCGCCGCGGAATGCGTGGCGGCTGACCATGTTGCCCAGAACGTAGACGACGTCGCCACCGACGTACGCGGCGGCGGAGAGGACCAGGAAGCTCAGCACGGACAGCCAGACGCCGGCGGCGGACGCCACCGGCCCGCTCCCGAGCCGGAACGCGAGTGAGACGAGGTACCCGACGAGAGCGAGCAGCATGAGCGATGAGTGGAGCGTGGCCCGCTCGCGCGCCTTGCCGTCCGTGTCCGCGTAGTCCGCGAACCCGGCAAGCGCCGCGGCGAGCATGGCCAGGATCCCCACGGCCAGGGTGATTGCCGCCGCGCCCGGGTCGTCGATGACGTCGAAGACGATGACGAGGAACAGGATCCCGATCGGCGCGTCGGTCAGGACCGCGTGCGGCGGGTGGCCGAGCCAGCGCCCGACGAGCAGGTCGCGGATGCCGGGGAGACCCTGGAACAGCCAGAACAGGAACCGATGGGCGAGGTCGCCGAGGGGCTTCGTCCAGACGCCCTGGGCATCCATCGCACGCGTGAGGAAGCGGAAGAGCACTGGCCTCACCTCCGTCGTCGGAGTCTACGACCGGAGCCGTGCGCCGGATCGTGTCAGGCCATGGCCGACGCCTCGCAGCGAACTTGAAGCGGCGCCGGTCAGGCGGGCAGGTCGCGCTCCTGGGGTCCCGTGTACCTGGCATCCGGCCGGATGAGCCGGTTGTCCGCCGATTGCTCGATCACGTGCGCCGTCCAGCCGGCGTGCCGGGCCAGGGCAAACGTGGCCGGGAACAGGTCCGGGGTCAGGCCCACGCCCTGCAGGACGGCAGCGGCGTAGTACTCGACATTCGTCTTGAGCGCGCGCTCGGGATGTCGCTCGGCGAGCACGCGCAGGGCGACGTCCTCGACCTTGATCGCGAGGTCGAGCCACTCGGGCTTCTTGTCCATCGACTGGGCCACCTTGCGCAGCGCGGCCGCTCGCGGATCGTAGGCGCGGTACACGCGGTGGCCGAAGCCCATGAGCCGCTCGCCCTTGTCGAGCGTCTCCTTGACCCACTGCTCCGCACGCTCGACCGAGCCCACCTGGTGGAGCTGCTCGACGACCTCCGACGGCGCACCGCCGTGGAGCGGGCCTTTCAGCGCCCCGATCGCGCCCGCGACGGACGATGCCAGGTCGCTCCGCGTCGAGACGATGACGCGGGCGGTGAACGTCGACGCGTTGAGCCCGTGCTCGGCGCCGACGACGAAGTAGGCATCGAGCGCTCGCGCCGTGCCGGCGTCCGGCTTCGTGCCGGTGAGCTGGTACAGGAACCCGGGCACGAGGTCGAGGCTCGGGTCGGATGCGACCGGCTCCTGCCCGGCGCGCAGTCGCGCGAACGCGGCCAGCGCCGACGGCGAGAACGCGGTCAGGGCGCGCGCCTGCTCGGGCGTCGGCGGGTAGGTGAGGGCCTGCGTCGCGCCCCAGGCGGAGACGGCCGTGCGCAGGGCGTCCATCGGCTTGGCCGTCTTGGGCAGTGCCTGCAGGGTCGTCAGGACGCCGTCTGGGATCTCGCCCGTGGCCATGCGATGTTCCGGTTCCCAGTCGCCGGTCCAGAGCAGGTTCGCGACCGCGGGATAGGTCCCGTGCTCGACCAGGTCGCCGATCCGGTAGCCCCGGTACAGCAGGCGCCCCTTCTCACCGTCGACGTAGCCCAGGGCCGTCTCGGCCGCGATCACTCCCTCGAGACCGGGGGAGTAGGGCCGCTCGTCGGTCATGGAGCGATGGTAGCCGCGGCCCCGGTTTGACGGCCCGAACGGTCGGGCCCGAGATATCGGTCAGTTGGCCTTGTCGGGCTCCAGCACGCGGAGGCGTCGCGCGACCTCGGTGAGGACGCACTCGCGGACCGCAGGGACGGTGTCGAGCAGCGAGTGGAACTCGCGATGGGCGAGCACGAAGAGGTGGCTCTGCTCCGTCAACGTCGCGGTGGCGGTCCGCGGCCCCTCGGCCAGCAGCGCCATCTCGCCCACGACCTGTCCGGGCGCGACCCGGGCGATCTCGCGGCCGTCCCGTTCCACTTTTGCCGCGCCCGATGCGAGCACGAACGCCTGCGAGCCCAGCTCGCCCTCGCGCGTCAGGACATAGCCCGACGGGCGGTCGATCTCGTCCACGAGCTTCGCGACCTGTTCCAGATCACGGTCGCGCAGCCCGGCGAACAGCGATACACCGCGCAGCGCCTTGACCTTGGCGTCAGCCGCCATCGGGAACTCCCTCCTCGTGCTGCTCCGGATCGTCCAGGGCATCGTATTCGGGCGCGACCGGCGGCAGGTCCCGCCAGATCGATCGCCCATCATCGGCAGGGGTAGCGGCGCCGGTCGAATCCTTCAGCTCGGCGGGAGTCGTCGTGGGCGCATCCGACGGCTGGGACCCGTCCGGATCGAGATGCGCGAGCGCCTGGAGGACGACCTCGCTCGGCTTTCCCACGTTCTCGAGCGCGGCTCCCGCACCGCCGCGGCCCGCACCCAGGTACTCGGCCGCGGCCACCGCGGCCACGCCGCCGATCGCCGCCAGGCCGATCGGCCCACCGGCCATGGCGCCGACGATCAGGGCCGGGGCCATGCCCTGGCTCGGGCTCGGCCCGCGGAGATGGAGCGGCCGCTTGTCGAAGTCCTGGAGCGCGGCGTCCACCGCGGTCAGGCCGGGGATGGCCAGGTCGCCGATGGATTCCCGCTGCGCGAGCGCGGCGCCGCAGGTCGGACACGTCGTGGCCTTGGGTGCGGTGGGTGTGCCACACCACGCGCACGTGCGTTCCGGATCCGGCGCACTGTCCGGCGCGCTCTGGCCGGCCTCGGGCGTGCCGAAGCCGGCGTCGCCTGACTCGAAGCGGGCGCCCTCCTCCTCGCTCACGTCGACAGGATAGGACCCGGGCTCAAGCGGGCGGGATATTGGCGTTAACGGGACGGCTCAGGCTCGGTCGAGGAACGCCTCGACAGTGGCCACGAACTCGGCGGCGTGGGTGTGGTGGGCAGCGTGCGCCGCGCCCTCGATGACGCGGATCTCCGCGTGGGCGAGATGTGCCGCGAGGGCGTCCGTGCCGATCCGGAACGGGGAGCGGCTGATCGAACCAAGCAGGAGCAGGACGGGCACGGAGACCCGGCCGAGCGCCGCGATGGAGGCGGCGGGGCCGGCCTCCGCCTCGACCTCGCGCAGGATGGTGTGCGCCGCCTCGACCCGCGCGGGCCACACGGGGTTGGCTCGATACGCGTCGAGCTCCGCCTCGGACATGCCGACGATCCCGGTGAGGAAGGTGGTCAGCGCGGCTTCCCTGTCGCCGCGGTCAATGGCCGCGCGCACGGCCTCGACGAAACCAGGCGGCCGGTACGACATGCCCGGCGGGACGGGTGCGCCCTCGTACACGACCGCGCGACGGATAGCCACCGTCAGGAGGCTCGCGCCGAGCGCGCAGCGGCCGCCATAGGAGTGCCCCGCGACGTCGATCGCCGGCGCGCCCGCCTCGGTGCCCAGCGCGTCCGCGACCGTCGCAAGGTCCTCGAACTCACGTTCGATCCGGTAGGCCTCGGCATCGCCGCTCGCGCCACGACCCCGTCGGTCGACGGCGAAGGTCGGCCGCGTCTCGGCGAAGGCCGGCCCGACGGTGCGCCAGGTGGTGTGGTCTGCGGTCGCGCCGTGGACGAGCAGGAGCGGTGGCCGGTCGGCCGGGCCCGGCTCCGGCACGCCCTGCGCCGGCGCGAGCGATCTCGACGCCATCGCCGCGAGACCGATAGACCCGCGGCCGAGCTCCGAACGGGTACGGGTCCGCGATCACCCCGGCAGCGCGGCGGCCGCTGCCTTGTCCACGAACCAGACGGCGCCGTCACGCCGGGCGAGCTGCGCCGGCCACCGGCGAACGTCGCGCTCGCCGCCCAGCACGGTGGCGAGAATGGCCGCTTTGCCGGCCCCATGCGCCACGAGGATCGGCAGGCGCGCCAGCTCCAGGATCCGCGGCTGGAGGCTGACCCGGGCGACGTGCGGTTCGACGTGCGTCGGCGCCGGGACGGCCGAGGCCCACGCCTCGGAGTCGAACAGGGGCGAGCCGGGGAACACCGACAGCACGTGGCCGTCGGGACCGATGCCGACCAGCACGACATCGAAGATCGGGAACCCCTCGGCGGTGGGCAGGCCGGCGTCGCGGATCCGGTCGGCGTACTCCGTCGCGACCCAGTCGAGCCCGGCGCCGCTGGCGATCGCCTCCGACATGCGCGGCGCGTGGATGTTCGAGCTGGGCAATCCCACGCCGGGCTCGGTGCCCAGATCGACGTCGACGGCGTACTCACCCGTGCCGGACAGGCCGGCGCGCGCGGCGGCCGAGACGAGCACCTGGTCGAGCGCTAGCACGTTCGAGAGCGGATGGTCGCGGGGAACGAACCGGTCGTCGCCCCACCAGACGTTGACGGCGTGCCACGGCACGGCATCGCGGAGGGGCGCGACCGCGAGCTCGCGATAGATGCCGACGGGTGTCGACCCGCCCGTGGTCACCCAGTCCGCCCGCCCACGCTCCCGGACAGCCGCGGCGAGCGCCTCGGCGACCGCACTCGCTGCCGCGCGCGAGGTCGCCTCGGGATCGTCGAGGACCTCGACCCGGGGCTCGGCGCTCACCCGGACCGCCGCCGGGTCGCGGATGTCGTCACGTCAGTCGACCAGCCGGGCGGCCATCGCCAGGACCTCGGAGCTGATCGGGTCCCGCCCCGCGGTCTCGATCGTCTCGGCCAGCAGGTCCCCCTCGCGCTTCCGTGGCGCGAGGAAGCGCCGCTCCGGCATCGGCTCGCCGTCGAGGGACGCCTGGACCACGACCCCGTCGGCGTACGCGGTCACCTCGACCCACAGCTGCGAGTGCGCCCGCGTGGCATGGAGCTGGACGATGAGCGTCGTGCCTCGCGGCGAGGTCGACTCGACCGGGCGCAGGCTGACCGGCACCCGCCGGCGACCGAAGCGGAGCAGCCCGTCGTAGCCGCTCCACGCCTCCGTGCCGGCCCGGATCGGCGAGACCACCGACATCGCCAGCCGAGAGGCCAGCCAGGCCACGTGGTACATCGGCCGCACGACGTTGGCCATCTGCGGCGCGCCGTCCGTGGCCGCGTAGTGCACGTCGATCCGATCGATGTGGGTGAGGTAGGGCAGCAGCGCCGGGCGGTCGAACGTCGACGCGATCGCCTCGCGCCAGCGCGCCTGCCGGAGCAGCGCGAAGTCCGCGACCTCGAGGCTGTACAGGTCGGGCAGCGCGGCCATCGCGACGAGGCCGGCGAGCCCGTCGCCGGACCAGCCGGACCCATCGACCAGGATCCGATCGGCCACGGGCAGGAGCTCCCGCGCGGAGCGGCTTTCGAAGTGCGGCTCACCCGGCCACCACACCGTCACGGGAAGGTCGTGGATGAGCAGCGGCGTGACCACGCCGGCAAGGTGCTGGCCGCTCTCGCCGCCACACGTCAGGTAGACCATCTCGGAGCATGTCTCGGGCGCGTCGTCGGACGGCAGGACGCAGTGCGCCTGGACCTGGGCGTCGAGCCAGGCCGGCCCGTCCGGATCGGCCGGGGTCACGATGAGGGTGCGCGACGGGTGGCGGCCGGTCAGCCCCTCGACGATCGCGGCGACCCGTTCGCCGATCTCGCCCCGGCCGGCGATGACGACGAGGTTCATGACGCTGGACCTGGCGGCGACGCGCCGCTCGTCGCCGTCGGGCCCTTCGGCGGTCAGCGAGATCGACGACCAGATCCGGCCGAGCTCCGCGGCGATGCCGTCGATGCTCTTCGCCCGCGAGGCCCAGCGAAGCATCGGCTGGCCCGGCGTCGCGTGCGCGGACGAGAGCGGCATGGGCGCGCTCGGGCCGCTCCCGGCCCGGCTCATGCCCTCCATCAGAGCCGCCGCCAGCGCCGGCCGTCGCGCTGGATGAGCTCGTCGGCCTCCTCGGGGCCCCAAGTCCCGGCGGCGTAGTTCGGGAACTCCGGCTGGGGCATGTCCAGCCACGCGTCATGGATCGGGGTCACGATCGTCCAGGCCGCCTCGACCTCGTCGGCGCGCGTGAACAGCGACTGGTCGCCGAGCATTGAATCGAGGATCAGCGTCTCGTACGCGTCGGGGGCGTCGGTCGAGAACGCGGTGCCGTAGGTGAAGTCCATCGTGACCGGGCGGATGTCGAGCCCGAGCCCGGGCACCTTCGAACCGAACCGGAGGAGGATGCCCTCGTCGGGCTGGACGCGGATCGCCAGCAGGTTCGGCTGCGGATCGGTGGTGGAGTCGGCGAACAGCCGATGCGGCACGTCCCGGAACTGGATCGCGATCTCGGACGCGCGCTTGGCAAGACGCTTGCCGGTCCGCAGGTAGAAGGGCACCCCGGACCAGCGCCAGTCGTCGACCTCGAACCGGGCGGCCACGAAGGTCTCGGTCTCCGACTCGGGATCGACCTCGGGTTCCGCGCGGTAGGCCTTGACCGGCACGCCGGCGACCCAGCCCTTGTCGTACTGGCCGCGCACGACGTCGCGCTGGACCTCCTGTCGCGTCGGCGGAGCGATGGCGCGGAGGACCTTGAGCTTCTCGTCGCGCAGGGCATCGGCGGCGAACGTCGCCGGCGGCTCCATCGCCACGAGGCTGAGCAGCTGCATCAGGTGGTTCTGGAGCACGTCGCGGGCCGCGCCGGTTTCTTCGTAGAAGGCGCCCCGGTCCTCGACCCCGAGCGACTCGGCGACGGTGATTTGGATGTGGTCGACGTAACGCCGGTTCCAGAGCGGCTCGAAGATCCCGTTGCCGAACCGGAAGACGAGGAGGTTACGGACCGTCTCCTTGCCCAGGTAATGGTCGATGCGGTAGACCTGCGACTCTCGGAAGACCTTGAGCATCTCGCGGTTGAGCCGCTTCGCCGAGTCGAGGTCGCGCCCGAACGGCTTCTCGATAACGATCCGCCGCCAGCCGCCGTTGTGGACCTCGTGATCCAGCCCGCACCGGCCGATCTCGGCGACGATCATCGGGAACGCGGACGGCTGCGTGGCCAGGTAGAAGAGCAGGTTCGAGCCGGTCTCCTGCTCGAGGTGCATCTCCTCGAGCTTCCTGCTGAGCGTGTCGTAGGTGGCATCGTCGCCGAAGTCGCCGCGGTGGTAGAAGACCCGCTCGAGGAACTGGTGCTCGGCCTCCTCGTCGAGCTGGACGCGGCAGTTCCTGTGCAGCGACTCGGCGATGTCCATGCGGAACGTGCCGTCGTCGTACGGCCGCCGTCCGATCGCGACCAGCGCCCAGTCGGCGGGCAGGAGGTTCGTCCGCCACAGCTGGGCGAGCGCCGGGAAGACCTTCCGGTGGCTCAGGTCACCCGTCGCCCCGAACAGGACGAAGACGTGCGGATCGGGCACGCGCTCGAGGCGCAGGCCCTCGCGCAGCGGGTTGACCTCGGCGTGGTGCGTCGGGCGCCGGCGCTTGCCGTCGCGCGCCAGTCGCTCCTCGCGGATCGTGCGCGGCGTCGGGATCGCAACCGGTGCCTTGGTCACCATGGCCGCCTCCCTACGAGGACTTCACCGCATGACCGCCAAACTCGTTTCTCAGGGCGGCGAGCACCTTGGCCCCATAGGAATCGTCCTGGCGCGAGCGGAAGCGGGTCTGGAGCGAGAGGGTGATGACCGGCGCCGGGACGTCGTGGTCGATCGCCTCCTGGACGGTCCAGCGACCCTCGCCCGAGTCGGCGACCCAACCCTTCAGCGGTGTCAGGTCCTGGCCGTTCGACTTGAACGCGAGCGCGGCCAGCTCGAGCAGCCACGAGCGGACGACGGAGCCGTGGTTCCACAGGTCGGAGATCTTCTCGAGATCGAGCTTGTAGTCCGAGGCGTGGAGGATCTCGAACCCCTCGGCGTAAGCCTGCATCAGCCCGTACTCGATGCCGTTGTGGATCATCTTCACGTAGTGCCCCGAACCGGGGCCGCCGGTGTGCAGATAGCCGTCTTGCGGGGCGAGCGAGCGGAAGATCGGCTCGAGCGGCTCGACGGCGTCGCGATTGCCGCCGACCATCAGGCAAAACCCGTTCTGAAGGCCCCAGATCCCGCCGCTGACGCCCGCGTCCACATAGCGGATGCCGTGCTCGGCGAGCTCGGCGTGACGCCGGACGTCGTCGTGGAAGTTGGTGTTACCGCCGTCGACGATCGTGTCACCCGGCTCGAGGTGCTCGAGCAGCTCCTTGACCTGGGCCTCGGTCGCGTCCCCGGCTGGGACCATGATCCAGGCGACGCGGGGCTTCTCGAGCGCGGCGACGAGCTCGGCGATCGTGAACGACGCCGTCGCGCCCTCGCCCGCGATCTCCTGGGTCTTCTCGGGCGAGCGGTTGTAGGCGACGACCGAGTGCCCGTCGCGGAGGAGCCGGCGGACCATGTTCGAGCCCATGCGCCCGAGCCCGATGAAGCCGAGATGCATTGTCGTTCCGCCTCCGCTCGATGTGTTCGTCAGCCGAGCGCGCGCCGGACCGCGCGCTCGAGGACGGCGAGGTCGTCCGCGAGATCGTCGCCCAGGTGGACGTGCACAACGGGTCGATCATGCGCCCGCAGCGCCTCGCGGTCACCCCGCGCCTGGGCGTCGATGAGCCGGCCGAACGTATACGGCCAGCCCGGGATGGGGCGATCGACGGGATGGTCCGAGGTCAGCTGGAGGAACACGCCGGTCGGTGGCCCGCCCTTGTGGAGCTGCCCGGTCGAGTGCAGGAAGCGCGGGCCGTAGCCCGCCGTCGTCGCACAACCGGTCGACGCGAGCGCGGCGCGGATCCCGGCGATGCGCTCGTCGACCGCCGCCGACGGCGCAATGAACGCCTGGATGGCGAGATAGTTCGGGACCTCGAGGCCCGAGAGCGTGGGGCGGAGGACCTCCGCGAGGGAGTCCTCGTCGTGGGCGCGGAGCTGGATGGCGCCGGGATCCGGCTCGTCGCCGTCCTCGGCCGCACCGGCGAGCACGCGCCGAGTGCGCTCCTTGGCCTCCTCGACGTTGGGCTGGTCGAACGGGTCGATCCCGAGCACGGCGCCCGCGAAGGCCGTCGCGACCTCCCAGCGGATCGCCTCGCCGGCGAGGTCGATCGGGTCGTCGAGCTCGATCCGGATGACGGGATGGCCGGCCTGCTCGAGGCTGTCGAGGAGCGCCCGTCGACCGCCACCGGAAGCGCCGGCATCGTTGCCTGCGAGCGCAAGGTCCAGGAACACGCGGTCCGCGCCGTAGGCCTCGATAGGGCGGACGGGCTCGAGGTCGACGGGCACGATGCCGGTGCCGTGCTTGCCCGTCGACTCGGCGAGGAGCTGCTCGGCCCAGGCTCCGAAGCTCGAGATGGCCGGATCGGCCAGGAAGGTCAGCTTGTCGCGGCCGGACTTGGCGAGGCTGCCGAGCGCGAGGCCCAGGAGCAGCCCCGGGTTGCCGCGGGCATCCGCCGTCCGGCACGCGTCGAGCATCGTCGCGCCCGCCTTGAGGAGGGCGTCGACGTCGATGCCGATCAGCGACGCCGGCACGAGCCCGACGTACGTGAGCGCCGAGTACCGGCCACCGACGTTCGGCGGGTTGAGGAACTGTTCGCGTAGCTCGTCGTGGTGCGGGATCGAGGCCAGGCTCTTGCCGGGATCCGTGATGACGGCGAAGAACTCGCCCGGGCGCTGGTCGGCGTTGCGCTCCTCGAGCGCGGCCTCGACGCGCATCCAGGCATCGGCCATGAACGCCAGCGGCTCGGTCGTCGTGCCCGACTTGCTGGCGACGATCCAGAGCGTCTCGAGCGGGTCGAGGTCGTCGACCGTCGCGGCCACGGCCGCAGGGTCGGTCGAGTCGAGGATGCGCAGGCCCAGGTAGCCCTCGGTCGTCCCGAAGGTGCGGTGCAGGATGTCCGGGGCCAGGCTCGAGCCGCCCATGCCCATGACCACGGCGGTGTCGAAGCCGGCCTCGCGGATCCCGTCGCCGAAGCCCTCGAGCGAGGGCGCGAGGAGCGAGAAGTGCGCCGGGGCGTCGAGCCAGCCCAGCCGCTCGCCGATCGCGCTCGCGACGTCACGGTCGTCGGTCCACAACGACGCGTCGCGGTCGAAGAGCCGCGCGGCCCATCGATCGCGCGTCGCGCGCTCGACCAGCGGGTCGAGGGTCGCCTGCGTGTCTTTCGGGAGGCGCATGGTCATGCGCGCGCCGGTCCGGGAATCCATCAGGAGCCGCCCTCGATCGTGGCGCGCTCGATGGCGAGGACCTCGTCAAGCCGGCGACGGTGGCGAGATTCGCCACTGAACGACGCACCGAGGAAGGCCAGCGTGCATTCGACCGCGGGCTCGACCCCGACCACCCGTGCCCCGAGGGTCAGCACGTTCATGTCGTCGTGCTCGACGCCCTGGTGCGCGGAGTACGTGTCATGACACACCGCCGCTCGCACGCCGCGGATCTTGTTCGCGGCGACGCTCGCTCCGACGCCGGAGCCGCAGATGAGGATTCCCCGATCGACCTCGCCGTCGCGCACCGCGCTACCGATGCGCTGGGCGAAGTCGGGGTAGTCGTCGTTCGGGTCCGAGCCATCCCCGCCGAGATCGATGAGAACGTCGCCGGATCGGGCCTCCGCCACTCGCCGGAGCAGCTCGGCCTTCAGCGCCGCGCCGGCGTGATCCGCCGAGAACCCGACCCGCATCACGAGTGGCCCGGGTCAGAGCTGTCGGTCCGGTCGACGCCGGCGTCGCCCCGGGAGCCCGAGGCGGCTCCCGGCTTCCCGCCGATGGCCACGGCTGAAGAGCCGCTCGGCAGGGACTGGCCGATCCCGAGACCGGCCGGCTGGTGCCCGGGGTCGAGCGTCGGCACCCGCCCGCGCAGCCCGTCGCGGACGACCCGTCGCGCCGTGTCGGTGACTCGATCGGCGCTGAAGCCCAGCTTCGCGAAGATGGTGCCCCCGGGGGCCGACGCGCCGAAGTGGTCGATCCCGATCATGGCTCCCTCGTCGCCGGCGTAGCGCTCCCAGCCGGTCGTCGCACCGGCCTCGATCGTCACCCGCCGTCGGACGTCACGCGGGAGCACCGACTCCCGGTACGCCGCGTCCTGGGCCTCGAACGCCTCCCAGCACGGGAGCGAGACGACACGCGCAGAGATCGGCGACGCGTCACCTTCGAGGGTCTCGGCGGCCGCGAATGCCAGCTGCAGCTCGGAGCCGGTGGCGATCAGGAGGACCTCGGGCGCCTTCCCCGCGTCCTCCCCCTTGGCGCGCCGGAGCACGTACCCGCCGCGCGCAACGCCCTCCTGCGCGAGTTCGGCGGTGCGCGGAAGCGTCGGCAGCTTCTGGCGCGTGAGCGAGAGCCCCACGGGTCCGCCGCGCCGCTCCACTGCGAGCCGCCACGCCTGCGTCGCTTCGTTCGCGTCGCCCGGTCGAACGAACCACATGTTGGGCATCGCCCGCAGCGATGCGTAGTGCTCGATCGGTT
>VBGT01000094.1:2382-8496 GCA_005889475.1 Chloroflexota bacterium | reverse complement strand
CCCGACGACGGGCGGCGTGTTCGCCTCGTACGCGGTCCTCGGCGACGTGAACCTGGCCGAGCCGAACGCGCTGATCGGCTTCGCGGGCGCGCGCGTGGCCGCGGGCACGATCGCCCAGGAGCTGCCGCCCGGCTTCCAGCGCAGCGAGTTCCTGTTCGAGCACGGGTTCATCGACCGGGTCGTGCACCGCCGCGCGCTCCGTGGCGAGGTTGCCGCGCTGCTCCGGTTCATGCGCGCGCCCGCAAACGGCACGGAGGCGAGACCCGCCTCGTTCAACCCGATCGGGGCGTTCCTGTCGACCGTCGGCGGCGGGAGCGGGAATGGAGGCGACCGTGGTTGACCGGCTGCTCGGTCGCCCAGGTGAGGCGAGGGGCGACCGACGGGCGAAGGACGGCAAGGCCAAAGGCGACGGCAAGTCCAGGGGCCAGTCGGTCGATCCCAGGGATGCCGTGTGGCATCGCGTCCAGCTCGCGCGCAACCTCGGCCGACCGCGCACGCTCGACCTGCTGCGCGACATGGCCGACGAGGTCATCGAGCTGCACGGCGACCGCGGCTTCGGCGACGACCCGGCGCTCGTCGCCGGCTGGGCTCGGATCGACGGGCGGCGCGTCGCCTTCGTCGGCCAGCAGAAGGGCGCCGACACCGACGAGAACATCCGGCGCAACTTCGGCATGCCCCACCCGGAGGGCTACCGCAAGGCGATGCGGATCATGGAGCTGGCGGAGCGCTTCGGGCTTCCGATCGTGACCTTCGTCGACGTGCCGGGCGCCCATCCGGGCCCGGAATCCGAGGAGCGCGGGATCGCCGAGGCGATCGCTCGCTCGATCGGCCTCATGAGCCGCCTGCGCACGCCGATCGTGGCGGTGATCACGGGCGAGGGCGGCTCCGGCGGCGCGCTCGCGATCGCGGTCGGTGACGTGGTGCTCGCCCTCGAGAACGCGGTCTACTCGGTGATCAGCCCGGAGGGCTGCGCCTCGATCCTGTGGCGCACCGCCGACGAGGCGCCGGCGGCGGCGCTGGCGATGAAGATGTCGGCACAGGACCAGCTCGAGCTCGGTGTCATCGACCGCGTTGTCGCCGAGCCCGGCGAGGGTGCCCACGCCGATCCGCGGGAGACGGCGAAGCGCTTGCGGGTCGCGATCATCGCCGAGCTGGACCGGCTCGCGGAGCTGCCGCTTGACGAGCTGGTGGAGGCACGCTACCGGCGCTACCGCGCGCTCGGCCCGTACACTGAGGTCGAAACGCCCGAGGTCGCACCACCGCCCAGCCGGGGCATCGCCGATCGCCTGCGCGACCTGCTCGATCCGACGCGGTGGTCGATGGGCATGCCGTTGCCGGGTTCGTCGAGACGCGACGAGCCGCCGGCACACGAGGAGGTCTGATCGGTGCCCGACACAGGCCCCCGGGGAGATCGGACCGCAGACGCCTCGTTCCGCGAGGCGGACCACGCCGGCATCGCCCGTCTCACCGAGGAGCTGCTGCCGGCCCTGATCGCAAAGCTCGGCACCACGCACCTCGGCGAGCTGGAGGTGCGCGAGGGCGACTGGCACGTCCGGCTGCGGCGCCCGTTCGGGACGGCACCGGGTGAGGGTCGACGCGCGAGCGACAAGGCGTCGCGCTCCCAGCCCGGCCACGAGGGCCACGGCCACGGTCGTGCCGCGCCCGAAGGGCATCGTGCCGCTCGCGGGAGCGGCGGCGCGTCCGGCGTCACCGCGGGAACCGGCGCCGCGAGCGCCTCAACCAACGGCACCGGCGCCGACGAGCCCCCGGTGGGCCGCTCCAGGGCCGTTGCCACGTCACCGGCCGTGGGCATCTTCCAGCCCGGGTCGCGCGCCGCGTCGGGCACGCGCGTTCGTGCCGGCGACAGCCTCGGCACGGTCAACGTGCTCGGCGTGCCCCAGGACGTGCTCGCGCCGGTCGACGGGATCGTCGGCTCGACGCTGGTCGAGGCGGGCATGGCCGTCGAGTACGGCCAGGACCTGATCCGCATCGAGCTGGCCACGCCGACCGAGGCCAGGTCCTGATGTTCCGCCGGATCCTGATCGCCAACCGCGGTGAGATCGCGCTGCGCATCCTGCGGGCGTGCCGGACGCTCGGGGTCGAGGCGGTCGTCACGTACAGCGAGGCGGATCGCGACAGCCTGCCGGTCCAGCTCGCCGACGAGGCGATCTGCATCGGTCCGGCCGACGCCCGACGCTCGTACCTCTCGGCCCCCGCGGTCATCTCGGCAGCCCTGGTCACGGGCTGCGACGCGGTTCACCCGGGCTACGGCTTCCTGTCCGAGGACGAGACGTTCGCCGAGGTCGTCCGCGCCCACGACCTGACCTTCATCGGGCCGCCGCCCGAGGTCCTCGACCGGTTCGCCTCGAAGGAGGGCACGCGCCGGCTGCTCGGCGCCTTCGGGCTACCGACCATCCCCGGCTCCGACGGCATGCTCCGCGACGACGAGCATGCCCTGGCCGAGGCGGACCGCATCGGCTACCCGGTGCTGATCAAGCCGTCGGCGGGCGGTGGCGGCAAGGGCATGCGCATGGTCCGGACCTCGAGGGAGCTGGAGTCGGCGATCAAGATCTGCCGCTCCGAGGCGAAGTCCGCGTTCGGCGACGACTCGCTGTACCTCGAGAAGTGGCTCGACGACAACCGCCACGTCGAGGTCCAGGTCGCGGTCGACCGCTATGGGGCGGGCATCCACCTGGGCGAGCGCGACTGCTCGGTCCAGCGCCGCCACCAGAAGATCCTCGAGGAATCGCCCACGCCGGCGCTGTCCGATGGGGCCCGCGCGACGCTGGCGGAGACGGCGGTGCGCGCCGTCGTGGCCGCGGGCTACGAGAACATCGGGACCCTGGAGTTCCTCGTCGACAGCGACGGCAACGCGTTCTTCATCGAGATCAACTGCCGCATCCAGGTCGAGCACCCCGTCACCGAGATGCTCACCGGCATCGACCTCGTGGGGCTCCAGATCGCCATCGCCGCGGGCGAGCCGCTCGGCCTGCGCCAGTCGGACATCGCCTTCAACGGCCACGCCATCGAGTTCCGGATCAACGCCGAGGACCCGGCCCACGACTTCCGGCCCGGCGCGGGCGTCATCGAGCGCTACCACGCCCCGGGCGGCCCGGGCATCCGCATGGACTCGCACGTCTACCCGGGCTACGAGGTGCCGCCGTACTACGACTCCCTGCTCGGCAAGCTGATCGTGTGGGCCCCGGACCGTGAGGCGGCCATCGCGCGTGGCCGGGCCGCGCTCGAGGAGCTGCTCGTCGACGGCGTCACGACGAACATCGAGATCCACCGCGCCCTGCTCGAGAACGACGCGTTCCTCGAGGGGCGCATGACCACGAACCTCCTCGATCGAGTCGGCGGCGCCGCCTTCCTGGCCGCCGCGGCGGCGCGATGACCGACGTCGCCGAGCCAATGTCCGCCGCGCCTCCGGAGCTCGAGACCGTGCACACGACGCGCGAGATCGAGGCGCTCATCCCGCATCGCTGGCCGATGCTCATGGTCGATCGGATCGTCGAGTACGACGCCGAGGCGCAGCGGATCGTCGGCATCAAGGGCGTCACCGCGACCGAGTGGTGGGCGCAGGGCCACTTCCCGGGCCTGCCGGTCATGCCCGGCGTCCTCCAGGTCGAGGCGCTCGCCCAGACGATGGCGATCTACGTGGCCAAGCAGCCCGGCTTCGGCGATCGGATCGGGCTGTTCGCGGCGATCGACGAGACGCGGTTCAAGCGCATCGTCCTGCCCGGCGACGTGCTCCGCCTCGAGGTCACGATGGAGAAGCTGGGCTCGCGCTTCGGGCGCGGCCGCGGCGTGGCCTCGGTCGACGGCGAGGTGGCCTGCCAGGCGACCCTCAGCTTCATCATTCCTCCCGAGGGGGTGTTGCGCTGAGCACGCGGATTGCGGTTCTGTCCGACGTCCACGGCAACCTCGGCGCCCTCGAAGCCGTGCGCGAGGCGGTGAAGAAGGAGAAGCCGGACGTCGTGCTCGTGGCGGGCGACCACGTGATGAACGGCCCCGAGCCGGGCGCGACCGTCGACGCGATCCGCGAGATGGAGCGCGACGGCGCCATCGTCGTCCAGGGCAACACCGACATCGCGGTCGCTGACGGCGACTACGCGGCGGCCTTTCCATGGCTCCTCGAGTCCGGAATCACGGACCCGATGCGGGCGTCAGCCGAGTGGGCCCACGACGCGCTGGATGACGACCAGCTTGCCTGGCTGCGCCGCCTGCCGGCCGAGCGGCGGGTCCGGATCGGCGATGACCTCGTGCTGCTGACCCACGCATCGCCCGGTTCGCAGACCCAGGGCTTCAACCGTGATCTCGACCCGTCGACCGTCCTCGAGCGAATCTCGCGCACGGACGCACGCGTGATCTGCTGCGGCCACACGCACATCCCGGATATCCAGGAGTTCGGCTGGAAGGTCGTGGTCAACGACGGCAGCTCGGGCTGGGTCTTCGACGGCGACCCGACGGCGTCATGGGCGCTGGTGACGATCGGCGACGCCGCCGACGGCGGGGATGGGGACGGCTCGAGCATCACCGCGGAGATCCGCCGCGCCGACTACGACGTGCTGGCGACGGCTAACGCCATCGCGGAGCGCGGACTGCCGGGTGACGTGTACCGCGCCGCCACCGTGCGCACCGGGAAGCTCGTCCGATGAGCGGCGCCAACGGCGTACGTCGCGTCGTCGTGACGGGCATGGGCGCCGTCTCGGCGCTCGGGCCCGATGTCGCCTCAACCTGGGAGGGGCTGCTCGCCGGGCGATCCGGGGTCGACACCATCCGGTCGTTCGATCCGTCACGGGTGGACTCGAAGATCGCCGCCGAGGTGCGCGACTTCGACCCGAGCGGTGTGCTCGACCGCAAGGACCAGCGCCGGACCGATCGGTACATCCAGTTCGGGCTCGTCGTCGCCCGCCAGGCGCTCGATCAGGCGGGGCTGCCCGGTCGCATGGACGGTGCGCTCGCGGCGCGGACGGGCGTCCTCCTCGGCTCAGGCCTCGGCGGCGTGGCGACCCTGTTCGACAACGTCCTCGTCATGGCCGAGCGTGGCCCGGACCGGATCAGCCCGTTCTTCATCCCGATGGGCATCGCGAATGTCGGGTCCGGGCAGGTCGCGATCAACTTCGGCATGCTCGGGCCGAACTTCGCGATCGTCTCGGCCTGCGCGACCGGTGCCCACGCCATCGGCGAGGCGTGGGAGACGATCCGCCGCGACGACGCCGACGTGATGCTCGCCGGCGGCTCGGAGGCGGCGATCCACGAGGCGGTGCTGGGCGGCTTCTCCTCGATGAAGGCGCTGTCGACCCGCAACGACGATCCGCCGGCGGCCTCGCGACCGTTCGACCGCGGTCGGGACGGGTTCGTGATCGGCGAGGGCGCGGCGATGCTCGTGCTCGAGGAGCTGGCCCACGCGGAGCAGCGCGGCGCGGAGCCCCTGGCCGAGCTCGTCGGCTACGGCGCCACCGCCGACGCCGCGCACATCACATTGCCGGCGCCGGGCGGGATCGGCGCCCTCCGCGCAGGCCGGCGCGCGCTCGAGAAGGCGGGCATGGCGCCCGAGGAGATCGACCACGTCAACGCCCACGCGACCTCGACGCCGGAGGGCGACGGGGCGGAGCTACAGGCGCTGTCGACCCTGCTCGGCGAGCACGGGCCGGCGGTCTCGATCACGGCCAACAAGTCGATGCTGGGCCACACCCTCGGGGCTGCCGGCGCCCTCGAGTCCGTCGCGGTGATCCAGGCGATCCGGGACGGCGCGGTGCCGCCGACCATCAACCTCCGCGACCCCGACGAGAACGCCGACGGCCTCGACCTGACGCCCGGCAAGGCCACAAGGCGACCGATCCGGGCGGCGCTCAACAACTCGTTCGGGTTCGGCGGCCAGAACGCCGCGCTGGTGTTCAAGCGGTGGGACGGATGAGCAAGGCCGACGGCGCCAAGGTCGACGCGAACCCCGGCGACGAGTCCCTCCTCGCGCTCATCGACAAGCTCTCACTCCTGCTCGAGCGGACCGACCTGAACGAGCTCGAGGTCCAGGTCGGCTCGACCGGGCTCGTCCTGCGCAAACCTTCGGCCCTCGTTCCCGTTGGGCCCGTTGCAGTGGCGACCGCCGGG
>VBGT01000094.1:0-2360 GCA_005889475.1 Chloroflexota bacterium | reverse complement strand
TGTCGCGACCGCCGCCCCTGCCACCGACGGCGCAACGCCCGTCACGACCACCCGGCCCGCTGTGATGGCGCCGCTGAGCGGCATCTGGTACGGCTCGCCGGCGCCGGGCTCGGCGCCCTACGTCAGCCCGGGCGGAGAGGTCGCGGTCGGCCAGGTCATCGGCCTGATCGAGGCCATGAAGCTGTTCAACGAGATCAAGAGCGACCTCGCCGGCCGCGTGGTCAAGATCCATCCCGAGAGCGGCAAGCTCGTCCGGGCCAAGCAGCCACTGATCGAGGTCGAACCGCTATGAGCGCTGAGCTGAACGGCTCGCGGCCCGCCGCTGCCGCGCCCAACACCGGCCAGATCCGCGCCCACGTGACCGGCTGGGGGCGGTACGTCCCGAGCAGGGTCCTGACCAACAAGGACCTCGAGCGTCTGGTCGATACCTCGGACGAGTGGATCACGACCCGAACCGGGATCCGCGAGCGACGCGTCGCGGCCGCCAGCGAGACGACCGCATCGATGGCCGCAGTCGCCTCGCTGCGCGCCATCCGGACGGCCGGCCTCGATCCGGACGACATCGACCTCATCCTCCTCGGGACCCTCACGCCGGACTACTGGATGCCGTCGACCGCCGCGCTCGTCAAGGAGGCCATCGGCAACACCCGCGCGGCGGCAATGGACGTCTCGGCGGCCTGCTCGGGCTTCGTGTACGGCTTCGCGACCGCGCAGGCGTGGATCGCGTCAGGCCTCGCCAAGCACGTGCTCGTTATCGGGGCAGAGCTGCTCACCCGGTTCCTCGACTACACCGACCGATCCACCTGCATCCTCTTCGGCGACGGCGCCGGGGCAGTCGTGCTGTCGGCGTCCGACCAGCCGGGCGGCGCGCTCGGGATCGAGCTGACGACCGAGCCGCAGGGGGCGTACATGATCTGGCTGCCCGCCGGCGGCGCGAAGAGCCCGCCATCGGCCAAGACGATTGCGCGCGGCGAGCACTACATCCGGATGGAGGGCAAGGAGACGTATCGCTTCGCCACGAAGACGATGGCGACGACGGCGCTCGAGTCGGTGCGCAAGTCGGGCCTCGAGCCCAAGGACGTGGCGCTCTTCATCCCGCACCAGGCCAACGTCCGCATCATCGAGGCTGTCGCAAAGGGCCTGAACCTGCCGATGGACCGGATGTACACGAACGTCCAGAAGTACGGCAACACCTCCGCGGCGTCCGTGCCGATCGCGCTGGCCGAGGCGGTCAACGAGGGCCGCCTCCGTGTCGGGGACAACGTCTGCATCGTCGCCTTCGGGGCGGGCTTCACCTCTGGTGCCGTGACGATCGAGTGGACGGCCGATCCAGCTCGGGGCATCGCCGGTGACGCCGCCGTCGACCCGCGCGACGTGCATGTTCGATTGCCGATCGACTGGGACTCGGTCGACCCGATCCCGCCGGCCCTCGCCGAGCTGATGGCCCGCCCGAGCGAGGTCAACCCGCCGCTCGACGACGTCGTCCCGGGCGAGCCCGAGCCCGCCTCGCACCCGGTCGCGCGATAAGTGCCCTTCCCGAGGCGGACAATCGCGGTGGATCGCTCAGCGAGCGTTCCCACGAAGGAAGGCGGCGATCTCCGCCCTCTCGCTCGCGTGCCGATCCATACGACGGAGGAGGCTGTCGGTTGCGGCCGATTCGGCACCTTCGGCCGTCGTACCGCTCTCTCAGCGTTCCAGAGGCCATCATGATCGATCTCTCGGGCAAGTCCGCGGTCGTCACCGGCGGGTCGCGCGGCATCGGCCGGGCGATCGCGCTGCGACTCGCCACCCAGGGCGCCGACGTGGCCTTCAGCTATCGCGGCAACGAGGCGGCCGCCAAAGAGACGACGGCGGCCATCGAGGCGCTGGGCCGCAAGGCCCTCGCCGTCCAGGGCGACGTCAGCGATCCCGAGACAGCCGACGCGCTGATCAAGGCCGCACTCGAGGCGTTCGGGAAGGTCGACATCCTCGTCAACAACGCCGGGATCACCCGCGACGACCTGATCATGCGCATGTCGCTCGAGGACTGGCGCTCGCTCCTCGAGACCCACCTGTTCGGCGCGTTCTATGCGAACAAGGCCGTGACACGCCCGATGCTCAAGGCCAAGGGCGGCCGGATCGTGAACATCACGTCGGTGTCCGGCCAGGCCGGCCAGACGGGACAGGCGAACTACTCGTCGGCCAAGGCCGGCCTCATCGGCCTGACCAAGGCCACCGCCCGCGAGCTCGCCTCGCGCAACATCACCTGCAACGCCGTCGCGCCGGGCTTCGTCCTCACGGAGCTGACGAAGGTCCTGCCCGAGAACCTCCAGGCCCAGCTCACGGAGCGCACGCCGCTCGGCCGGTTCGGGACGCCCGAG
>VBGT01000017.1 GCA_005889475.1 Chloroflexota bacterium | reverse complement strand
TCGCCCCGGGCTCGTTGCGTTCAACACGCGGACCAGCGCGGGGCGGATCGGCCGACTACACGGCCCAGGCGCGCGACCTGCTTGACCTGAGCGCCGGTCTCACCGACAAACAGAAAATGATCGCGGAGTATTGGGCGGACGGACCGCGCACTGAGCTCCCGCCCGGGCACTGGAACCTTTTCGCGCAGTTCGTCTCGCGGCGAGACCATCATGGCGTCCATTCCCATGGGGTCGAACGCGATGTGAAGCTCTTCTTCGCGCTCACCAACGCAATCTCCGACGCCGGCTGCTGTGCGTGGGACAACAAGCTCGCCTTCAACTCCGTGCGGCCGATCACGGCGATCCGCACGCTCTTCCGAGGACAGGCCGTCCGGGCCTGGGCGGGGCCCTACCAGGGGACGAAGATGATTGATGGCGCCGACTGGTTTCCGTACCAGCCGACGACCTTCCCGACCCCGCCATTTCCGGAATACTCGTCCGGTCACAGCAACTTCAGCGCAGCCGGCGCCGAGATCCTCAGGCTCTTCACGGGCAGCGATCGGTTCGACGGCTCAACGCTCATCAGCGCTGGGAGCTCGAGGATTGAACCTGGAGCGGTCCCATCGAGCGACGTGACGCTGTCCTGGGCGACGTTCTCCGACGCAGCGAACGAGGCCGGCCTGTCGCGCCGCTACGGTGGCATTCACTTCGAGCAGGGTGACCTCGACGCCCGGGCGACGGGGCGAGCGGCCGCCCGCATTGTCTGGGAGAAAGCCAAGGGCTACTGGGCGGGCAACTAGAGACGAGAACCTCGGTAGACGGTGGCGTTCCTGCTGGCCGAAACGAGGAGCTGGTATCCCCGAACGCTCGCGCTCTGGACGTCGCAGATCTGGCGGAGAGGGTGGGATTCGAACCCACGGACTCTTGCGAGTCACCTGTTTTCAAGACAGGACCGTTCAACCGCTCCGGCACCTCTCCGCGGGGCAGGATACCAATGCCCTTCAGCCCGGCGGCCCGAACACCTCCGCGGCGACCGCCTCGTGGACGTCGAGGTCTCGCTCGCTGAACGTGCAGAAGACAACGAGTCGCGGGTATTCGTTGGCCTCGAGCCACGCCCGCGCCGTCTCGTGCGCGATGCGCGTCGCACGCTCGAGCGGGAAGCCGTAGATGCCGGTCGAGATCGACGGGAACGCGATCGAATCGAGTGAAGCCCTTGCCGCCAGCTCGAGGCTGCGCCGGTAGGCGCGCTCGAGCGTCGCATCCTCGTCCGCGCCGCCGCCTCGCCAGACAGGTCCCACGGCGTGGATCACGTGCCGCGCCGGCAGGTCGTAGCCCGCGGTCAGCTTTGCCTCACCAGGTCGGGCGCCGCCCAGCGTCCGGCATTCCTCGAGGAGCCGCGGCCCGGCCGCTCGATGGATCGCGCCGTCGACGCCGCCACCGCCGAGCAGGGAGCTGTTCGCGGCGTTGACGATCGCGTCGACCTCGAGCGTCGTGATGTCGGCGCGGATGAGCTCGACCCGACCGCCCAGGAAGCGCGCCATCGACCGATCGCCGCGGGGGGCTCAGCCGGCGGGCGGCCCGATGCGATCCGTCCCGAGGTATGGCCGGAGCACCTCGGGCACCAGGATCGAGCCGTCCGCGAGCTGGTACGTTTCGAGCAGCGCAGCGACCGTCCGCGCCAGGGCCAGACCCGAGCCGTTGAGCGTGTGCACGAGCTCGGCCTTCCCGCCCTTCTCGACGCGATAGCGGATCGCCATACGCCGCGCCTGGTAGTCACGGAAGTTCGAGCAGGAGCTGACCTCGAGCCAACGCTCGACGCCGGGCGCCCACACCTCGAGGTCGTACTTGCGCGACTGGACGAAGCCCATCTCGCGGGTCGACATCAGCAGCACCCGGTATGCCAGCCCGAGCCGCTGCAGCAGGTCCTCGGCCCGACCGGTCATCCAGTCGAGCGCGGCGCCCGAGACCTCGGGCCGCTCGAACAGGACCATCTCCACCTTGTCGAACTGGTGGACGCGCAGGATCCCGCGCGTGTCCTTGCCGGCGGCGCCCGCCTCGCGCCGGAAGCACGGCGTGTAGGCGACGTAGTGGATCGGCAGCGTCCCGGGCTCCAGGATCTCGTCGCGGTGCAGGTTCGTGACCGGCACCTCGGCGGTCGGGACCAGGTACAGGTCGTCGCGGGTGACGACGTACATCTGGTCTTCCTTGTCCGGGATCTGGCCGGTGCCGCGCGCGGACGCCGAGTTGATGACGATCGGTGGCCAGATCTCGGTGAACCCGTTCTCGCGGGTATGGACGTCGAGGAACCACGTGATCAGGGCGCGCTGGAGCGCGGCGCCGGCGCCCTTGTACACAGGGAAGCCGGAGCCGGCGATCTTGGCGCCCCGGCGCAGGTCGATGATGTCGAGCGCCTCGGCGAGCTCCCAGTGCGGCCGGCGCTCCCAGGTGGCGCCACGCGCGGAAGCGTCCGCCCCGACTTCGCCCTCCGCGGGCTGGCTTCGTGGTAGCTGCTCGCCCCAGGTGTGGACCGTGACGTTGGCCTCCTCGCCGCCGACGGGCACGTCGGGCTCAGCGGGGTTCGGGATGCGCAGGAGGAGGTCCTCGACCTGGGCCTCGGCGGCGGTGAGCTCCCTCTCGATGTCCCCGAGGCGCTTCCCGATCTCGGTGGATCGGGATCGGAGGGCGGCGACTTCTGGGCCGTCCGGCCTGGCGCCGGCCTTGATCGATTCGCCGATCGACTTGGATGTCGCGTTGCGCTCCGCGCGCAGCCCGTCTGCCTCGCCCTGGAGCTCGCGTCGACGCGTGTCCGCCGCGAGCGCCGCGTCGACGAGCGCGGGGTCCTCGCCCTTGTCGATCGCGCCCTTCCGGATCGCGTCCGGTTCGTCGCGGAGGCGCTGCAGCCCGACGCTCATGCCGGAAGTGTGGCGCCGGCCGCGGCCTCCCGCAGGCGCTCGACGACGAAGGATCGATCCAGGCTGGCGAGCAGCCAACCGGCGCGCGGCCCATTCGGCCGGCCGAGGAACGCGGCGTACAGCGCCTTGAACGCGCGGCCGGCCGGAAGCTCCCGGGACGATGCCGTGGTGAAGATCGCCGACTGCCAGGTCTCGCCATCGGAGCCGGCGGCCGGCGCCTTCTCGGCGAGCGCACCGAGAAATCCACGCTCCTCGGGAGCGAGAGTCGCCACGCCCTCGGGCAGGGTGGCGCGGACCTCCATGCGCGCGCTCTCGGGTGCGAACGTGTCGAGCCAGCCGCGCACCGCCCTGAGCCGCTCGTCCAGGATGGCCCGCTCCGCGGTGTCGAGCGGGCTGCCCTTCTCCGCGGCCATCGCCACGCCGATGTCGACGCCCGGCACCTGGGCGAGCACCGCGAGGTGCCCGAACGGCGGCCGGAACCGTGCCGCCTCCACCTCGTAGTCCGCCGTCGGGTCGAGCAGGGAGTAACCGAACACGGCCGCGAACCCAGCCGGGAGCTCGCCCTTGACATCGCGACCGGCGACGGCCGCGCCCAATCGATCGAACTCATCGAAGAGGCGCGGGATCGCGTCCGTCCCGTCGGGGTCGAACTCGATCGCCTGGTTCGGTCGAGGTCGGAGGAAGAGGAACCGGAGCTGCTCCGGCGGGAGCACCTCCGCGATCAGGTGGGCGGGCGTGCCGCGCCCCTTCGACGTCGACATCTTCTTGCCGCCGATGTTCAGGAACTCGTACGGCACGTTGATCGGCGGCTCACGCTCGAACACCTCGCGTGCGATGGCGTCAGAGCGGTCGCGCGACCCGCCCGCGGTCGCGAGGTCCTTCCCGCACGGCTCGATGGTCACCCCGAACAGCGACCACTGCGCCGCCCACTCCAGGTTCCAGGGCAGCTTCGCGGCGCCGCCGTAGGGCGAGACCCAGCCGGAGCTGCCACAGCCCTTGGCCCAGGTCACGAGGTCGGGTCGGCACTCGAAGAACACCTTCTCCCCGTCCCACTTCGTAACGATGGTGGTGCCCACGCGGCCGCAGGTCGGGCAGATGACCGAGATCGGGTGCCAGGTGTCGGGATGGCGCACGTTCGCCACGCGTTGGTAGACCTCGCGCACGATCGCCGCACGATCGAGCGCAACCTTGATGTACGGATCCATGTCGCCGGCCGCGTAGTGCTCGCTCATCCAGTAGTAGCGATCCGGCTTGATGCCGAGCCCTGCGAAGGTGTCGATGAACACCTGGGCGTGGTGCCGCGCATACGACGAGTGCCCGTCGCCCGCCTGATCGGGGATGTGGGCCAGGGGCCGGCCCATCTCGCGCTCGACCGCGTCGGGCGTCAGGAGCGCCTGGGCGTCCATCGGGTCGAGGTCATCGATGCCGTACAGGAGCGTCGTCTCGCGCCCCGCGGCGCGCAGCGCGCGGGCGACGACGTCGAGGATGACCGGGCCGCGCAGGCTCCCGACGTGGATCGTGCCCGACGGCGTCTTCGAGTCGTTGACGACCTGCGGTCCGGAGACCCGGGCCGCCAGCTCGTCGGCCCACTCCATCTCGGAGGCCTCTAGGTGATCGAGACGATCTTGTAGGCGATGTCGCCCGCGGGAACCTGGACCGTGACGTTCTCGCCCTTCTTCTTGCCGAGCAGGGCGCGCCCGACGGGGCTCTCGTTGCTGATCCGGCCTTCGGTCGGCTTGGCCTCGGTCGAGCCGACGATGGTGAACGTCTGCGAGCCGTCGGGGCCGCTGACCTTGACCGTCGAGCCGATCTGGACGTGGTCGTTGGTGTGGTGCTCGTCGATGAGCGTGGCGTTCTTGATCAGCGCCTCGACCATCTGGATGCGGCCCTCGACGAACGCCTGCTCGTTCTTGGCGTCCTCGTACTCGGCATTCTCCGTGAGGTCGCCGTGCTCCTTGGCGTCATGGATCCGCTGGGCGATCTCTGGCCGCCGAACGGAGACCATCGCCTCGAGCTCGAGGCGGAGCTTGCCGAGGCCTTCTTTGCTGATGTACGTGGGCTTGTTGTTCACAGTTGTCTCGCCCCCGGAAATAAGGAAAGAACCCCAGCCCCGCGATCGTCGTGCGGCGGGCTGGAGTCCCGGGTTGGCGGCGTAGGTTACCGCGCCCCCCGAGGGGTGTCAAAGGCGGGCGCTAGTGGCGCCCGGAAAGGCCGATCAGCCGGTCGCGGAGGCGCTGCAGCGAGCTCTTGTCCCCTGTTGCCACGAACACGGTGTCGTCGCCCGCGATCGAGCCGACGATCTCCGGCCAGCGCGTTCGATCCAGGGCCGCGGCGACGGCGTGGGCGCTGCCCGGGAGGGTCTTGATGATGAGCAGCAGGTCGGCGAACCGGAACTCGACCGGCACGTCGGCGAGCAGCCGCCGCAATCGGTCCTCGCCCGACGCTTCGGCGTCGCGCAGACGCGGCGGAAGGATGTAAGAGGAGCGGCCCTCGCGGCTGCCCTTGCCGAGCCCAAGCTCGGCGACGTCGCGGCTGATCGTCGCCTGGGTGGCCCGGAAGCCGCGCTCGCGGAGGGCGGCGGCCAGCTCCTGCTGGGTGCGGATCGGGCGCTGCTCGACCAGGTCGCGGATCGCGCGCTGCCGGAGCTGCTTCATCACCTCCACGAGTTCAACGATCCCACAGGCCGAGCCAGGCCACCACGACGAGCGCCGCCAACGCGACCCGGTACACGACGAACACGCCGAGGCCGTGCGTGCGCAGGTACCGGAGCAGCACCGCGATGGCGAGCAGACCCGAGACCAGCGCGGCAACCATGCCCGCCACCAGTGGCACCAGTGGCAGGTCGAGCCCCGCCTCGCCGCCGACGATCTTGCGCAGCTCCCACAGGCCGGCCCCGGCCGTGATCGGCGTCGCCATCAGGAACGCGAACCGAGCGGCAGACTCGCGGTCCAGCCCCGCAAAGAGTCCGGCCGAGATCGAGATGCCCGAGCGGCTCACACCGGGCACGAGCGCGAGCGCCTGGGCCGCGCCGATGCCGGCGGCGACCGGGAAGCTGATGGAGTCGACGCGCTTGCTTTGCGTTCCGACTCGGTCCGCGACGAAGAGGATCGCCGCACCCAGGACGAGCGTCACAGCCACCAGCCTGGGCTCCCGGAAAACCGTCTCGATCGCGTCGTTCAGCGCGACGCCGACGATGACCGCCGGGATCGTCGCGACCGCAAGCGACCAGGCGAGGCGGCGATCCGGGTCGTCGCCCAATGACCGGTCGCGGAGGGCGGCGAGGCCGGCCGGGATCAGCCGCAGCCAATCGGCGCGGAAGTAGACGAGCAGCGCGAGCAGCGTCGCGATGTGCAGCATCACGCTGAACGCGAGGCTGTCGATGAACGGGTCGTGCCAGCCCAGCAAAGCGGGCACGACGATGAGATGGCCGGAGCTCGAGACGGGCAGGAACTCGGTCAGCCCCTGGACCAGCCCGAGCACGACCGCCTGGACGAGCTGATCCACTCAGGCGGCCAACCAGCTCAGCCTTGGATCGCCAGGCGAGCGGTACGACGAACGGAGCTCAGGCCGGGCGGCGAACGACGGCTTCCTGCGTCGCCTGGCACGCGCAGCGAGCGAAACGACGATCGAGCGGCTGGATGCGGCCCGTCGGCGGTCGTAACGCTCTCCCAACGTTCCAGGCACCAGGGACTGATGCTCGAGGGGCTAGCGGATGAAGAGCGGGGCGAGGACGAGCGTGATCGTCGCCAGGAGCTTCACCAGCACGTGCAGCGACGGGCCGGCGGTGTCCTTGAACGGGTCGCCCACGGTGTCGCCCACGACGGCCGCCGCATGGGCCGGCGTCTTCTTGCCGATCACGTTGCCGGCGTCGTCGGTCAGGTGGCCCGATTCGATGTACTTCTTGGCGTTGTCCCACGCCCCGCCGCCGTTGTTGAGCACGGTGGCGAGCAGGACGCCGGCGATCGTGCCGACCATGAGCATGCCGGCGATCGCCTCGTGGCCGAGCAAGAGCCCGACGATGATCGGGGTCGCGACGGCGACGGCGCCCGGGAGGACCATCTGGCGCAACGCGGCACGGGTCGTGATGTCGACCACGCGGGCGTAGTCCGGGCGCTGGGTGTAGTCCATGATCCCGGGCATCTCCCGGAACTGGCGCCGGACCTCGACGATGATCGACTGGGCCGTCGTGCCCACCGCGCGGATCGCGAGCGAGCTGAAGAAGTACACGAGCATCGCGCCGATGAGGCCGGCGATGAAGACGTCGACGTTGGCCAGGTTCACCGAGGTGAGCAGGTGGCGCGCGCCGGCGGTCCCCGCCTCGATCTGGCGGCCGATGATCAGGTTCACCTTGTCGATGTAGGCGCTGAACAGCAGGAACGCCGCAAGCGACGCGGATGCGATCGCGTAACCCTTGGTCAGGGCCTTCGTGGTGTTGCCGACGGCATCGAGCCGGTCGGTGATCTCGCGGGCGCCCGCCTCGGCGCGGCTGAACTCGGCGACGCCACCGGCGTTGTCGGTGATCGGACCGAACGTATCCATGGCCAGGATGTAGGCCGTGGTCATGAGCATGCCCATGGTCGCGACGGCGGTCCCGAAGATGCCGCCGACGTCATGGCCATCGGCGTTGGTCAGGTGCGCCTGGGTCCCGAGGAAGTGGCTGAGCCAGAGGGCGATGCCGATCGTGATCGCGGTGACGAAGGTCGTCTCGAACCCGACGGCGGTGCCCGAGATGATGTTCGTCGCCGGGCCGGTCTTGGACGCCTCGGCGATCTCGCGCACCGGGCGGAACGTCCCGGCGGTGTAGTACTGGGTGATGTAGACGAACGCGACGCTCGTCGCCAGGCCGACGACCCCGGCCCCGAAGAACCAGATCCATGCGGGAATGCCGTTGGCGCCGGTCACGCCGCCCGTGTTCATCATCACGTTGGTCGTGATGAGCAGGCCGACAACCGACAGGATCGTGGTGACCCAGTAGCCCCGGTTGAGCATGTTCATCGGGTTCTCGTCCTCGCGGCCGCGGACGAAGAAGATCGAGACGATCGTGGCCAGCAGGCCGAAGCCTCGGACGACGAGCGGGAAGAAGATCCAGGCCTGCGGGTTCGGCCAGCCGGCGGCGCTCGCGATGGCGAAGGCGCCGACCCCCAGGATCATCGCGCCGATGTTCTCGGCCGCGGTCGACTCGAACAGGTCGGCGCCGCGGCCCGCGCAGTCGCCGACGTTGTCACCCACGAGGTCCGCGATTACGGCGGCATTTCGCGGGTCGTCCTCGGGGATGCCTGCCTCGATCTTGCCGACCAGATCGGAGCCAACGTCGGCGGCCTTGGTGTAGATGCCGCCACCGAGCTGGGCGAAGAGGGCGACGAATGACGCCCCGAAGCCGAAGCCGACGATGAGGAACGGCGCGTCGTGCGTGGCCTGGCCGCCGCTGAGCCCGCCGAACGCGGCGAAGATGCCGTACACGCCGAGCAGCGACAGGGCGACGACGAGGAACCCCGAGACCGCGCCGCCGCGCATCGCGACCTGGACCGCCTCGACCACGCTGCGTCGCGCGGCCGCGGCGGTCCGCACGTTCGAGCGGACGCTGATGTACATGCCGATGATGCCTGACGCCATCGAGCACGCGGCGCCCACGAGGAACGCGATGCCCGTGCGCCAGCCGAGGTCGACCCCGAAGATCGAGGTGTCGGCGACGTCCTTGCCCTCGAAGGCCGTGATGACGAGGCCGATGACCACCGCGCCAACGAGGGCGAGCACGCCGATCGTCGTGTACTGGCGCTTGATGAACGCGTCCGCGCCCTCGCGGATCGTGTCGGCGACGTCCTGCATTGCCTGCGGGCCCGTGTCCCGGGACAGGACGTCGCGGGCGAGGTAGAGGGCGAACAGGACGGCGACGACCCCGGCGACCGGGATGATCAGTTGGAGCGCGCTGGCATCCATCGGGTTGGGTTGTCCTCCAGGCTCAGCAATCGCGACACGGACGCCGGTGGGCAGGGCGTCGCACGTGCATGGCGGTCAGGAAAACGGGTGGTCCTCGATCGGTTGCGCTCGGCGAGGGCCTCAACCCACGCGCCGATTCAGCCCGTTCGGGCCGGCCGGAGTGTAGCACGGGCCCCGCCCCTATACTCCCGCTCCTGTGAGCCAGCGACCCGCCCTCGGCTGCCTGTTCGAGGTGGTCGAGACCCTCGTCCTGACCGTCGTCATCTTCCTCGGCATCCAGACCTTCGTCGCCCAGCCGTACAAGGTCCAGCAGGGCTCCATGGAGAACACCCTGCTGCCCGACCAGTACGTCCTGGTCGACAAGCTGACGCCGCGGTGGGCGCCGTACGAGCGCGGCGACATCGTGGTCTTCGACCCGCCGGAGACCTGGTCGTCGGGTGGCGGCGTGCCGTTCATCAAGCGGGTCATCGGGCTCCCGGGCGACCGAATCGAGCTGCGCGATGGCAAGGTGTTCGTGAACGACGTCGCGCTCGAGGAGCCGTACATCTTCGAGAACGACGGCACCCCCCAGACCACTGAGCCCGCACCCGGTGGCCCGAATGAGTGGCTCGTGCCCACGGGCGACCTGCTGGTCATGGGCGACCATCGCCAGGACAGCGCGGACTCGCGCAGCTTCGGGCCGATCGCAGTCGCGCATGTCATCGGGCGGGCGTGGCTCCGCTACTGGCCGTTCGACACGTTCGGCATCCTGCCCACGCCCAGCCATCCCGAGCTGACCTCCGGGTCGTCGCCCGGGTTGTCGCCGGGATTCTCGTCGGAGCCCGAGCCCAGCTCGAGCCCATGAACCCCACGCTGGTCGCGGTCGTCCTCGCGATCGGCGCGGGAGCGGTCGTCGCGGTCTCGACGCGCGACGGAGCCGCGGCGGCGATCGGCCTCGCGGTCTCCCTGATCGCGTCAGCGCTCCTGGCGGAGCCATTGCCGCCAGCCGGCGTCCTCGGCGTCCGCGTCGTCGCCGCGCTGCTCGTCGCCACCCTGATCCGCTCCGCGATGCGAACCGGGCCACGGCAACCGTCGCCGCTGGGCTGGCCATCGGAGGCATTCCTCGCGACTGCCGGCGCGGTGGCCGGCCTCGGGATCGCGGTGGGTCTCGCCGCCGTGGCCGCCGCGGGTGGCGTGCCGGTCGGGCCGGGCGTCGGCGAACCAGGTGCGGGCGGGCCCATCGACGGTGGGAGCGTGGCACTCACCTCAATGGCGTTCACCACCGCGGCAGGCACGAGCCTGTTCACGCTCGGTCTCGCTGCTTTCATCCACGGGCAGCCCGGCGCGAGGCGGGCGATCGGCCTGGTCCTGGTCACGCAGGCCGTGCTGCTCTTCCGCATTGGGATCGCCGGACCCGCGCTGGAGTTGGAGGAGATCGCCCGAGCAGCGCTCCTGGTCGTGGCCGGCGCGACCGGCGCGGCGCTCGCCCGCGCCGCCGCGACCTCGCGACCGGCTCGGGTCGGCGACGACGAGGACTCGGACACAGAGGCGGCGCCGGCCGGGGTGGGCCGTCGCGAAGTCGTGCCCCGCTGACGGCGATGACCACCCGATGACCCTCCTGATTCTCGCCGCCGTGGCCCTCGCTGCCGGCCTGGCGACGATCCTGCTCGCCGGCGAACGGCGCACGATCGCGCTCGCGATCGGGCTCGCCGGCAGCCTGGTCGTGCTGGCGCTCGCGTTGGCCATGCCCGACACCGACTCGGTGAGCATCGGCGGCGTCGGCATGGTCAGTACCCCGGTCGTGCGGGCGATGGCCGTGGCGTGGTCGGCTGGGCTCGCGGTCCTGGGCCTCCTCGAGCTCGCGGTCGGCGGGCGCCCGACGGTCGTCGGGCCGTCACTCATCGGGCTGGCGGTGGCCGGCCTCGCGCTCGCAACCCGCGACCCGGCCAGCTCGATGGCCGCGCTGGCCGCGGGTGGCGTCGCCGGCGTCGTCGTACCGGGTCTCGCCGGCTGGCTCGACGGGCCGGATCTGCCCTCGCGCCTGCCGACCACGCACCGGGGGGCGCTGGCAATCCTTGGCTCAGGGCTGCTCGGGCTGGCCGTCATCGCCTGGGGAGCGTCGGCGGCGGGCCCGCTCGGCGGCGGCACGTTCAACGTCGAGCCCGCGGGCGAGATCGGCCTCGGGCTCTCGCTGCTCGTCATCGTCTCGGCCGTCGCGATCCGGACCGGGCTGATCCCGCTCCACGTCTGGGCGGCCCGATTCATGGAGGGGGTGAGCCCACTCGCCATCCCGGCCGCCTTCGCCTGGGGCAGCGCGGCGTTCGTGCTGGTCGCGCTCGACTGGAGCCAGGTCGCCCTGGGTCCGGCCGCTGCCGGCGATGCCGAGCGGCTGGTGATCGTCTTCGTGGCCATGGTCAGTGTCGTGCTCGGCGGCCTCGCGGCGATGGTCCACGACGACGTCGAGCACGTCCTGGGCTACTCGATCCTGCAGGACGCCGGGATCGCCGTCCTCGCCTTCGCGTCGCTGAACCCCGACGTCGTCGCGGCGGCGCGCAACTGGCTGGTGGCCAGCGCGACGGTCAAGACGGCGCTTGCCGCGTGGGCGTCGGTCGTGCGCACGACGTACGGCGGGCATCGACTGGACGACCTGGGCGGCTGGGGACGCCACTCGCCTGTCCTTGGCGCGGCGTTCGCGGGCATCCTGGTCGCGGCGATCGGTCTGCCGGGGATGGCCCTCTTCGACGCTCGCGTCGACCTCGTTTCAGGGGCCATGCCCGGCTTCGGCCAGGTCGTCGCACTCGTGATCGCGGCGATGCCGGCGATCTATCTCGGACGGATCGCGTTGGCGGGCCTTGCGCCGGTGAGCGTCGCGGTGGCTGAGGGTCCAACTGGCCGGCCGCGCTGGACCGGCGGGCGGGCGGTCGGCTGGTCGGAGGGGCCCGTGACCCAGGCGATCCGGGCGATCCCGACCGAGCTCCGGGCGAATCGCGCCCCGCTCATGGCGCTCGGCGTGCTGGCGCTGGCTGTCATGGCGCTGCTGACCGCCACCGGCGGTGCCGGCGGCTGACTTGGGGTCAAATTCACCATCTGGAACGCCAGGAGAGCGTTGTGACCGAGGAACGCCCCGTCGTGTCGACGGAAACCCGGTTCATGCGTCATTTGGGTCTTCTCGCGTTCCGATCGACGTAGCAATGGTCGCCGCTCGGCCCAGGTTTGGAGCTCATTCGTCGTAACGCTCTCGGCGCGTTCCAGGCGCTCGGCCTGCACCGCGCGGCTACTCCTCGGGCGCGAGCACCCAGCGATCGACCTCCCGTTCGTAGTCGAGGAGCTCGGCGGGCGAGAACCAGAGGGCGAGCTCGGAGGCGGCCGTCTCCGGGCTGTCGGAAGCGTGGACGAGGTTCTGCGCCGTCTCGACCGCCAGGTCGCCGCGGATCGAACCGGCGGCCGCCTCGTGCGGCCGGGTCGCCCCGACCATCGTGCGCACGATCGAGATCGCGTTCGGGCCCTCGAGCGCGAGCGCGACGAGTGGGCCGGAGGTGATGAAGTCGAGCAGGCCCTCGAAGAACGGCTTGCCGCGGTGGATGGCGTAGTGCCGCTCGGCCAGCGCGCGATCGATGCGCACCAGCTTGAGGCCGACGAGCTTCAACCCGCGCTCCTCGAACCGGGCGAGGATCCGACCGACGAGCAGGCGCTGCACGCCGTCGGGCTTGACGAGGACGAGCGTCCGCTCGGTCACGAGACCTCCAGGCTCTCCGCTGCCGTATCGAACGCGGCCTCGGCTTCCATGTGCCGGCCGAGAAGGCGCTGGGCGTCGCCACGGACCATCGCCGCGCTCGGCTCGCGTCGCAGGTGGAGGATCTCCAGGACCACCGGCGCATAGGTCGGGTCGTGGCGGAGGACCAGAGAGAGCCGCAGGATCGCACGCTCCGGTTTGGCGCTGAGCTCGTCGCGCGCCCGTCCCAGCTCGGTTGCCGGGTCCATCTGGCCCTTGACCCGCCGCTCGCCGATGTGCGGCGCGCGGCCGGGGAAGCCGATGCCGGCCCTCCCCGAGTCGGTGCCAGGTCGCTGGCCGGGACCCCAGGCCCCAGCGGCAGTCGCCTCGAGGACCTCGCGTGGACCCGGGATGGCCCGGCGGTCCGTCGGCGGCGCGCCGAGCGGCGAGCCGGCCTGTGCCGGCGCTGCACCCGCCGTGGCGGCAGGCTCGTAGACCTCCGTTGCCGATTCGCCGGCGCCGCGGACGACGAGGCCACCCCGCCGACCGGCGGCGGCGCGGGCATCGGTCTCGCGCCGCAGCTCGTCGATGTCGCTTCGATCGATGGGACCGGCCGGCCAGAACGCCCTTCGGGGCATGCCCGCGAAGAGGGCATCGAGCGTCGTCGCGTCGGAGGCGGGCAGCCGGTCCATCATCAACCGCGCGTCGGCTGGGCGGCCCTCCGCGGCCATCGCCTCGGCAGCGATGCAGACGGCAACGTCGTCCGAGCCGGCGGCGTCGAGGTGCGCGAGCGCCGCATCGGCGGCCCCGGATCCGTCGCCGGTGCGCCAGCGTGCCTCGGCGAGGACGGCCAGCCCGACGACGTCCAGCGCGTCGCGACGGTGCAGGTCCTCGAGCTCCGCGCGCGCCAGCATGAGCTGGCCCATGCGCAGGTGGACCCGCGCCATGCGCAGGTCGACGAGGCGTGTGGGGTCGCTCGCGGCGGTGAGCGTCACGTGCAGTCCCGCGGGCTCATGCGGCCAGCCGCAGGTGTCGATCGAGCCCGCGCAACGACCGCGCCGGCGCGACCACCGCGAGGCGGAGTGCATCGTCGCGGAACAGCTGGGCCGCGAGCCGCGCGAGATCGGCGGCGCTGACCCGCGCGATCGCGGCAAGCGCGTCGTCGAGCGTCAGGACCCGATCGTGCAAAGCCTCCTGCCCGCCGATCCACGCCGCGAGGTGGCGCGTCTCCTCCATGCGCAGCTCGAGCCCGCCCGAGAGGTATGCCTTTGCCTTGGCGAGCTCGTCGTCGGCGACCACCTGGTCGCGCAGCGCCGCGAGCTCACGCAGGATCCCGTCCAGGGCCTTGCCGACCCGGCCCGGGTCGACGCCGGCCGTGACCTGCAGCGCGCCCGCATCGGCATATTCCACGATGCCCGAGGCCACGTCGTAGGCGAGGGCATCGCGATCGACCAGGGCAAGGAACAGTCGGCTGCTCATGCCGTCGCCGAGGATCGCGTTGAGGACCGCCAGCGCCCACGCATCGGGATGATCCCGCGGCAGCGCGGGCACGCCGAGGCAGAGCTGCGCCTGGGTCGTGTCGCGGCGGCCGGTCAGGATCCGCGAGCCTGCCGGCAGCGCGGGTGCGGGCTCGAACCCGTGGACGACGCCGTTGCCGCGCCCGAAAGTGCGAGCCGCCAGGTCGACAGCCTCGCCGTGGTCGAGGTCGCCCGCCACCGCAACGACGGCATTGGCCGGCCGGTACGTCGCCGACCAGAAGGCACGGATGCCGTCCGCCGGCAGACCGCGGACGTCCGACTCCTCGCCGCAGATCTCGCGACCAAGCGAGCCCGGCCCGAACATCGCCTGCTGGAACAGGATCTGGGCGTACTCGCCGGGGTCGTCGAGGTAGCCGCGGATCTCCTCGATGATGACCTCGCGCTCGCGGTCGATCTCGGCCATGTCCAGCGCGGGGCGGCAGATGAGCTCGCCGAGCACGGTCATCGCCCGTTCCGTCTCGCGCCGCGGCACGCGCACCCAGTAGACGGTCGCCTCGCGATCGGTGGCGGCATTGAACGAGCCGCCGACGCCCTCGATCGCCTCGCTGAGGGCGCGAGTCGACGGGAAGGCTGCCGTGCCCTTGAAGGTCAGATGCTCGAGGAAGTGGGCCATCCCGGCCTGGTCGCGGGACTCGAGGCGCGAGCCGGCCCGCACGTACGCGGCCGCCGACACTGACCGCGCCGCGGGCAGACGTGCCGAGATCACGCGCGGCCCTTCCGCCAGCGCCGTCCGTTCGAACATCGCCGGGATGGTACCCGAGCCCGAGGGGACGACCGGGAATCGAAGCGGCCGGCGCGATGGCGCCGGCCGCGTTCCGAGGCTGGAGCGACGAGCTACTTGGGCAGGTACGCGTTCAGCCAGTTCTGGAGGAAGAACAAGGCGAAGGCGACGGAGACGACCCACATCAGCGGGTGGACCTCGCTCACCTTGCCGCGCGCAACCTTGATCAGGACCCATGAGATGAAGCCGGCGCCGATGCCGACCGAGATGTCATAGGTCAGCGGCATGAGGATCATCGTCAGGAGGGCCGGGATCCCATCCTCGACGTCGCCGACCTTGATGTCTCGCACCTGCGTGAACATGAGGTAGCCGACGAGCACCAGCGCGGGGGCCGTCGCGACGCCCGGGATGATGCCCGCAAGCGGCGCCAGAAAGATCGCGAGTAGGAAGAGGACGCCTGTGACAACGGACGCGAATCCGGTCCTCGCGCCGTCGGCGACGCCCGCGGCGCTCTCGATGTACGTCGTGTTCGACGAGACACCCGCAAGGCCGCCGACGCCCGCGGCAATGCTATCGACCAGCAGGACGCGGCCGACGCCAGGGACGCTTCCGTCCTCCCGCGCGAGACCGGCCTCAGCGGCAACGCCCGTGACCGTGCCCATCGTGTCGAAGAAGTCGGTGAGCATGATCGCGAAGATCACGAGGATCGCCGTCAGGAGCGGCAGGGTCGTGAACACGTTGCCGATGTCGAACGCACCGATGGTGGAGAAGCTCGGTGCCCACGAGATGTTCGCAGGGATGCTTGTGACCCCACCGACCAGCGCGACGATCGTCGTGACGAGGATCGAGATGACGAGCGCCGCCTTGATGCGGCGGGCCCAGAGCACCACGGTGAGGGCAAGACCAAAGAGGAAAACGAACTGACCCGTCGTCTCCGGGAGGTGATACGTGACGAGCGTGCCGATGCACGTCTTGGCGGCTTCGGAGCCGGGCGCGCATCCTGTCTGGATCAACCCGCCGTTGGCGAAGCCGATGAACAGGATGAACAGGCCGATGCCGGCGCCGATCGCCCGCTTGAGGGCGAGCGGGATGGCGTTCATGACCGCCTCGCGCAGGCCGATGAGCACGAGAACGGTGACGGCAAGACCTTCGAGGACGATGACGCCCATCGCCCCGGCGGGTGTCAGGCCGCGCCCAAATGTGAGCCCAAACGCGACGATTGCATTGATGCCCAGGCCCGCTGCGAGCGCGAACGGGTAGTTCCCGACGACGCCCATCGCGATGGTCATGATCCCCGCGATGAGCGCTGTCCCGGCGGATAGGGCGATCCGTCCGGGGTCGGTCGGGGCGAGGCCGAAGCCGTCGCCGAGGATGCTCGCGTTCACGAACACGATGTAGACCATGACCATGAACGTGGTCAGCCCGCCTCGGGCCTCGGTGATGAAGTCAGTGCCACGTTCACCGAACTTGAAGTAGTCGGCGATCGCGCCACCGCCACCGGCGGGGCGCGGGGCCGCGTCCACTGCAGTGCTCACCCGGTTCCGTCCCTCCCTCCATCGAGCGTGCCGCGCCCGGGCGGGCACGGTCCGCGCCTCCCTCGAGGGCCCGCTCGCGCAGGCCCGACGTGCCGCGATGGTACGCGCGTTAACGCCCGATTTTGCTCCTCAATCGCGCGGGCGCGGGGGCTCCATGTCCCTCCTATTCCTCGGCGGCGGAGGAGTCGAGGCCCTGCAGCTCCATCTGGACGTAACCAGAGGTGTCGAACGCGAGCTGTCGCGGCTCGAATGGCGACGACGTGCCGTCGCCGCCGGGCGTGAACTCGACGACCACCGACTCGTCGCCCTGGACGAGCGTGTAGACCAGGAGCTGGTCGGGGCGGGTCTGGAAGTCGAGGTGCTCGAACGAGTCGACGTTGAGCGTGATCGCGATCGGCGTGAAGTAGGTCGACACATCGGGCTGGTCGACCACGATCCGCTCGACCCAGCCGGTCCCATGAGCGGCGACCTTCTGCCCGCGGAGGTAGCGATACGAGACGGTCTGCTTGAGGAGCGGCCGCAGGAGGTTGAGCATGTCCTCGCGGCTCGTCACCAGGCCCTGGTTCACGAAGAACTTCGCCGGCGGCTGGCTGGGCACAGGCGCTTCCTCCGGGGGCACTCGGGCGGAAGGGGTTGCGATCGATAGTATCGCGCTGGGGTCTGCGGCGAGCGATCCGATTTCGGGCTTCGCGGCGGCCTGAATCGGGCCGCGTATGATCGCGCCGTGCTGCTCGCGATCGACGTCGGCAACTCGAACGTCACGATCGGCTCGTTCCGGAACGGCAGCCTGACCGCCGTCCGACGGGCGGCTACCCCGCGCTCGGCGACGCCCGACGAGCTCGAGGTCCTGCTCGAGGACCTGCTTCACCTCGACGACGCCGCGTTCGGCGACATCTCGGCCATCGTCTGCGCCTCCGTTGTCCCGTCGTTGAGCGGCGCCCTCGAAGCGGTGGCGGCACGGCGCGAGCGGCCGCTGCTCCTCGCTTCGGCAGGCACGGTCCCGATCCCCGTGCGAGTGGACCGGCCGAGCGATGTCGGCGCGGACCGGCTCGTGAATGCCCTTGCGGTCGCGCGTCTGTACGGGACGCCGGCGGTTGTGGTCGACCTCGGCACGGCGACGACGTTCGATTGCGTCGCATCCGACGGCGCCTTCGTGGGCGGGGCCATCGCGCCGGGCATCGAGGTCGGGCTCGATGCGCTCGCCTCGCGCACGGCGAAGCTGCCGAGGGTCGAGCTGCGCAGCCCCGATCGGGCGATCGGGCGAGACACCGCGTCGGCGATCCAGAGCGGCGCCGTGCTCGGCTACCAGGCGCTTGTAACCGGGCTGCTCGCGCGCATCCGGCGCGAGCTCGCTGACGCGGGCGACGTGTCCGCAGGGGACGTGCACATCGTGCTCACGGGCGGGCTGTCGCAGGGCGCGTGGGCCGGCGCGCTCGAGGGCGTCGAGGCGATCGATCCCGAGCTCACCCTGAAGGGCCTGGCCATCCTGCACGCCGAGGTGGCCGGCGGCCAGCCGCTCCAACTCAACCTGTCGTGACCGCAGCGCCGGGCCCTGGGGCTCGCCGGCTCGAGGGCCGGCTGATCGCCCTGGGAGTGACCGGCTCGATCGCCGCGTACAAAGCGGTCGAGCTGCTCCGATTGCTGACGGCCGAGGGCGCGGATGTTGTGGTGCTGCTGTCGCCGTCGGCAACCCGCTTCGTCGGTCCGCTGTCATTCGCCGCGCTGTCGCGCCACCCGGTGGAGTCGGACGTCCTGGACCTCCTGCCGGACGGCCGGATCGGGCACATCGTCGTCGCCGACTCGGCCGACGCGATCGTCGTCGCGCCGGCGACGGCGCACTGGCTCGCGGCGATGGCCAACGGCCTCGCGGGCGACGTCGTCACCGCCGCGGCGCTGGCCACGAGCGCCCCGGTCGTGGTCGCGCCGGCGATGGACGGCGACATGTGGACGCATCCCGCGACCGTGGCCAACGTCGGCCGGCTGCGTGAGGCGTTCGGCTACGTCGTGGTCGCGCCGGAGAGCGGGCCGCTGGCCTCCGGGCAATCCGGCGTTGGTCGCCTGGCCGAGCTGCCGGCGATCGTCGACGCCGTTGTCGAGGCCCTCGATTCGCAGCCGATCCGCCAGCCCGACGCCGCTCGGCGTCCACCGATCACCGACGGGACGCCACGCGAGGCCGATCTCGTCAGCCGACGCATCGTGATCACCGCCGGCGGCACGCGCGAGCCGATCGACCCTGTCCGCTACATCGGCAACCGCTCGACAGGTCGGATGGGCGCCGCATTGGCCGACGCGGCCCTCGCGCGGGGAGCGGCAGTGACGCTGATCGCCGCCGCCGTCGAGGTCGCGCTCCCGGAGGGCGCGGACGTCATCCGTGTCGAATCGACCGCCGAGCTGCGCGCTGCCTTGCGGAACGCAATGGCGTCGGCACCGGCCCCGGGCGCCAGTGACGGGAGCGACGGGCGGATCGCCAAGCCGGCTGACGCCCTCGTGATGGCTGCCGCCGTCGCCGACTTCACGCCGTCGAAGCCCCAGGACCGCAAGATCCCCCGTGCCGAGGGCCTGACCCTCGAGCTGTCCCCCACCCCAGACCTGCTCGGCGAGGTCGCGTCGCTCGTCGGCGAGAAGCGAAACGGGAAGGCCGCGCCGATCCTCGTCGGGTTCGCTGCCGAGACCGGCAGCCTGGAGCGGGCCCCGGGCAAGGTCGCCGCGAAGAGCATCGACTTTCTCGTGGCCAACGACGTCAGCGAGGCCGGCTCGGGATTCGGAACGGACACCAACCGGGTCACGATCTTCGATCGCTCGGGTTCGAAGGACGAGCTGCCGCTGCTGTCCAAGCGCGAGGTCGCGGACCGGATCCTCGACCGCGTGGCGGCAGCGTTGGACGCCCGAGATTCCGACGCGCAGACTGCGGGAATGCAGCAGCCAACCAGCAGCGAGGGACGGTCTAGATGAGCGCGTCGAGCGAGGAGATCCGGCGGCTGACCATCTCGGATATCGGCCGGATGTATGCCGATGGCGAGCGGATCCCGATGCTCACCGCCTACGACTACCCGACCGCCCGGATCCTCGACGAGGCGGGCATCCCGATGATCCTCGTCGGCGACTCGCTCGGGCAGGTCGTCCTCGGTTACGAGACGACCGTCAAGGTCACGATGGACGAGATGCTCCACCACACCCGCGCGGTCGTGCGCGGGACTCGGCGCGCGCTCGTGATCGGCGACATGCCCTTCCTGACCTACGCAACGAGCGACGAGGCGACCGAGAACGCGGGTCGGTTCATGCAGGACGGCGGCGCGCAGGCGGT
>VBGT01000056.1:25175-74987 GCA_005889475.1 Chloroflexota bacterium | reverse complement strand
CAGGCACTCCCGATACGTCTCGACCAGGATCGGGAAGCTGCCGTAGCGGGACGCGACCTGGAGCAGGTCGGCGGCGCGCTGGCGCTGCTGCCACAAGGGTGTCCGCGCACCGGGCCGCCGGCGCGGCAGCAGGAGCGCCCTTCCCGCGTTCTCGCGGAAGCGCGACGCGAACAGCGCGGACCCTCCGACGGCCTCGACGACCAGGTCCTCGACCTCGTCGGCGGCCGGGAACAGCAGGGCCTCGATCTCGGCCAGGCGGCGCGCGTCGCCGTCGCCCTCGCCCTCGGGCAGCCGGACCGCGATGCCGTCGTCGGACCAGATGGTCTGCGCCTCGATCCCCAGCCGCTCGCGGAGCCGCGTCTCGATGGCCAGCGTCAGCGGCGCGTGCACGCGCCCACCGAACGGCGACAGGATCACGAGCCGCCAGTCGCCCAGCTCGTCGCGGAAGCGCTCGACCACGAGCCGCCGGTCGGTCGGCAGCGCGCCGGCCGTTTCGCGCTCCTCGTCGAGGTAGGCGACCAGGTTGTTCGCGGCCAGCTCGTCGAGGTCGTGCTGTTCCCGGAGCCGCGCGCTCAGTGAGCGAAGGCCCTTCTCGCCGCGGGCCAGGTCACCCTCGGCCTCGCGCAGGAAGCCGCCGATCGCCCGACCCAGCTCGACCGGCCGGCCCACCGCGTCGCCCTTCCAGAACGGCAGCTTGCCGGGCACGCCGGGCGCCGGCTCGACGATCACCCGATCGGGCGTGATGTCGAGCACCCGCCAGCTGCTCGCGCCGAGCACCACGACGTCGCCGTGCATGCCGGCGCGGAGCTCGTAGACCATCTCCTCATCGAGCTCGCCGACGCGCCGCCCGGGCGTCCCCGCCTCGCCGGCGAGGAAGACGCCGAACAGTCCGCGGTCCGGGATCGTCCCTCCGCTCGTCACCGCCACGACCCGCGCGTCGCGCCGGCCTTCGACGACATCGGTCACGCGGTCCCATGCGATCCGCGCCTTCAGCTCGGCGAACTCGTCCGAGGGATAGGCGCCTGCGAGCATGCCGAGGACCGCCTCGAGCGCTTCGCGGGAGAGCGTCTCGAACGGCGCCGCACGTATCACGGTCTCGAGCAGGTCGCTGACGGTCCAGGGATCCATCACCGCCATCGCGACCAGCTGCTGGGCCAGGACGTCGAGCGGGTTGCGGGGCATGACCGTGGTCTCGATCGCGCCCTCGTGCATGCGCTTGACGACCACCGCCGACTCGAGCAGGTCGCCCCGGAACTTGGGAAAGACGATCCCCTTCGATGGCTCGCCGACGTGGTGGCCGGCGCGGCCGACGCGCTGCAGGCCTGAGGCGACGCTCGTCGGGGACTCGACGAGGACGACCAGGTCGACCGCGCCCATGTCGATGCCCAGCTCGAGCGACGACGTGGCGACGAGCCCGGGGATGCGCCCGGCCTTGAGGTCCTCCTCGATCTGGAGCCGCTGCTCGCGGGCGATCGAGCCGTGATGGGCGCGAACCAGCTCTTCACCGGCCAGCTCGTTGAGCCGCTGGGCCAGCCGCTCGGCGAGGCGCCGGCTGTTTGTGAACACGATCGTGCTGTGGTGCGCCTTGATCAGCTCGAGCAGGCGCGGGTGGATCGCCGGCCAAATGCTGGTGCGCATGTCGCCGAACGGCACGGGACCGCCGGGTTGCTCCTCGGCGGGCAGGACCTCGCCCAGGCGGGCCATGTCCTCGACCGGGACGACGACCTCGAGCTCGAGCGCCTTGCGACTCCCGGCGTCGACGATCTCGACCTCGCGTCCCGGCCCGATGCCGCCCAGGAACCGGGCGATGGTCTCGAGCGGGCGCTGCGTCGCCGACAGCCCGATCCGCTGCAGCGTCGGCGCGTCCTTGGGCCGCAGCTGCTCGAGACGCTCCAGCGAGAGGGCGAGGTGGGCACCGCGCTTGGTGCCCGCGATCGCGTGGACCTCGTCGAGGATGACCGTCTCGACGCCCCGCAGCGTGTCGCGGGCGCCGCTGGTCAGGAGCAGGTACAGGCTCTCGGGCGTCGTGACCAGGATGTCCGGCGGCCGCCGGGCGAGCTCCCGCCGCTGCTCCTGCGGCGTATCGCCGGTCCGCCCGGCGATCGAGATCAGGGGCTGGGGCTCGCCCAGGCGCTGGGCCGCCAAGCCGATGCCGTGCAGCGGCGCGCGCAGGTTGCGCTCGACGTCGTAGGTCAAGGCCTTGAGCGGCGAGACGTACAGGACCCGCACGCTGCCCGGCGTCGAACGCGAGGGTGCCGGCGACGGATCCCGCGCCAGCCGGTCCAGGCACCACAGGAACGCGGCGAGGGTCTTGCCGCTCCCGGTCGGGGCGTGGATCAGCGTGTGGCGGCCGGTCGAGATCGATGCCCAGCCACCGACCTGCGCCGCGGTGGGCGTCTCGAATGCCGACTCGAACCAGGCCCGGACGGCCGGCGAGAACGGCGCCAGCGGGTCGCCGTGAGAGCTCGTCGGGCTCGGAACGCTCCGGCGTCCCGCGCGTGGGCGGGTGGTGGTGGTCACGGGGGGAGGAGTTTACTCCGGGAAGCGCCTTTCGATCAGATGTTCGATGCGGCGAAGGCCAATGAGCATTCGTGGTTGGCCGGGCTTTCCTGCCAGACGTCGCTGGCAGCAGCACGGGGCACGAAAACTCGCCCCGCGAATGTGCTCCAGAGTGCCCCACGGACGATCCGCGAGCGTGACGTTCGGCGCAGCAGACACTGTTTATGGAACTCGCAGGTGCCCCAGGACGAGATCGAGCACCTGCTCCGCGATCCGCAGCGCCCGAGCGTCGGCCGCTTCGTCTGCGGCGCGGTACGGGAGGCCGGCATTCGGCGGGTCGTCGAAGGTTGCCGGGATTGGCGCCTGGTCATACCGCCCCGCATCCGCGGCCCATTGCTCGCGCCAGGTCGCGGGGATCGCATCCGGCACGGGGGCGTGATTCGCCGCGAGCCAGACCTGCGACCAGGCACGCGGCACGACGCGGTAGACGTCGTAGCCGCCGCCGCCGGTCGCGAGCCAGCGGCCGCCCGCCCAGCGGTGGGCCAGTGAGTCGACGAGGCGGGCGGCGGTGCCCATCGCCGTGGTCGTGACGCGGAGATGCGCCAGCGGGTCGAAGGCGTGGGCGTCCGCGCCATGCTGCGAAACGACGATCTCGGGCTGGAACGCCTCGGCGAGCACCGGCAGGACCAGCTCGAGCGCAGCCAGCCAGCCGCGCTCGCCGGTTCCGGGGTCGAGCGGCAGGTTGACCTTCGTCCCGACCGCGTCGCCGCCACCGAGCTCGTCGGGAAAGCCCGTGCCCGGGAAGAGCGCCAGGCCTGTCTCGTGGATCGACACGGTCATCACGCCCGGGTCGGACCAGTGGATCGCCTGCACGCCGTCCCCGTGGTGGACGTCGAGGTCGACGTACAGGACCCGGAGCCCGTCGCGCCGCGCCCGAGCGATCGCGAGCGCCGGGTCGTCGTAGACGCAGAAGCCCGAGGCCCGCGCCGGCATCGCGTGGTGGAGCCCACCGCCAGGATGGAAGGCGTGGACGACGTCCCCGCGCTTAATCGCCTCCATCGCCCGGAGCGATCCGCCCGCGACCGCGGCGGAGGCCTCGTGCATTCCCGCGAACGCTGGCGTGTCGCCCGGGCCGATGCCCGCCCGAGACGGCCCGAGCGGCTCGCGCGAGAAGGCCTTCACGACGTCGAGATACGCCGCGTCGTGGATCCACTCGAGCTCGGCGTCGCTCGCCGGCTCGGGAGCGAGATTCGGCACGGCGCCGAGCGTCTCCAGGAGCGAGATGCCCGGCCCGAAGCGGCGCGGTGTCAGCGGGTGGCCGCTCCCGAAGTCGTACGTCGTCGAGCGCGGTCCGAAGACGAGAAGCGGCGCCGACAAGGCCATCTGGTCACGATAGCCCCGCGTCTCGCAGCGCGATCCTGCGGCAAGGTCCCGCTATGCCGCTAAGACCTCGCGCAGCTTCGCGGCGAACGCGTTGGGCTCGCCCGATTGGCCGTACTCGCCGCCGAGGAAGCCGCCGTGGTCGCCCGGGAATGCGACCGGCTCGAGGCCCAGCCGCTGCGCGACGGCCTCGCCGCCACGGTGCGCCAGCTCGCCGTTGGATTTCTCGCCGACGCCGATGACGATCCGGGTGGGAGCGGCGCGGAGGCGGTCGAAGTCGGGCTCGAAGCTGGTCAGCCAGACGACGTTGTGACCGAGCATCAGGTCACTCCGGTTGCCGTCGTCCCCCGCCGGCATGCCGAACGTGGCCGGGTCCGGCGGCGGCGCCGCGGCGTCTTCCGCGGTGAACGGGCCACGGTGCATGACGACCTGCATGAAGTGGGCCATTCCGGCGCCCCAGCCGCTGCGCTGATAGGTCTCGTGCATCGCCCGGTTCGCTGCGAGCGCATGCTCCCGGTCCGGCACCAGCGAGGCGAGCGGCGGCTCGTGCGCGACCGCTGTTCGGACGTCGCCCGGGTATTTCGCGATGAGCGCGAGCGCGACGACCGCACCGCCGCTGCTCGCAAACAGATCAACCGGGCCACCGACCTCCTCGATGATCCGGTGCACGTCCTCGGCCTGCACTTCGGTCGTGATGGGCTTCGAAGGATCGTGCGCGGTGCTGCGCTCGCTCCCGCGAGGGTCGTACGTGATGACCTCCCGGTCGGTGAAGTGCCCGGCGAGCGTCGGAAAGCCGCCGGCGGCCATCGGCGAGCCGATCAGGAACAGGGGCGGTTGAACGGTGGCCTCGTTGCGGCGGATGTCGTAGGTCAGGGTGGCGCCGGGGACCTCGAGGGTCCGAGTCTCGGGCGCGATGGCGGTCGTTGCGGTCATCGTTCTCTCCTGGTACTTGATGCGCGGTGGGCGCTCAGCGCGCCGCGCCCGTGGGGACGACATCTTCGGCAAGGATCGCATCGATCTGCCCGACGGCCTGGGTGAGCCCCTCCTCCATGCCCATCGCGAGCACCTGCTCCATCGCCGCGGCGTCGGGGAAGATGCTTTCGATCGACATCCTGGTCCGGCCGTCGCCGAGCTCCGCGATCGTCACGTCGACCTGGTGCAAGGGCATGTCAGAGTTCGGCGTGCCATCCGCATTCGCCAACCCGTCGCGGAAGAACAGCCGGCGCGGTGCGTCGGCCTCGACGACCTCCCAGTAGCCCCGGGCCTGGTCGCCTTCGGGTCCGGTCATGTGGTACTCGACCCGGCCGCCGGCGCGGAGATCGTGCGCGGTGACGGTCGCGGGATAGCTCGGTGGGCCCCACCAGCGCTCGAGCTGGCGCGGGTCCGCCCAAAGCTCCCAGACGCGCCCCGGCGACGCGTCGAAATCGGCGTCGAGGGTCATCGTCAGGCGGTCGATGTCCTTACGGACGGCGGTGACGGTCATCGATATGTTCCCGGCGACGAGCGCGGTCATCCGGTCGATCCGACCGCGCCACAGCTCCTCGTATCGGTCGAGCAGGCGGCGAGCGACTGCGACCGCCTCCATGTTCGCCCGGACGACCTTTCGCCGCCCGCTGCGCTCCTTGGTGACCAGCCCCGCTCGCTCGAGGATCGCGACGTGCTTCTGCACGGCGGCAAAGCTCATCGGGTAGTGGGCTGCCAACTGCGCGACACCTTCGCTGGCGTCGATGGCGCGGCGAACGATGTCGCGCCGCGTCGCGTCGGCGAGGGCGCCGAACATCCTGTCGAAGTCCGTTGGGGCAATCTGCATTGATACAACCATACGGTTGTACGGGTCCGGAGTCAAGCCCGATGGTCGAGCGGCGCCACCGCTACCATCCGGTGCGTGAGCGACGTCGCCGTCGTCCTGATCGTCGTCCTGATCATCGTGCTGATCATCCGGGGACCGAAGACGCTCCCCGAGCTCGGGCGCATCTTCGGCCGCGGCGTGCGGGAGGCTCGTGCGGAGGCCGAGAAGCTCCGCTCTGAAGACGACACGCCGAAGGACGACTCCGCCGCGACCTGACCGTTGAGCTGCCCGGCGCTCGCTACGCGGCGAGCCCGGCGATCCGGACGCCCGCCAGGAACGCCCGATACGCGATGACCGGATCGTCGGTCGTGACCCGCACGCCGCGGTCGCCGTACCGCTCGGCCAGCGGCACCAGCGCCGCGAAGTCCGCTTCGAGCGAGTGCCGGTACTCCGCCTCGAGCACCACCGGGCGGCCGACGTCGAAGAGCTGCATCCCGCCGTCAGTTGCCCGCCGCACCGCCCGTTCCGCCCCGGCGCGAACACGGTCGCGCGCGACGGTCGGGTGCACGGACGCGGCCGCCCGCCGGCCGCGGGCCGTCTTCACGACCACCTGCTCGGCCCACGGGAACCACGCCTCGGTCTCGAGCGCGACCTGGTCGTCACCGCTCACGAGCCCGATCGGCACGCCCCACGCCCCGAGCGGCAGAGCGTTGATCCCGGCCTCGCCGACCGGCCGCCCCTGGAGGGTCGTGAGCGTGGGCTCGCCGCTGTAGGTGTGCGCGATCGTGCCCGTTGGGTGGCCGGCGCGAGCGTGGTAGCCCACGAAAAGGGCAACCTCAAAGCCCTGCTCGGGACCGGCGCCAGCGACCATCGACCATGGCTTCTGGCCCTGGAGCAGCACGGCGCGGGGATCGAGGTCCTCCGGGGTGAGGTTGAACATCAGGCCGTGGCTGTCGTTGACGAGCACCTCGGTGGCGCCGCCGGCGAACGCGCCCTCGATCGCGGCGTTCGCCTCACCGACCATCAGTGCTACCGCGGCCGGGTAGCCGGCATCGCCACGGTCGGTCGGCAGGCTGTGGCTGATCCCACCGATGCCCTCCATGTCGACGCTGATGTAGACCTTCATCTCGCTTCCGACGCTAGACCGCGGCCGTGAGCTCGGTGAGCTGCTCGCGCAACGCGTCGGGGTCGGTCACCGGGAGCCGGCACGCGAAGTTCCGGCAGACGTATGCCGTGGATCGACCGCCTTGTCTGGTCCGGTCCGCGAGCAGGGGCACGGCGCTGGGGCCGTCGCGCAGCGGCGACGCCGCCACGACGCGATTCGGCGCGTAGGCGGTGGAGGCCACTTCGAGCAGGGCCATCGTCGCCGGATCGTCGAGGTCGCCGACGATCGCCACCTCGGCCACGGGAGCGAGCGCGAAATCCGTCGCCTGGAGCCACAGGGCGAATGCGGTCGGGTAGCGGACCGTGAACGGCGTGGTCGTGGCGAGGGCGCGCTCAGCCGTCTCGCGGTAGCGCGATTCGCCGGTGAACGCCGCGACCCGCAGCAGCACGAGCGTCGCCATCGAGCTGCCCGAGGGCGTGGCGTTGTCCTGGATGTCCTTGGGGCGCGTGACGAGCTGCTCGTGATCGATCCCGGTATCGAAGAACCCGCCGGCAAGGTCACCGAACCGGTCGAGGATCGCGTCGGCGAGGGCGCGGGCAGTCGTGAACCAGCGCTCTTCGAACGTCGCCTCGTACAGCGCGAGCAGGCCGTCGGCGAGATTCGCGTAGTCCTCGAGGACGCCCTGTCCGGTTGCCCTGCCGTCCTTCCAAGATCGGGCGAGCCTGCCGTCCGCGTCGAGCAGGCCGCGGAGAATCGTGTCGGCGGCCCGCTCGGCCGCGGCGCGGTAGCGCGCCGCGTCGGCGGCACCCTCCGGGGCCTGCCGCAGCAGCCGCGCCGCGTCGGCCAGGGCCCCGATCGCCAGCCCGTTCCACGCCGCGAGGGCCTTGTCGTCCCGCGCCGGCTGGGCGCGGCGCGCCCGCACCTCGAGCAGACGCTCGCGTGCGCGCGCGAGCCTCGCCTCCACCTCGGCGTTCGGGATCGCGTAGAGCTTCGCCAGCTCGGCCGTCGGCCGGACGCGCGAGAGGATCGTGACGCCCTCCCAGTTGCCGCCGTCGGTCACGCCGTACCCCGTCGAGAACAGCGCGGCGTCGTCGCCGAGCACCGCTCGCACCTCCTCGGCGCGCCACGTGAAGGTCGCACCCTCGACGCCGTCGGTGTCCGCATCCTGGCTCGCCGCGAAGGCGCCGTCAGGCGTGGTCAGCTCGCGCAGGACGTAATCGAGCGTGCCCGTGGCCACGGCCCGGTAGCGGGCGTCGCCGGTGAGCGCCCACGCGTGCAGGTAGGTCCGGGCGAGCTGGGCGTTGTCGTACAGCATCTGCTCGAAGTGGGGCACGAGCCAGATCGCATCGGTCGCGTAGCGATGGAAGCCGCCGCCGAGCTGGTCGCGGACGCCGCCATCGGCCATCCGATCGAGGGTCCGGCGCGCCATCGGCAGCGCCCGGGGATCGCCGGCCGCCGCGCGCCGGAGCAGCAGCTCGATGGTCATCGGCTGCGGGAACTTCGGCGCCCCGCCCCAGCCGCCCCGGGCCGCGTCGAAGGATTGCTCCAGCAGCGCGACCGCGGTGTCGAGCACGTCCGGACCCGGTGCCGCACCGATCGCATTCGCTGACTGCGCCGCGAGCTGGCCGACCAGGCGCCGACCGGCATCCTCAAGCTCGCCGCGCTGCTCGCGCCACGCCCGATCGATGCCCTCCAGGACCTGCGGAAAGCCGGGCAGCCCGTGGCTGGGTCGATCGGGGAAGTAGGTCCCGCCGTAGAACGGCCGGCCCTCCGGCGTGAGGAACACTGACATCGGCCAGCCGCCGCCACCGGTCATCGCCTGCACCGCGGCCATGTAGATCTGGTCGAGGTCCGGCCGCTCCTCGCGATCGACCTTGATCGCGATGAACCGGCTGTTCAGGTACGCCGCGGTGCCCTCGTCCTCGAACGACTCGCGCTCCATCACGTGGCACCAGTGGCACGCCGCATAGCCGATCGACAGGAAGATCGGGCGGTCGAGGAGCTTGGCCCGGGTCAGCGCCTCCGGCCCCCACGGGTACCAGTCCACCGGGTTGTGGGCGTGCTGCAGCAGGTACGGGCTGGTCTCGCCCGCGAGCCGGTTCGTATGGCGCGGCGGCGGCTCGACGACTTCGGACACCTGGAGATCGTAGCCGCGGCCGATCTGTAACGCCTTTGCAATCTTGACACCCCTACCAGTGGTGTGTATCGTCCGTGGCATCTCGGCGAGGGAAACCACGTCGAGTGGTGTCAAAGAGGAGACCGAGTCGCGATGCCGATGTCCCCGCGGGACGCGAGCCCGGCGCGACGCGCGCCCGCGCACCACATGAGCCGCCGCGCGACCGGCGGTCTCCTCCAGGGCGGCGCGGTCGGCAACGACCGCGCCGTCCGGCACGCCCAGCCATTCCGGTCAAGTTGAAGTAGCGAGCGGCGGGCCTGGCCCCCGACCGGGGTCCGCCGCATCGAATCCCCCGGCGACGCCGGGCCCTGCCCAGGGGCCCGGCGTCGTCATCTCGATCTCCATCGTCGCGCCACGGAACCGCATCCCGGCGATGGGTCACGCCCGACACCAACATGACGAGGTTCGCCCCGATCGGTCCGGTTCCCAGCCCCCTGACCGCCGAACCTCGTCGAAGCTGGGAACGGGCCGCCACAGAAAGACACCTCGCAGCCGATCCAGCGGTGATGCGCCGCCCAGCGAGGCTCGTTCGTGCGCAACCGCCTCGACTTCGGGGTCATACGGACCCAAGCGTTTCGATCCGGTCCCTGACTGCCGGCTCGACGTAGGCTGGGCACGTGGCCAGCGATTCGGTCCCGGGGTTTCTCCCGTCGCGCCATGGGTTCCGGTTCGCCAACCGCTGGCCGGCCGGGCCGGCGCGAAGCTGGAGCTTCGCGCTGCTGCAGGTCGGGATCGGTGACGTCGGCCGGGGGCTCTGTGGTGGCATGGCCTTCGCGGCGCGCGACCGGTTCGAACGCGGCGAAGACGCGCCGACCGACCTCGCCCCTCCCGCGCCTGGCACGCCGTTATTCACCGAGATCGTCGATCGACAGTTCGCCTCGTTCGGGCCGCTGTGGACCGTGCCGCTCCGGTTCTGGGCCGCGGCAGCCGGCGGCGAGCGGGCGCGCTGGCGGCACGCGGTTCGCCGGGCGTGGCCCGCGATCCGCGCGGAGATCGACGCCGGCGAACCGCCGATGATCGGGTTGATCCGGAGCGCGACGGTGAACCCGCTCGCGCTCGACCTCGGCCACCAGGTCGTCGGCTACCGCTACGACGAGACGCCGGATCGGGTTTCGATCGGCGTCTACGACCCCAATCACCCGGGCGACGATGCGGTCGAGGTCGAGCTCGAGCGCGCGACCGATGGTGGGCTCACGCTCCGGCAGTCGACCGGGGAGCCGTTGCTCGGCCTCCTGCACCTACCGTGGCGCGAGGCAGGCGCGCGGCCCGACGCCCATGCCGCGCGGGAGGATCCGGCTAGCGGGGCCTGACGCTGGTGAGGCCTCCGGCTCCGACCTCCATGGCCTCTCCACCCGTGGCGGGGAGCGGTCGGCCGCGACGCGCGTGGATCGTCCTGCCCCGGATCGATGCGATCGCCGCCGCGCCCGCCGCCAGGCTCAGCGCACCGCCGAGCACGATGGCCGAGGCGGCGCCGAAACCGGACGCGATCGCGCCGGTGATGAGGCCGCCAAATGGGGTCGATCCGGCGAAGACCGTCGTGTACACGCTCATGACCCGCCCCCGGAGCTGGTCGGGCACGGTCAGCTGGACGAGCGTGTTTGCCGTCGCCGCCATCGAGATGCTGCCGACCCCGGCAACGAACATCGCGACCAGGGCGATCGGGATCGAGCTCGACCCGCCGAGGACGATCTCCGCGATGCCGAGCGTCGCGCCGCCGAGGCCGATGACCACCGGAATCGTCCGGCCCGAGAACGCGATCGCGAGCGCACTGATCACCGATCCGACGCCGGTCGCGGCCATCAGGAAGCCGTAGGCCGTCGCGTCGCCGTGGAGCACCTCCTGGACGAATGGCGGGATCACCACCGTGAAGTTCATGCCGAACGTCGACACCAGGCCGACGGTCAGGATCGGCAGGAGCACGAGCCGCGTCCGGCGCACGTAGCCGAGGCCCTCGGCGAGGTTCCCGAGCGCAGCGCGCATCGTGGTCGGACGCTCGATGCCCGGACGTGTGTGCAGGTCCGTCTCGCGCATCGCCAGCAGGGCGACGATCACGGCCAGGTACGAGATCGCGTCGATGAGGAAGGCCGCGCCGACGCCGAACGCACCGATGGTGATGCCGGCTACGGCCGGCCCGATGACACGTGCGCCGTTGAACATCGCCGAGTTGAGCGCGACCGCGTTGCCCACGTCCTCGCGCCCGACCATCTCGACCGCGAATGACTGGCGCGTCGGCAGGTCCACGGCGTTCCGGATGCCCAGGAGGAACGCGACGACGATCACGTGCCAGACGGCGACTGTCCCGCTGATGACCAGGATCGCCATGGTCAGGCTGAGGATCGCGGCGAAGCCCTGGGTCACGAGCATCGTCCGCCGCTTCGGCAGCGCATCCGCGATCAGGCCGCCGAAGAGCCCGAGGACGAGCACCGGCAGCCACTGGACGGCGGCGACGACGCCCAGCAGGAGCGGGTCGCCAGTCAGCTGGAGGATCAGCCAGCTCTGCGCCACGGTCATCATCCACGTCCCGATGAGGGACAGGCCCTGGCCGGCGAAGAACAGCCGATAGTTGCGATGGCGCATCGCGCTCCAGCCTTCGAACCGGGCCAGGCGGCGAAGCCCACGGCGTGGCGACGTCATCGGCCGGCGCCGCCCGACTGATCCCCGCCCCTGTCCGAGGTACCGGTCCGGGCTTCGGTGGTGAGCCCGCGGAGGTGGCCTTCGAGGTGGTCGCGCCGCTCATCGGCGGCATCGATCATCGCCTGCAGCCGGGCGATCTTCGCGCGCAGCGTCGCGACCTGGCGGTCGATCCGAGCCATCCCGTCGAGCAGCACGGCCCGCCGCTCGGCCGGCCTGCGGCTCGCGCGGAAGCGGACGCGGTTCGCCGCACGGGCGGTCTCGTCCTCGAGGAGCTGGCCGATCTCGGCCAGGCTGAAGCCGGCATCGTCGCGGAGGCCCTTGATGAACCGGAGCCGGGCGACGTCGTCGGCGTCGTACAGCCGGTACGCGCCCTCGGAGCGCGCCGCGGGCTCGAGGAGCCCGATCTCCTCGTAGTAGCGGATTGATCGGGGGGTCAGCCCGACGAGGTCGGCCACCTCCTGAATGCGCAGCAGCGGCGTGTCGTCGCCCGCATCGTGGCTTGCCGCCGAGTCGACGGCGGGCCTGCCAAGGGCGGAGGCGACTTTCCGTTAACGAGAAGGTTAAGGTGGCCTCGCTGGCATCGGAGACAGGCGTTGCGCGAGCGCCGCTACGATGCCGCGGATGGACTACGGGCTCGTGCTCCCCTCCCTCGGCGACGAGGCCAACCGCGACGGCATGGTCGCCGCCGCCGAGCTCGCCGAGGAGCATGGCTTCACCGACGTGTGGGCGACGGACCATATCCTGATCGACCACGCCGGTGCGGAGGACTACGGGCGGATCTACGAGGCGATCACGACGCTGGCCTGGCTCGCGGGGCGCACCCGCGCGATTCGCCTCGGGGCCAGCGTGATCGTCGTCCCGATGCGCAACGCGGTCGTGCTGGCCAAGCAGCTGGCCACGCTGGATGCGCTCTCCGAGGGCCGCCTCATCGTCGGGCTCGGCGTCGGCTGGAGCGCAGCCGAGTTCGCGAACGTCGGCGTGAGCGACAGGTTCCACGTTCGAGGCGCCTACACGGAGGAGACGATCGCCGTGTGCCGGCACCTCTGGTCAGGCAGCCGCGAGCCGTTCCACGGCCGGTTCCACAGCTTCGAGGATTTCTCTTTCCAGCCTCTTCCCGCCCAGGGTGTCAACGTGCCGATCTGGCTGGGCGGTCGCGACGAGCGGGCCCTCCGCCGCGCGGGCCGGCAGGCCGATGCCTATCACGCCTCTGCCGCGAGCCCATCCGCGCTTGCCGGGCGGATCCCGGTGGTCCGCGAGGCGGCGGAGGCCTCCGCGCGGCCGATGCCGCGACTCTCCGCTCGGGCCCGGGTGGAGTTCGACGCCGGCGCGGAGTCGTTCTACACGATCCACGGCAGCCCGGCCGATGTCGCCGCGGACATCCGAGCATTTGCCGACCTCGGCGTCGACCACCTCGCCCTCGCCTTCCCGCCGCGCGACGCGGTCGGGCTGCGCGCGATCGTTGCCCGCTTCATGCGTGAGGTCGTCCCGCTCGTCTGATCGACGCGGCGCCGCTCGCCGCGGCGCCCGCTCGTCTGGGCCTTACAGCGGCGGCAGCTCCTGCTCGTCGGTCTGGGCCGGTGCGAAGAGGTCGCCCAACCGCTCGACCCGCTCCACGACGGTCCGGATCGTCCACCGGTCGCTGCGCAGGTCCGGGTCGTCGAGCTCGTCCCACGCGATCGGTGTCGACACCGGGGCGCCCTCGGCAGGCCGCACGGAGTACGGTGCGACGAGGGTCTTGATGTACGTGTTCTGGGTGTAGTCGAGCCGGGCCTTCCCGCGGCGCGACGCCTTCGCCCACTCCCAGGAGACGAGATCGGGCACCGTGCTGCCGACCGCGCGCGACAGCTGCTCCACCCAGTCGGACGTCTCGCGGAACGTGTACTTCGGGACCACCGGTATCCAGACCTGGATGCCCCGCTTGCCGGTCGTCTTCGGGTAGCCCCGCACGCCGAGATGTCCGAGGGCAGTCCGGAAGAGCCGGGCGAGCGTGACGGTCTCCTCCCACGTCGTCTTGGTGCCCGGGTCGATGTCGACGAGCGCGAACGTGGGCGTCATCGGGTCCTCGAGGCGCGACGTCCAGGCGTGGACCTCGAACGCCGCCTGGTTGCCGAGCCAGCACAGCGCCGCCACGCGGTCACCGATCAGGTGCTCGTTCGCCTCGCGCTCCTCGACCCCGACCTCCTTCCAGCGCCGGAGCCAGGTGGGCGCGGTCTCGGGGATGTCCTTCTGCCAGAAGGCCGGCCCATCGGCGCCGTTCGGAAAGCGGTGCAGGTTGAGGGGGCGCTCGGCGAGATGCGGGAGCATCGTCGGAGCGATGCGGGCGAAGTAACGGATAAGCTCGCGCTTCGTGACCGGCGCGGGGAGAGCGCCCTTCTTCGGCCTCGACCCGTCCGGCTCGGGATCGCCGGCCTTGGGCTTGAACAGGACCTTGTCGAGGTTCGTGAGCTTGAGCTCGAAGCCGCCGACACTCCAGGCACCGTCCTTGGTCATGCCGTCGAGGGTGGCGAGCTCCGCCGGGCTCGCCTCCCAGGCGAACTCGTGCTTCGCAAACGCGGCGCCTCGCCCTCGGCGACGCGCGCCGCTCCCTGCGCGAACGGACGCAGTCCCGGCGCTCGCTGATGGTCGTGGCCTGCCACCGCCTGCGGCCACGCCGCGCCCGGCCGTCGATGCCATGGGGCCATCTTCCTCTGGATCGGGCATCGCCGCCTCGACGGCGTCGACCGTGGCATCTGTTGGGACGGGTGTCTCGCGGACGACTTCGGTCGGCGGCTTGCCGCCCTCGTCGAAGCCCTTGAACGCCGCCTGGCGCACGATCCCGTCGCGGGTCCAGCCGCCGAGCTCGGCCCGGATCACGATGTCGGGCTTGACCCAGACCACATTCCGGAGCTCGCCGCCCCAGCGGCCACGATAGTCGCGCGGCGGGGGCGGGTCGAACGGCGAGTCCTCGGTCGCGAGCGGGGCCAGGCGTTCGCGCATGCGCTTGCGCGTGGCGGCGTTGAAACCCGAGCCGACCTTGCCCGCGAAGCGCAGCTTGGGCTTGCCCCGGCCCTCGCGCTGGTAATAGCCGACGACCAGCGCGCCGAGGTCCTTCGCGGCGCCCTCGCCTGGGGTCCAGCCGCCGACGACCAGCTCCTGCTCGGGCCGGATCTTGATCTTCAGCCAGGTTCGAGCCCGGCGACCCGGCTCGTAGACCGAGCGGCGGTGCTTGGCGATGACGCCCTCGAGGCCCTGTTTCCGCGCCGCCTCGAGGAAGACGAGACCCTCGCCGACGACATGATCGGCGAAGCGGACACGCGTGTCCGCGGCGCGCAGAATGGATCGGAGGAGCTGCTTGCGGCTCTCGAGCGGGACGTGGAGCAGCGACCGGCCGTCGAGGTGGAGCAGGTCGAACACCTGGTACACGAGCCGCGTCGACTGGGCGGTGGTCAGTTCCTGAAGGAGGCTGAAGTCGGGCAGCCCGTCTTCGCCGATCGCGACGACCTCGCCGTCGACGATCGCCTCCTGCGCCTCGATCCAGGTGGCCTTCGTCAGGAGCCTGGGAAAGTACGTCTCCCCGTCGTTGCCGTTGCGCGTGAAGATCCGGGCCGTCCCGTCTCGGACGACGGCCTCGATCCTGTAGCCGTCCCACTTGATCTCGAACAGCCAGTCGTCGTCGGTGAAGCCCTTGTCGGTGAGCGTGGCGGCCATCGGCGGGATGAACGCCGGGAGCTTTGACGGCTTCGCCTCGCTCAGGTCGATCTCGGCGACCGCAGCCGGGGCGCGGCTGATCCAGATCGCGTCGCGGTCGGCCTTGACCTCGTCGTTGGTCCGCCCCGTCTTGACGCTCTGCGGGTGCTCTTCGGCGTCCCAGCCCGGCACCGACGCATCGTCGCGCTTGTGGATCAACAGCCACTGGTCGCCTCTATCGTCGTCGGCACCCGAGCCGGCACGTGAGCCTGCGCCTGCACGGGAGCGCGTGCCCCCGCTCCCCCGGCCGCTGGTGCGGACGATCGTGAACCGCCCCCGCAGCTTCTCGCCCTTGAGCGTGAACTTGAGCTCGCCGTCCTCGACCGCGCGGCGGCCGTCGGGCGTCTCCGGCTCGGGCTGCCACGTGCCCCAGTCCCAGACGATGACGTCGCCGCCCCCGTACTCGCCCCTGGGGATCACGCCCTCGAAGTCGAGGTACTCGATCGGGTGGTCCTCGACGTGGATCGCCATCCGGCGCGCCCCTGGGTCGAGCGTCGGCCCACGCGGCACGGCCCACGACACCAGCACGCCGTCGATCTCGAGCCGGAAGTCGTAGTGCAGGCGGGTCGCGCGGTGGCGCTGGACGACGAACCGGCCGCCGCGCGCCGCGGCCCCGGCGACGCTCGCGCCCGCCGGCTCCGGGGTCTTCCGGAAGTCGCGTTTGCGCTTGTATTCCTCGAGGGGCATCGCGCCAAGTTTGGCGGCGTTTAGGCCACTTTGTCGGTGGCACTGCAAGGTTTGGGCGTCCTGGCACCACAGGTCGAACGGCGCCCCACAGATACCTTGCAGCCGGCATTGCTGCGGTGCGACGGCGCACAGCCCCTTCGTCATGCCCAGCCGGGTACCTCCGGGTCACCGTACGCATGAGAAGGTCAGGCTAATTTCCGCTCAGATGTTCACCTCCCCGCCCCACCACCAGCCCCGCCACGGCGACTCCAACGCTGTCTCGCTGCGCCGTCGAAACCGTCGCAGCCGGGGCCAGTCCGTGGCCGAGTTCGCCCTGCTGCTACCGGTGATGCTCGCCTTCCTGGGCCTGACCATCGACTTCGCCCGGGTCTTCCAGGCGTGGATCACGATGGAGTCGGCGACCCGGGACGCCGCGGAGTACGCCGCGACGGGCGGAAGCAGCAGCTCAGACGCCCTGACCAAGGCCAAGAAGACGATCTGCCTGCAGTCGCAGAACATCCCGGGCTTCCAGCGCAGCACGGCGACGTCGCCCAACGACGTCGAGCAGTGCGCCAGCCCGACCGTGACGATCGTTTCGTACAACCTGAGCGAGACGGCCGCCGGCGCGTCGCACGAACACCCGATCGGCACGGTGACAGTCCGCTCGAGCCTGCCGTTCCACCCGCTGTTCGCCTATCCGTTCCTGACCCAGAACGGCACCTGGACCGTCATCACCGAGGCGACGTTCAGCATCGCGCAGGGCCGGTCGTGATGGCCGCGTTGCACCGCCGGGGCCGCTCGCGCGGACAGGGCCTCGTCGAGTTCGCGCTCGTGCTGCCCGTCTTCATGGCGATCCTGATCGGCATGGTCGACCTCGGCCGGGCCGTGTGGGCCAACAACAACGTCGGCAACGCTGCCCGCGAGGCCGCACGGTTCGCAGTCGTCCATGGCGGCAGCTGCAAGGACTTCAGCGGCTCGTGCTCCACCTCCACGTACTGCCCCGTCGGGCCGCCGGGCCCGAAGACCGCGGTCCCGACGTCGAGCACGTTCTGCCCGTACCCGTCGCCGTCCAAGACCGCGGTCCGAAACATCGCGACCGGCTTCCTCGTCGCCGGCGGCACGGGCGTGACGGTCACGGTGTGTTACGGCACCTCCTGCTCGGGTGACACCGACACCTCCGGCGCGAACAACCTCCGGGGCACAGCCGTAACGGTCGTGGTCACGAGCCAGGTCCCGATGATCCTCGCCTCGCTCCTGGGTCACAGCACGATCAATGTGAGCGGGACGAGCACGATGCTGGTGAACCACTGATGTCGCGCTCGTCCGAGCGGGGCCAGATCCTGCCGATGTTCGTGCTGTCGATGATCGTCATCCTCTCGGTCGGGGCGCTCGTCCTCGATGGCGCGGGTATGCTCGTGACCCGGCGGCACCTGCAGAACGCGAGCGATGCGGCCGCAATCGCGGGTGCGAACACGCTCCAGACGCTCGGCTCGGCGCACGTCTGCAGCACCGTGTCGAGCTCACCGCCCGGCGCGCCCCGCTCCGACATCGTCGCCGCCGTCACCGCGAGCCTCGCCTCGAACTGGCCGAACTTCCCATCCGGCAACGTCACCGTGACCTGCGCCACCGGGTGGGACAACCAGGCCGTCCAGGTCGACCTCCATGTCGCATCGGCCAGCTTCGTGAGCAGCGCGATCGGATTCTCGCCGCCACAGGTCGCCACGACGTCGGTCGCGGTGAATGGCCAGGTCACCGGCTCGACCTACTCGGTCGTGCTCCTCGACCCGTCCAACTCGTCCTGGCCGAACGGCCGGCGCGGCTGTCCCGCGTTCCTCATCAGCGGCGGCCCGACGATCAGGTTCGACGGCTCGGTGATCATCAACTCCACGTGCACGGCCTCGAACGGCGGCGCACTCGCCGCGAACGGCAACTCGGCCTCGATCACCATGGCCAGCGGCAAGGCGATCAACATCGTCGGCGGCTACCTCCTCGGGCCGCTCACCATCACGCCGTCCCCCGTGACCGGCGCGACCGCCATCGAGGATCCGCTGCTGACGATCGAGCCGCTGAGCTACGGCAGCATGACCGTCCGGTCGAGCTCGAAGCTCGTGCTCAACAACACCACGCAGGTGCTCAGTCCCGGTGTGTCCAGCTCAAGAACTCGTCGATCGCGCTGCTCCGCCCGGGCATCTATGTCATCGATGGCGGCGGGGTGGACATCGGCGCCCAGGCGACGTTCTGCTCCATCAGCGCGACTTCGACCGCGACCAACTGCTCATCGTTCGCGACCGATTGCCCGGATACGACCTGCGGCGTCCTCCTCTTCAACCGGGGCACGACCAACGGCAGCGGGGCGATGGGCCAGCTCACCGTCGGCTCCGGCGCGACGCTCAAGCTCAAGGCGTACGACGATCGCGCCAACTCGAACCAGTACTACGAGTACCGCAACATCCTGATCTGGCAGGACGCGAGCCCGGCCGCCTCGTCGACCTACTCGCAGCCGATCATCCAGCTGAGCGGCGGCGGCTCCGTCGATATCAGCGGCACCGTCTACGCGCCACAGGCGAAGGTCCTGATGGGCGGCAACTCCGGCGGCAGCGGCGGCGCCGCGGTTGACCTGACGGTCCAGTTCATCGCCTTTGACCTGGAGCTGTCCGGCAACAGCGCGTTCGAGTTCTTCTACAGCGACCTTGACTTCGCCCGCCCCAAGGATTACGGCCTGGTCAAGTAGGTCGCCAGCACCGGCGATCTCGCGATCGCCGCTAGGATGGCCGACGACTCGTGCGTAGCTTCCTCGGCTGGGTTTCGCTCGCGGCGATCTTCGGCGCGTTTGCCTTCGTCGTCGCTCCCGTCGCCGCGCGCCCGCTCGTCGTCGACGCGGTTCGTGCGGCGTCGCCGTTCGGGTCCGCGCCGCTCGCCATCGAGGTGTCACTCGACCCGCTCGGCCTGCTCCGGGGCACCGTTGATCGTGTCCATGTCACCGGCGCCGACCTCCACGCCGGGAGCATGACGATCGGTGCCCTCGACGTGACCGCGAACGACGTCGCGATCGGCGACCACACCTTCCAAGCGGTCGAGGGCTCGCTCGGGTCGGTGGTCATCACGCGCGACGATGGGAGCACGGTCCACGTCGACCGGATCCAGCTGTCCGGACCCTCGACCGCAGTCGACGTGACGGCCGACATCACCCACGACGCGGCAATCGCACTCGTCCGCGGCGCCCTGGCGGATGCCGGCCTGCCGGTCGGGGAGATCGAGCTCATCGACGGTGGCGTGCGACTGCAGGTTCTCGGGCAGCGAACCGACGTCGCGATCGGCGTGGTCGACGGCTCGCTGACCATCGCCGGCGCGCTGGCCGGCGGCCAGATCGTGCTGTTCGGGCCGTCGGCCGGGGATCCGTGGCGGCTCAAGAGCGTGGCCATCTCGACCACAGGCCTGCAGGTCCAGGCGACCGCGGACCTCGTCCAGGGGCTCAACCAGCCGCGCTGATCAGCTCGGCGCTCGCACCGCTGCGACCGCGGCCGCGATCCCCTGGTGCCAGGCCGGCCCGTGTCCAGGGAGAACCAGTGGCACCTCGAGGTGCTCGATGCGCCGCAACGACTCGATCGCCTGAACCGGGTCGGCCGTGAATGGCGCGACCTGTGGACCCGTCCGGCCGGTCGTCACGGCATACGTCGCGAAGGCGTCGCCGACGAACAGGGCGTCGTGGCCCCCGAAGTGGAGCGCGGCGCTGCCGGGTGTATGACCCGGCAGGTGGATGACCGTCGGGGCTCCCGGGACGTCGAGGACGACGCCGTCGCCGAATGTCGAGACCTGCTGGATCTTCGGGATCCGAAGGGCGCCATGGCGCGCAGAGAACAACAGGAAGCTGAGCAGCGGCCCGAGCCGGAACGGACCGACGCCCCGCGCAGGGTTGGGCACCTCCGAGCGGGCAAGCGCGGCGTCGAGCTCGTGCACGCGGATCTCGATGCCCGACTGGCGTGCGGTCTCGGCAAAGCCGATGTGATCGGAGTGCCCGTGCGTCAGCAGCACCGAGCGGACGTCTCCCAGCGAGCGGCCCATCGCCGCGAGCTCCGCCGGGAGCTCACCCCAGTACGAGGGCGCCCCGGCATCGACGATCACGACGGACCCACCGTCCTCGACGAGGTACGAGTTGACGATCTCCCGGCCGAGGCGACGGATGCGCGGCGCGACCTCGGGCATCAGGTCCTCCGCTCGAGCCCTAGGCGCTCTTGCGCCGGCGAGCCGGCCGCTCCTCCTCGGCCTCGGGCTTGGCCTCCTTCGCGGCGACCTTGCCCTTGGCTGCGCGCTTCTCCTTCGCCTCGGCGACGGAGACCGGCTTGCCCTTCGCGTCGCGCGCCGAGGTTGCGGCCGTGACGCTGGCCTGCAGTGCGGCCATCAGGTCGACCAGCTTGGTCGCCTCGGCAGGCGCCTCCACCTCGACCGTCTCGCGGCCCTCGACCTTGGACTCGATGACCTGCATCAATGCTTCGCGGTACTCGTCGTGGTACGCCGCCGGGTCGAACTCGCCGGTCATCGCCTCGATCAGCTGCGCCGCCATCTTCTTCTCGGCCGGCTTGATCTCGGGCTCCTCGTCGGGCAGGTCGAGCTCGCTCATCGCGCGGATCTCGTCGGGCCAGTACAGGGTCGAGAGCAGCATCGTGTTCTCGAAGGGGTCCAGTGCCGCGAGCGCCTCGCGGTCGCGGATCACGATCTTGCAGATCGCGGTGAGGCCCTTGTCCTGGAGGACGTCCTTGAGCAGCTGGAACGCCTTCCGGCCGACTCGATCGGGCTCGAGGTAGTACGCCTGCTTGACGAACTTCGTCTGGCTCTCGGCCTCCGTCGCGTCGACGAACTGCTCGATCTCGATCGAGCGGACGGTCTTGAGCGGCAGCTTCTCGAGGTCCTCGTCGGTGATCACGACGTACTTGTCGGGCGCGTACTCGTAGCCCTTCACCGTGTCGGTGCGAGGAATGATCTCCTCCTCCACGGGGCAGAAGATCTTCATCTGGATCCGCGACAGGTCCTTCTCGTGGAGCATGTTGAAGCTCACGCCGGCGCGGGATTCGGTGGCTAGATAGAGCTTGACCGGGATGGTCACGAGGCCGAACTGAATGGCCCCTTTCCACATGGAGCGCGCCACGGGTCTCCCTCATGCTCGGGCGCTCGCTGCTCGCGGCGAGCGGGAGCCGACTCTACCACCCGGCGGCAACGCGGCGGGTCACCGCGAGGAGCGCGGCGTTTCGGCTGTGCGACGGGCGCCTCGGCGCGTGAGAAGAGGCCGCGCCGGGTCCGAGCGGGTAGGAGCCCGCTCGACGCGTTCGTCAGTCGGCGACGACTCGACGGCCGCCGACGAGCTGGCGAGTTGGCACGGTCTTCACGATACGGCGACCCTGCGGCCACAGCAGGTGGGTCGGATCCCACCAGACGACGGCCGCGAGGATGATCGCCACGACCCAGCTAAGGCCGTCGGGCATGCCGAGGAAGAACGTCGCCATCGCACCAGCCGTCCAACCGACGTTGAACCACAGGAACGTCGCGAGCGTGCGCTTGTTCATGCTCGGAACAGTGCGGTTCGGCGGAGGTCGTCGCCAGCGTACGTTGGTACTGCTCACGCGGCTTCGAGACCCAGGTGCCGCGGCTGGTCTTGTAAGCCTCCGCCGGCGGGATGACTTCCGTACTATCGCCGCGCGTTACGGATTGCAGGGCGTCCCGGGCGCCGTACAGGCACTGTCGAGCCGGAGTACTCCAGGCCCCAGGCTGCCCGCACCTTGCTGATTGATCTTGGTGCCGCCTGTGTAATTTATCGTCCAAGCCCAGATCTGGCCGACCTGACCCACACCTATCGACCCGCCCCTGATTTCAATGTTGTCAGTTGGCGCGTACTGGACGCCTTCGACGGCGAGACTCCCACCTCCCGCCACGAACAAGGTGATGTTCTTGCTGGCATCGCACGAGGAAGGTTCGCGGCCCGGGTAGGCGGGGACGGGGCAGCCTGGATCCTTCTTCACGAGGAGAGTCATGAGGATCGGCGGCGTCGGCGAGCTTGGTCCGCTCGTCTGGACTGCCTGATCGTTCCAGTCGTGTGCAGCGGTGGCGGACGCTCCGCTCGTGCCAGGAGGAAATTTCGTCCCAACGTTCAGGGCAATGGTGACGGCATTGTTGCCAGTGAACCGACACTGGTTGTTGCATTCATCGAACATGAGGGCCACGCCTTGGCTACCCGGCCGATATCCGCCGAGAATTCGCCCACTGATATCGAGGCCGCCGTTGGGACTCTTGAAGTAATAGGCGCCGGGCATCAATAGGGCAACGTCACCGTTTGCGACAACGAGCCGCTTCGGGTTCGATGCAGGGTCGTAGATACCAGGCTTGTAGCAGTAGACACGCGTCGGGTTTTGTGTGGCCATGAACGTGTAGACGCTGGTCTGGAGATACGTCAGTTCGGCTCCACATCCCGTTGGATCCGCGGCCGGGGTGGTGCACGGTTTGTTCGGATCAGGAGCGCCGCACGTTGTTTCGTTCGCGTCCGTATACGTTGGCGCGCAATTCGTCGCCGGACCTGGATTGCAGGGGGCGAATCCCCGGCTACCGCTCATGGCTGGATATGTGTAGTTCGGATCAGCAATGTACGTGAAGATCTTCGTTCCGGTTGGCGGTGAGGCCCAGCCTTGTCCGCCTGTCCAGTCGGCGTAGTACATCCCGAACCCAGCATCCAGATGAAGCTGGGCGTTGAGACCGTTGTAGTCCATGTTCGCATTGGTTGCCACGTCGCCAGTTGTGACATAGACCTGCGTGTCGTTGCCGTCGAGCTTGATGTCCTTCACGTCGTAGGTCGATCCGAGTTTCGCAGGTGGTCGAAGCGCCACGACCGCGTACGACTTCGACCATACGAGGCCCGCGACCGACGTCACGCCGACGTTCCAGTTCGACTGGCCGAACACACGCGAGAACGAGAGTCCATAGCTTGCATTTCGAAGCCCGACCTGCACGGAGCGAGCCGGATCGCATTCCGAGCACACGATCGGAGCCGGTTGTCCGCCATACACGCCGGCCCGGATCGAAACGTGGTACGTGGTACCCGGCAGGACGCACGCGTCGGTTACGTCAGCGTCGACCGAGGTGTCACACGCCGAAGGAAGCGTCCCGGTGATTCCCAGCTCAGTCTTGACGTGACTCATCGCGTGTCGGCGAGCTTGAATCCGATCGGCGGAGCCGACTGCACGGGACCCCGTTGCCTGGAGATCCTGCGCGCCCGCGAGCGATGCGCCGTCAGCAACACTCCGGTAGAAACGTCGAGCAGAGAGCGCACCGCTCACGTCAATGGCGAGTGCTGCGAAACCGATCAGCACGACGACGAAGAGAGCAAGGAGCGGAAGCACCTGGCCCCGTTCTGACTGCCGGCGAAGTGGCATCACGGGTGCGGTTCCATCCGGAATTGGGCGACCGTGGTGAGGTTGCCATCGCCTGGGATCCACGGGAAGAAGATCGGCACCTGGTGGTGGATCGTGATCGTCACAAAAGCGACCTGCTGGTTGCTCGCCGGGGGGCACGGGCTCGGCACGGGACCCCCAGCGTCCCCGCCCCAGGTCGCGACGACGTTGGCGGGACTCGTCCATCCGCTGCTCGGTCCTATCAGTGAGCTGCTCGCCGCGATGGACTTGGCAGTTGCAAGGACATTGACCGAGGTGCTATCGCAGCCATTCTGGGTCGACGCCCAGCGGCCCGTGTCTCGCGCGATCTGGGTCAGCGTGTTCTGGCCCCAGAAGATGACCCCGAACTGGACGATCGCTCCGATGAGGAGCATGAGGAAGGGAAAGGCAATCGCGAACTCGACAAGGCTCTGGCCGCGGGCCCGGCGCTTGGTCATACGCCTTCCAATTCGGCGGCGGGCGTGGTCCACTCAAGACCTCTGATGCGCCCCCGCGATCTACCCAGGAACTATCTCAAGCGTACCTTTCAGCACAACTTGCCGTATGTCCGACAGAGAGGCAGACCTACCTCTGCCCGGTGCATCTAGGAACCTGAGTGCGCGAGCTCGCGCTCAGCCCTACTGATCCAGGCGAGGATGGCGTCACGCAGCTTGTCCAGCGCGGCTGACACCCCGGCCGAGGTCGAGCCGATGTTGGTCAGCTGGACCTTGAGCCCGCGGATGCTCTCGAGCGCCTCCCGGATGGCCGTGAGCGAGGCCTGCACCTCGCCGAGGTCAACCTCGGCTTCCGTTTCGCGGACGCTCGCGAGCGCCAGCAGGCGCGCCAGACGAACGGCGGACTGCAGTGTCGTCAGGTCGGGATCGGCGGGGTCGACGACGGCGTAGACGTCACCGGCACGCACGTCGAACGGGGCGATCCCGGCCGGCGCATGGGCCGGCGTGAAGACCACGAGCGCCGCGGCGGCATCGCGATTCGTCTTGGCCGCCCGCAGCTCATCGCGCATCTCGCGGCCGGACATCTTCCGGTCCTTTGCCTCGATGACCACCCGCAGCTCGCAACCTCGAGCCACATCGGGGTCGAGGGTCAGGACGAAGTCGCCCTTCTTGGACCTTCCGGCGTCGCCCGCCTCCGTGCCGCAGCGCTCGAGCAGGTCGTTTGCGCCGCGGGCGATCTCGCCGAGCATGCCCTCGAGGAGGTCCTCGAAGTCGCCACCCTTGGCCGCCGAGCGCTCCCGCTCGCCGGCGCGCGCGACCTGCGCCGCCTCGAGGGCCACGAGCTTGTCCCGGATCTCCTTGAACCCGTCGGCGACCTCGGCGCGGAACTGGTGGAGCGGCGACCCGAGCCGGGTGGGGTCGAGCAGCCGGGCGAGCCGCGAGCCATCGCCGTCGAAGTAGGACTCGAGCATCGTCGAGATGCGCCCAATTGCCGATTCGCGCCGGTTCGGGTCGAACAGCTCCTCGACCATCGAGCGCAGCTTGCCCCGGTCGCCGAGGAAAACCTCGAGCGTCCGCGGGAGTCGCCCGTCGCCGTCGCCGAAGTTCGTCCGCAGGACCTGTTCGAGCGCGGCGGCCGCCTTCTCGTTCGCCGCCCGGCTCTGGTCGGCGAAGCGCTCGAACTCCGCGCGCACCGCGTCCACGTTCAGAGTGACGCCGACGCTCTGGAGCGCAGTCAGGCCGATGCGCAGCGCGCGCTCGACGAGGATGGCGTGGTCGTCAGCCGGCTGGGCGGCGAGCCACGCCGCCAGCGGGCCGTCGGTGAGGGCGACGCGGTCGACGTCGATGCGGTCGCCAGCGATCCGAACCGCTGGCTGCGCGCTCGGGAAGGAGACGATGCGGGCTTCCATGGCGGAGACCATGGACCCGGGCGATGACACCTAGGCTGTCACGACCCTCGGTAGGTCGTCATCGAGAACGGCGCGACGAGCAGCGGGACGTGGTAGGACCGGGACGCGTCGTCGATCCGCAGGTCGATCGACAACCGCCGGAAGAACTGGTCGTCTGTATCGTCGGCCACGGTCCTGCCGGCAAGGCTGAACTCGAGGCGATACGTTCCCGGCGACAGCGGTCGCTCGAGCAGATCACGGACGCGGCCGTCGTCGTCGGTCAGGGCCTGCGTCAGGCGGATCGGGCGATCGTCCTCGCCGAGCTTGAACAGCGTCACGTGGACCCCGGCGGCGGGGGCGCCGCGCCCCGTGTCGAGCACGTGGGTCGAGATCGTGGGCTGGCCGGCCGGGCTGGCGGATGGTGTTCCGGGTACGGCGTCGGCCACGTATCCTCCCGCGCATGGGCCAGCTCGAGATCACCGTCGGCGGCGACCTCCACTTTAGCGCCCGCTGGGAGTCGGACGCGCCGCACACGATCGAGGCGATCCGGCGCATGCTGCCGATCGACTCGAAGCTCATCCACTGTCGCTGGTCGGGCGAGTCGACGTGGATCCCATACGGCGAGTTCCGGCCCGGCATCGACTACGAGAACCACACCTCGCATCCGGCGCCGGGCATGCTCGCCATGTACCCCGGCGGGATCAGCGAGTGCGAGATCTTCTTTCCCTATGGCGCGTGCACGACCTCCTCGAAGGTCGGCCAGCTCGCCGCCAACCACTTCGCGACGATCGAGCCGGACGACGGCTGGCAGGACCGCCTGCGCGAGGTCGGCCGGCGGGCGCTGTGGGAAGGCGCGCAGTCGATTCACATCGACGAGGTCGAATGATGGATACGCCGATGCTCTTCTGGATCGCGGGTGGCGCGCTGATCGCGGTCATCGCCGCCGTGCTCCTCTGGGTGTTCATGAGCGGGCGAAGCGGAGGCGATCGACCCTGACGGACCTCGCCGTCCGCGGCGGGACGGTCGTCACCGCGGGCGGCTCGCGCCAGGCGGACGTCCTCATTCGCGATGGTGTCATCGCGGCGGTCGAGGACGACCTCTCGTCGCTTGCCGAGAGTCGCGCGATCGAGGTCGTCGACGCGAGCGGCGTCCTCGTGCTGCCGGGCGCGGTCGACGTCCACACGCACACCCGCGTGGCCACGGACGACGAGCCGGATCGCTTCTTCCAGGACTCCGTCGCGGCCGCGTTCGGCGGCACCACAACCTTCCTCGCGTTCAACAACCCGGGCACGGGCTCCTCACCGGCGGCAGAGCGGTCGCTCCTCGTTGGGCTGCGCGAGTGGCGCGCGGCCACGGCGCGAGATTCGGCGATCGACTACGCGGTCAGCCTCGCGATCAGCGGACGGATGAACGACCCGGTCGGCGAGCTGCCGGCGATGGTCGACGAGGGCGTGTCGACTGCGAAGGCGTTCATGGTCTTCGACTTCCGCATCGACGATCGACGGTTGTTCGACGCGCTGCGCGTCCTCGGCCGGCGCGGCGGCATGCTCCAGGTCCACTGCGAGGACCCGGTCCTCATCGACACGGCCGTGGCCGATGCGCTGGCGAGAGGCGACACGGCCCCGGAGTTCCACGCCGCGACCCGCACGACGGAGGCAGAGGCCGTCGCGACCCACCGGATCATGGCCTTCGCTCGGGCCGCCGACGTGCCGGTGCACGTCGTGCATCTTTCCTCCGCGGCGGCGCTCCGGCACGTGCGGGAGGCGAAGGCACGGGGCGTGCGCGCCCACGCGGAGACGTGCCCCCACTACCTCGCGCTCACGGATGCGCGCTATGCCGCGTCTTCGATCGACGAGGTCGCTGGGTGCGTCATCTCGCCGCCGCTCCGGCCCGTATCGGACCAGGACGCGCTCTGGGCGGGACTCGCGGACGGCAGCCTCGACCTCATCGCCACCGATCACGTGCCCGATCGGATGGCGGTCGAGAAGGCCGCCGCGCGGCGTGGCGTGCCATTCGACCGGATCAGTAATGGCGCGCCGGGCATCGAGACGCTGCTGTCCATCGCCTATTCAGAGGGCGTCGCGAAGGGGCTATCCGTCGAGCGACTGGTCGATCTCGTTGCCACGACACCGGCCCGCCTCTTCGGCCTGGAGCGCAAGGGGGCGATCGAGCTGGGGCGCGACGCGGACCTCGTCCTGTTCGATCCCGCCGCCCGCCGAACCCTTCGGGCCGGCGACTTCCACCACACCAGCGACTACACGCCCTACGAGGGCTTCGACGTAACCGGCGCCGTCCGCTCGGTCTTCGTGCGCGGCCGCCCTGTGATCCGCGACGGCGCCTTCATCGGCCAGCGCGGCTTCGGCCGCTTCGTCGAGCGTGGAGCCGCCGGCGGGTAGATCGCCCGATGGCCTCGAGATAAGCCGACTCGCCCAACATCGTCGACGTGGACCACCTCGCGATCGGCGCGGCGTTGCGCACGGCCCGCATCCGGCGGCGATGGCGGCAGGTCGACGTGGCACAGCGCGCCCACAGTTCGCAGCCATTCGTTTCCAAGCTCGAGCGTGGGCAACTCCAGAAGGTCCGCCTCGGCGACCTCGAACGCGTTGCAGGCGTGCTCGAGGTCCGGCTCGAGCTTCGAGCGTGGTGGCGAGGTGGAGAGCTGGATCGCTTGCGCGCGGGCCATCACTCGGCCATGCACGAGATCGTGACCTCGTCGACGTGAACAACCTGCTGGAGACGACCGGTCGGCGGCGGCGACTCGCCCGGGCGATCGCGCGTGACCGAGGCTGGGAGCCTGCATCGATCGCCTCGTGGGTCGTCCTCGCCGAGAGCCGCTCGAATCGCCGGCGGCTGACTGCGCACCGGGCTGTCCTCCGAACCGCGTTCCCGCAGGACGGTCGCACGATTGCCGGGTGGTTGCGCCGGCCGTCTGCGTCATTGGCGGCGCTGTCCTTCCTGACAGATATTCCCGGTGGGAGTAGTCGGCCAGGCGTGCGCATCGTTCAGCGCGTTCGCAGGCCCCGTACAGCCGGGAAAGCCGCTTGATCGCTGCATTTCATCCCCGCCGGGAATGCAATCCAGGAAGGGAGAGCGATTGCGCTCACGCGTCGCGTAGGAGCTCGGCCTACCAGTCTCAGCCCGAATGATTGGCAGGATGGGCGGCGGAAGATACGGACATCGCCGTTACGCCAGGGTCGCGGTGCTCGCGGAGGTGCAGGCGGAGGTCGAAGGCGGTCTTGAGCACGACGAGGACCACGAGCGCGGCGATCGGGGCGCCGACGACGGCGACGGCCATCGCGCCGAGGATGATCGTCAGGTGGAGGACGACCACGCGACCGTAGGGCGCAGCCATCTGGCGGGCCGGTGAGGTCGTGAGGTACTCGCGACGGCCGACGTAGTTCAGGAGGAACGACGCGCCGTGGCTGAGAAACAGGGCCACCGCGGCAATGGCGACGTTCGACCAGACGACGGTGCCGAAGGCGCTGACGCACGGGTCAACAGCCTGGAAGGGGGGCGAAAATGGAAAGTCAGGAGCCGGGTTGAAGCGGCCAAGGCAGTCCGGGCTGGCCGCGCCGAAGAACGTCGGGAGCGCGAAGACGAAGATCCCGTGCACGAGCCAGAAGAGCCCGTAGTGGATGAGGAAGAACACGGCCAGCACCGCATGCCCGACGCCGCCGAGGCGGCCCAGCAGGAGCGCCGAAGGGTTGACCGTACGGACGCCACTCGACGTCTCGATGGTGATCTGCGCCCGTGCCTCGCGCATCCTGGACTCGAGCAAGGCAGCAGCTTCGGCGCTCTCGGCTTTGTCGAATCCGGCGTACCGGACCATGTCTGGCAGCGACTCCGCGAGCGACTGGCGGGCGAGCAGGATCCGGGGCACGTTCCAGAAGCCGACGATGCCGTTCTCGATCCAGAACAGGACGAGGATCGTGAGCAGGCTCCAGCCGAAGAAGAGCACGCCGATGAGAGGGATCGCGTTGGCGAGAAGCAGGGCGATCGCCGACCGGGACGTCGCTGTGCGCCGGTACAGGTCGAAGGCGCGGCCGAGGGAGTCGACGGTCACGGCAGCAGCTGCTCCCTCATCCGAGGCGATCGTAGGCAGGCAGGGTCAGGAACTCGACGAGGTCGTCATCGAGGACGAGCCGGTCGAGCAGCTCGGCCGCGTCGCCGAGACGGCCGGTGGACTCGCCGCCGAGGGCGGCGAGCTCCTCGTCCCGAATCGCGCGGAAGCGGCCGGCGCCGAGGGGCCGGTCGTCATCGAGCGGGCTGGCGGTGGTCCGCCACTGCCACAGCTGCGAGCGCGAGATCTCGGCGGTTGCCGCGTCCTCCATGAGGTTGTTGATCGCAGCGGCGCCGTTGCCGCGGAGCCAGGAGTCGAGGTATTGCAGGGCGACGGAGACGTTGAGCCGCGCGCCCGCCTCGGTGGCGTGCCCGCCTTCAACCCGGAGGTCGAGCAGCGCCGCGGGGTCGCCCGGGACCTCGGCGCCGAGCGGCGCTTCCGTCACCCGCCGCTCGCGCTGATGCGGAGCGGAGCCGAGGACGCCGTCGAACACCTCGGTGGCGAGCGGCACCAGGTCGGGATGGGCGACCCACGTCCCGTCGAACCCGTCCGCTGACTCGCGCTCCTTGTCCTCGCGGACGCGCCGCATCGCCGCCTCGTTGACCGCCGCGTCCCGGCGGGAGGGGATGAACGCAGCCATCCCACCCATCGCGTGCGCGCCGCGTCGATGGCAGGTCAGCACCAGCCGCTCCGTGTACGCGCGCATGAACGGGACCGTCATGGTCACCTGCGCTCGGTCCGGGAGGACGGGCGCATCCGGGCCGCGGAACGTCTTGATGCACGAGAACAGGTAGTCCCAGCGGCCGGCGTTCAGCCCCGACGAGTGGTCCCGCAGCTCGTACAGGATCTCCTCCATCTCGAACGCGGCGTGGATCGTCTCGATCAGGACCGTGGCGCGGACGGTGCCGTGCGGCACGCCCAGCGCCGACTCCGCAAATACGAACACGTCGTTCCACAGCCGCGCCTCGAGATGCGACTGGAGCTTGGGCAGGTACAGGTACGTACCCGACCCGCGGGCGAGCCGCTCGGCAGCGTTGTGGAAGAAGTACAGCCCGAAGTCGAAGAGCGAGCCCGAGATCGGGTCGCCGTCGACCGTGACGTGGCGCTCCGGCAGGTGCCAGCCGCGGGGCCGGACGAGCAGCGTCGCCGGCGACGAGCCCAATCGATACGCCTTGCCCTCCGGCGAGGTGAACGCAAGCGTTCCGCGGACCGCTTCCTGCAGCGCGGCCTGACCGCCGACGACGTTCTCCCATGTCGGCGAGAGTGAGTCCTCGAAGTCGGCCATGAACGCGCGGGCGCCGGAATTGAGGGCGTTGATGATCATCTTCGGCTCGGCGGGGCCGGTGATCTCGACCCGGCGGTCACGCAGGTCCGGCGGGGACTCGGCGACACGCCAGGACGGATCGAGCCGCACGCCGGCGGTCTCGGGCAGCAGTGCCAGCCTCGCCCCGGCGTCGATCGCGGCCTGCCGTGCCCGCCGCCGCGCGAGCAGCTCCTGTCGGGCCGGCTCGAATCGGTGATGCAGCGCGGACAGGAACGCGAGTGCCTCGGGCGTGAGCACCCCCTCGGTTCCGGGCACCGCCGGCCCGAGCACCTCGACGCCCGCCGGCGCTCGGCCCTTGGTCGCGGCACGCGACTCGTTCATCCGGAGGGAGGTCGCGCCCCGCCGCGCCGGTGCACGGTCGCGTCGATGAGGCCGTGGGGCTCGGTCGTGGACACGAACACCTCGCCCGGGTTGTCGAGCCCGAACGGCGCGAGATCGACCTGCCAGTGGTGCAGGTTGGGCAGGACCATGCGCACCCAGTCGATCGACGGCTCGGCGTCCATGATCGCCGTGCTCATGATCCAGATCGATGCCTGGACCGACGGGCTGAAGTGGTCGGCCAGCGATTGGCGGAGCGCGAGGCGGGCGCGATCCCAGGCGGCGTCGAACTCGAACGAGGCGGCCGCGGCGAGCTCCGGCCGATAGCCCCAGGTCGCCCGGAGCTTCGTCGCCATGAGCCGGTCCTCGACCTCGGGCAGCGTCGTAAACCGGTCGCGGTCGAACCCTTTGAAGGCGGATTTGGTCGTCTTCATGACCGTCAGCTCACCGACACCAGCCTCGACCTCGACCCCGCCTGCCTTGTCGACCGCCACGTGCGCGAGACGCGTGAGGTCGCCTGCGCGGACGAACGCGTCGGGCGCTTCGCCGGCGTCCTCCGGGATGCGCAGCCAGCGATGCTCCTCGATGTCGATGAACGCACGGCTGCACGCGTCGTAGCCCGCGAAATGCCGCGCCAGCTCGAGCCCGAAAGCCTCCGGCGACCCGACCAGGCGATCGCGGGCGAAGGCGTACACGGTGTTCTTCATCGTGTCCGTGGCGATGACACCGGCGTTGTCGCCACGTGTGTGAACGTCGTCGAAGTCGCCCTCGAGCGCCACGGCCACGGTCAGATCGCGGAGGTGATGGCGTTTCGGGTCGCGCCGGACGGTGACGAGCCGGATGCGCGACTTGCCGTAGCGGTTCTCGCCGAGCTCGTACTCGTCGGCGGGCTCGCGTCCCGGCTCAGGCACGGGAGCGCGCCTCGGCGATGTCGACGACGGCGTCGAGCGCCCGCTGGAGCTCCGAATCACGCTCCCGCTCGAGCGCCGCCGCCATGTCGGGGAGCAGCGCCGCCCGTGATCGACCGGCCACGAAGACACAGTAGCGGAAGCCGAAACGCGCCTCGTACGCGTCGTTCAGGCGGTCCAGCTCCGCCGCCACCCGCTCGCCCTCCCGTGCCGCCTCGCCGCCGAGATTCGCCGCTGCCTGGCGGTCGTAGCCCTGCTCCCGGAACGACATCGCGGAGACGGATGCCGAGGGCGCCCCGAGGCGGGGATGGGCATCCACGAGCTCCACCTGGAGCGGCTCCGGCATGCCATGGGCGATTCCTCTCGCGCGCTCGAACAACATCTCCTGCGACTCGAACGGGCGCGCCGCGGCGAGGCGCCACAAGAAGCCCGGCGCGCCCTCGAACAGGGGCGCCACCGCGGCCACGAACTCCCCGGCCGGCATCGCGTCGAGCGCCGCGACGTCCGGCGTCACCAGCCGCCGGCGTCGCGCAGGAGGCGGTGCAGGATCCGCGCGGAGACCGCGCGCCGGTACTCGGCGGTGGAGCGCACGTCGTCGATGGGCTGCAGCTCGCCGGCCAGCGTCTCCGCGGCGCGATCGGCAACCTCGGGCGTCGGACCGGCGCCCTCGAGGACGGCCTCCGTGGCCCGCGCACGGATGGGCGTCGCCGCCACCGAGCCGAGCGCGACGCGAACGTCCTTCCAGCCGGCCGACCCGAGGTCTTGCCATGCGAGCGCCATCACGACCTTCGAGATCGCCTGGGCGCGCCGCGTGCCCACCTTCCGGAAGCGCAACGACCGCCCGCGCGGGAGTGGGACCTGCACCTGCAGGATCAGCTCGTCCGGAGCGAGGGCCGTCTTCCGGTAGTCCAGGAAGAAGTCGGCCACGGGGATCTCGCGCTCGCCACGCTGGCCGCCGACCAGGATCACGGCGTCCGCGGCGAGCAGGACGGGCAGCGTGTCCCCGGCGGGCGAGGCGTTGGCAAGGTTTCCGCCGATCGTGCCCCGGTTCTGGATCTGGGCCGCGCCGATGGTCGCCGCGGCCTCGACGAGCGCAGGAAGGTGCTCGCGGCACACGGTCGAGCGGCGGATCTCCGTGTACGTCGCTCGCGCGCCGAGCAGCAGGGCTCCCTGCTCGAGCGAGATGCCGCGGAGCTCCTCGAGCCGCGACAGGTCGAGCATCCGCTCCGGGATCGGGCCCAGCTCGCCCGTGATCGCGACCATGACGTCGGTGCCGCCGGCGATCGGTCGGGTCGACCCTGCCGCGAGCAGCTCGTACGCCTCGAACAAGCGCCGGGGTGAGTCGATCGGCGGCTCGGCCGGCATCAACGGCCGCCCTGATCCGACCGGCTGAGCGCGACCATCAATCCGCCGGCGTCGCGACGGCGGCGATCGCGTCGACGATCTTGGAGTAGCCGGTGCAGCGGCACAGGTTGCCCGCGATCGCCTCGCGGATCGGGTCCTCGTCGGGCCCGCCGCCGGCGTCGAGGTAGGCACGCGCCGCCATGAGCATGCCCGGCGTGCAGATGCCGCACTGCGCCGCGCCGTGCTCGAGGAAGGCCTCCTGCAGGGTGTCGAGCGAGCCTCGCTCCCGTGCCGCCAGCGAGAGCCCCTCGACGGTGCGCACGATCCGGCCCTCGACCTGGCAGATCGGGACGAGGCACGAGTCGACGACCTGGCCGTCGAGGAGTACCGAGCAGGCGCCGCATTCCCCTTCCCCGCAGCCCTCCTTCGTGCCGGTGAGGCCAAGGTCTTCGCGGAGCACGTCGAGCAGCCGGCGCATGCCGGGCACGTCGACCTCCGCGGGGGCGCCGTTGACCAGGAACCGGTACGCGCTCACGCGGCGGCCGCGCCCTTGCGCCGCGCTCCGCCCCCATCGGGCGCGCGCAGGGCCGCCAGGATCTTCTCCGGCGTGGCGGGCAGCTCGTGGATCCAGACGCCGGTCGCATCGTGGATCGCGGCCACGACGGCCGGCGCCGCCACGTCCATCGGCAGCTCGCCGACGCCCTTCGCCCCGTGCGGCGCGCCGCTGTACGGCGCCTCGACCAGGATCGACCGGATGTGCGGCGCGTCGAGGGCGGTTGGGATCAGGTACGTGGCCAGGCGGTCGTTCAGGTACCGGCCTTCTTGCAGCTTGATCTCCTCGATCGTGGCGTAGCCGACGGCCTGGAGCGTGCCGCCCTCGACCTGGCCCTCGCACAGGATCGGGTGGATGACCTTGCCCACGTCGTCGACGGCGATGACGTCGCGCACCTGGACCTCGGCCGTGTCGAGGTCGACCTCGACGGTCGCCACCGCGGCGGCCCAGCCGTACGCCGGGTAGGCGTCGCCCAGGTACGTCTCGTCGTCGAACACGACGCCCGGGTATGGCTCGAACTGCTGGTCGATGCGCGTCGCGCCGTGGGCCTGGGCGTCGTCGCGGTAGGCCTCCTGGAACGGCACGCCCGGGTTGCGTGCCTCGACCTCGGCCTTGAGCTTGCGGGCCGCGAGGATGGTCAGGCCGCCGACGACCATCACCGTCCGGCTGGCGACGGTCGGCCCGGAATCGAGCACCTCGGCGGTGTCCTGCGCCGCGTACTCGACCAAGTCGACCCGGACGCCGAGCTCGGCGGCGACCATCTGCGGGAACACGGTCTTGGTCCCCTGGCCCATCTCGGTGTTCGCCGTGAGCACGCGCAGGCGGCCGTCGGCCGTGAGCTCGACGGAGGCGACCGAGGCGAGATGCACTTCGCCCGAGCCGGTGAAGCCGGCGCCGTGCCAGGCGAGCGCCAGCCCGATGCCGGTCGCCGTCCGGTCGTCGCCGGTGCGCAGCGTCCCGGCGGGGATGGTGCCCGAGCCCCGGCGCTGGGCGGCGTCGCGCGCCGTGCGCTCGCGGACGCGCTCGTACAGGCTCGCGCCGAGCGCCTGCTCGAGAACCTCCTCGGCGGCGACACTCTCGCGCAGGACCTGGCCGGTCGGGGTCGTGTCGTTGAGCCGGTAGACGTTCCGACGCCGGATGTCCGCCGGCGAGATGGCGAGCCGCTCGGCGATGCGGTTGAGCTGCGTCTCGGCCGCGAACTCGGTCTGCGGCGCGCCGAAACCCCGAAACGCGCCGTTCGGCGGCGTGTTCGTCCGGGTCGCCCGGCCGCGGAGGCGGACGTTCGGGCAGCGATATGGGCCGCCGGCGTGGAGCACGCCGCGCGACAGCACCACGGGGGTGAGCGTGCAGTACGCGCCGCCGTCCATGACGACCTCGATGTCCTGGGCGACCAGCCGGCCGTCCTTCGTCACGCCGGTCCGGTGCCGGACGATCGCCGGGTGCCGCTTCGTCGTCGCGGCGATGTCCTCGTGGCGCTCGTAGATCATCCGCACCGGCCGCCGCGCCTTCAGCGCGAGCAGCGAGGCGTGGAGCGCGAGCATCGACGGGTACTCCTCCTTGCCGCCGAAGCCGCCGCCGGTCTCCTCCTGGATGACCCGCGCCTGGACCGAGCTGAGACGCAGCGCTCGCTTGAGCGCCTTGTGGATGTAGTACGGGCACTGCATCGAGCCGTGGATGACGATGCCGCCGTCCTCGCCGGGCACCGCGATCATCGCCTGGTTCTCGATGTACAGCTGCTCCTGGTGCCCGACCCGGTACTCGCCCTCGAGGACGAGGTCCGCGGCCGCGAAGCCAGCGGCGACGTCGCCCTGCGAGACCTCGTACTGGGCGAACACGTGGTCCGACTCCTCCGGGTCGAACACCGGCGGCAGGGCCTCGGTGACGAGCTTGATCCGGCCCTTGAGCTGGCGCAGCGTCTCCCGGTCCGGCGCGGCCAGCAGTGCGACCGGCTCTGCGTGGTGCCGGATCTCACCCCCGACCGGCACGAGCAGCGGCTGGTCGTCCTTGATCAGGCTGACGACGTTGTCGCCGGGGATATCCGCCGCGGTGGCGAGGACCACCTTCGACCAGTCGACGTCGGGGTCCGGCTCGATCGCCAGCAGCTTCGCGCGCGCCTCGGTCGAGCGGATCGTGATGCCGTACCACGCGCCCGGAAAGACCAGATCGTCGGTGTACTTCGCGGCACCGGTGAGCTTCGCCGGGCCCTCGCGCCGCAGTGGAAAGCCGGATGCGCGACCCGGCACGCGCTGGCCGGGGTCGATGACGAGGGCGCGCTCGACCGTCTCGGTGCCGGGCGTCAGGGTGCGAGTGGGCATCGTCCCTCGGGTCCTGCTCGCGCATCGTGACGCGATGTCGCGTCCCTGGCTCGTTGCGAACCCGAGACTACCAAACGATGGGCCCCTCGTTAGACTCCGGTTCGGTGCATCCCGGGCCGGAGCCCCGCGTCTCGCGCGCCTGGCTGGCCGTCGACGTCCTGGTCAAGCTCGCGACGGTCGGGCTGCTCGCCTGGGCCATCGCCAGCCCGGAGCTGCCGCAGTTCCAGGGCAAGGCGTTCACCGGTCGCGCCATTGCGTACCCGATCGCGCTGCTCGTGCTGCCGGCCGGCTGGTTGCTCTTTGCGCGATCGCGAATCCCGTTCCCGGTCATCGCCGACGTGCTGGTCGGCCTGCCATTCCTCATCGACGTCGCGGGCAATGCCCTGAACCTGTACGACACGATCGCCGTCTGGGACGACCTGAACCACCTCGGCAACTGGGCGCTGCACACGGCCGCGATCGGGCTGTTGCTGCGGCACGGCGGGTGGGGACCATGGACCCGAGTGGCCCTCGCATTCTGCTGGGCGGTGACGAGCGCGGTCCTCTGGGAGCTCGCCGAGTTCGCGACGTTCGTCCAGAACTCCCCGGAGGCCGCGACTGCCTATACCGACACCCTCGGCGATCTCGCCCTCGGGATGATCGGCGGCCTGGTCGCGGCGTCGGTCACGGCGCGGCTGCCGAACCTGCGACCGGCGGTCGTGACGCCGCGTTAGTCGCGACGCCGCGTTAGTCGCGACCCCGACGCAGCGCGCGCCCGGGCAGGGCGCCCGTGTGCTGCCCGCCATCGATGACTGGAGTCCCGTTGACGATCACGTGCTCGATGCCGTCGGGGAACCGCCGCGGCTCGTCGTACGTGGCGTTGGCGCGGACGGTCTTCGGGTCGAACACGACGATATCGGCGACGAACCCGTCCGCGATGCGGCCCCGGCGCTTGAGGCCGAGCCGTGCCGCGGGCATCGAGGTCATCTTGGCGACGGCGGCCTCGAGCGACAGGAGGGCCTCGTCACGCACGAACTGGCCGAGGATCCGGGGATACGAGCCGTACGTTCGCGGCGACGGCTTCGCGCCGACGAAGGTCGAGTCCGTCCCGACCATCGAGACCGGATGACGGTAGAAGCGGCGGATGCCGTCGGTATGCGGACCGGGCGTGACCTGGTTGAGGCGCAGGCCTTCGGCAAGGAGCAGGTCGCACAGGACATCGACGAGGTCGCCGCCGATCTCCTTGCCGACGTCGCCCAGCGTCCGGCCCTCGAACCGGAGGTTCTCGGGGCGGGCGAAGTAGCCGAGCCGGATGTCGGCGATGCCGCCGGCGCCGGCGTACAGCACGCCGCGCTCGCGCAGCTCCGAGCGGATCCGGTCGCGGATGGCGCGATCGGCGAGGCGCTCCTTCGTAGGTCCCGGGCCGCCGGCCTGGACCCATGGCGGCACCGTGATCAGGAGGCGCGTGCTCGCCCACTCGTAGGGGTAGGCGTCGAAGGTGACGTCGAGCCCCTCGGCCCGTGCGTCGTCGACGAGCTCGAGCATCTGCTCCGGCCTCCCCGGGAACGTGGCCCGATGGTAGAAGTGGGTGATGTGCACCGGCGCGCTGCCCCGCCGGCCGATGTCGATCGCCTCCCGGAACGGGTCGAGGAACCGGTCGCCGAGCGTGTACCGGACGTGGGTGTGGTAGTGGCCGCCGAACTTCGCGGCCACGTACGCGAGATTCGCCAGCTCCTGCGTCGTCGCGTACGAGCCCGGCGGGTAATCGAGGCCCGATGAGAGGCCGTACGCGCCTTCCTCCATCGCCTCGCCCAGCAGGTGGCGCATGTCCGCCTCGTCCGCCCGGGATGCCTCGCGCTCGTCCCAGCCGATCGAGCCGAGCCGCAGCGCCGAGTTGCCCACGAGGAAGGCGACGTTGAGGCCGATCCCGCGATCGAACCGCTCGAGGTAGGCCTCGACCGAATCCCAGTCGAACGTGAGGTCCGGGTGGCCGTCGAGGCCGGCGTTCATCTCGACCAGCTCGTCGAGGTGAGCCTGGCTCGTCATGGGCGCGTAGGACAGGCCGTCGACCCCGACCACCTCGGTCGTCACGCCCTGACGGACCTTGGGCTCATGGCGTGGCTCGGCCAGGATCATCAGCCCGGAATGGCTGTGCAGGTCGATGAACCCGGGCGCGACGACGCGGTCTCGGGCATCGATCAGCCGATCTGCACGCCCGATGGCGTCCTCGATCGCCTCTGGCTCCCGGAGGACGACGACCCGCGCGCTGCCGCCGGCCTGGTCGCGGGTCACGCCAACGGCGCCGCTGAAGCCCGGCGAGCCCGTCCCGTCGACGATCGTGCCGCGGTCGATCAGGAGCTCGTAGTGCTCGCCTGACTCGGTCATCGGCGCCATCTTGGCAGGCCCGGAAGGCCCCGGCGCGGATGCTAGGATCGCCCGCCGATGCACCTCCCCGACCGACCGCCGTTCGCGCTGCGCGGCCGCGTCCTCACTCCGCTCGCGGCCGGCGGGGTCGCCGACCATCCCGACGGCGTGGTCGAGATCGGAGCGGACGGGCGCATCTCGTGGGTCGGCGATGCGTCCACGTGGGCGCAGCAGACGAGCCCGGGCGATCGAGCCGATCGACCTTCGGCCGCTCGTGCTCCTGCCGGGCATGGTCGACCTGCACGCGCACCTGCCCCAGCTGCCGAATGCGGGCCTCGGTGCCGGGCTGGACCTGCTGACCTGGCTCGACCGGTACATCTTCCCGCTGGAGCGCCGGTTCGACGACGCCGAGGACGCCGCGCGCCTCGCGCCCGCCGCGTTCCGCACGTTCGCCGCCGCCGGGACCACGACGATCCTCGCCTACGGCGCGGTATACAAGGCGTCGACAGACGGCGCGTTCCGCGCGGCCGAGGCGCACGGGATCCGGGCGATCCTGGGCAAGGTGATGATGGATCGCGTCACCTATGACGAGACGATCGAGCCGTCAACCATCCTCGAGCGGTCGCTTCGCGAGTCGGAGGAGCTCATCGCGACGTGGCACGGCGCCGACGCCGGCCGGCTCGGCTACGCGGTCACGCCGCGCTTCGCGATCTCGTGCTCCGCGGACATGCTGCGCGAGTCAGCGGCGCTCGCAGCGCGGACCGGCGCGTGGTGGCAGACACACGTCAGCGAGGACCCGGGCGAGATCGCCGAGGTCGCCCGGCTGTTCCCCGACGCGCGCGACTATGTCGACGTCTACGACCGCGCCGGTGGGCTCGGGTCCCGGACGATCCTCGCCCACGCGATCCACCTCTCGGACCGCGAGCTGGCGCGGCTCGTCGAGACCGACACCCGGGTCGCCCACTGCCCGTCGTCGAACCTGTTCCTGGCCTCGGGGATCATGCCCCTCGCGCGGTATCGCGAGGCCGGGTTGGGCGTGGGGCTCGGCTCCGACGTCGCGGGCGGCCCCGACCCGTCGATCTTCTCGGTGATGCAGGTCGGGGCCTACGCCCAGGCGGCGCTGCGGACCGTCGGCGGCGATGGTCGATCCGTCCTTGCGCCGCTCGACTGGCTCCGCCTCGGCACCTACGACGGGGCGCGGGCGCTCGGCCTGGAGGATCGCATCGGCTCGATCGAGGTGGGCAAGGAGGCCGACCTGATCGCGGTGGATCCGCGGCTGACGGCGGCGCGACGGGACCTGCCCTACGACGCGGGTGCCATCGAAGCGGCGGACGTCATGAGCCGGCTGATCTTCCGCGCCCATCCCGACATGGTCCGCGGCGCCTGGGTCCGCGGCCGGCGTCTCGAGGGGCCAGCCTCATCGTGAATACCGGTCGGCCGGTCGGATGACGCGATTCCTCCAATCCGGACAACCTCCACCAAAGGTTGCTTGCACCCGGCGAGTCGGTACCCACCCGCTGTTCGGCGGGCATTGCGCCCATCAAGTGAGCCGCGTGTCGGAGGAGAGCTCGATTTCCGGCTGACGCAGCCCGTCCAGCGGGTGCAAGCCACCTTTGATGAACGGATCCCGGCCGCGCGTGCGCGTCTGCGGGTTCAGGACCAGGCTGGCGAACGGCTCAGCGGAGCGGCGTAGCCGGGAGCGGCGTAGCCGGGAGCGGCGTACCCGGCTGCCGGATCAGCGCGCGCTACTTGCGCTTGGTGCGGAACTGGTTCAGATGCGTCGTCCAGTCCGACCCGCCGGTCGAGTTCGTGGCACAGCTGCCATGCCAACCGCACACGCAGGTGATCGTCTGCTCGCGGTGCTTGTACTGGTCGATGACGTGGCGCAGCGGCTCGGGCTCGCCGGTGCGGTTGGCGGGGCGGGTCAGGGACAGTGGACGGCCGTTCAAAGGATGGGCTCCTGGGCATGTCGGGCCGCTTCGGGGACGCGGCACCGGGGCCGCTCATTATCGCCGATCTGGCGATTCTCCGCTTCCCATCCGAGCGTCGAGCGTCAGAGCACGCGGCCCGGGTTGAGGATGCCCAGCGGATCGAGCGCCGCCTTGATCGAGCGCATCGCCGCCACCGCGCCCTCGCCGCGCTGGATGGGCAGCCATTCGCGCCGTGCGGCGCCGATCCCGTGCTCGGCGGTGACGGTGCCGCCGAGATCGAGCGCCGCCTGGAAGATCTCGTCCCGGACGATCTGTGTGAGCCGTTCGGCCTCGGGGTCGTCGCGCGCGAAGATCAGGTTCGGATGGAGGTTGCCGTCGCCGGCGTGCCCGAATGTCGCACAGCGCACACCGTGTGCCGCCGCGATCCGCTCGATCGCCGTGAGCAGCTGCGGCACGCGCGCCCGGGGCACGCCCACGTCCTCCATCCGCACCGTGCCCTGGCGCTCGAGCGCGCGCAGGGCGAGCCGGCGTGCCTGGCGCAGCCAGTCGGCCTCGGTCGCGTCGGCGGCGCGCACGATCGAGGTCGCGCCGGCGGCGCGTATCGCCGCTTCCGCCTCGTCCAGCTCGCCCGTCGCCGCGGCGCCCGGCGCGTCGGATTCGACCAGCAGCATCGCCGCGGCGTCCCGCTCCAGGCCGAGGTTGTGGGCGTCGTCGACCGCCAGGATCGTCTCGTGGTCGAGCAGCTCGAGCGTGACCGGGACGATCCCTGCCCGAGTCATTGCGGCCACCGCCGCGCCGGCAGCCTCGAGCGAGCCGAAGAAGGCGAGCATCGTCGCGCGCGGGCCGGGCAGCGGCCGCAGCCGGAGCGTCGCCTCGGTGATGATCCCGAGCGTGCCCTGGCTCCCGACGAACAGGTGCGTGAGCGAGTAGCCGGCCGTGTCCTTCACCGTTCGGCCGCCGGTGCGGATCACGCTCCCGTCGGCGAGGACGACCTCCAGCCCGAGCACCCAGTCGCGGGTCTGGCCGTACTTGACGCAGCACAGGCCGCCCGCGTTGGTGCCCAGGTTGCCGCCGATCGAGCACGACTCGTAGCTCGCCGGGTCCGGCGGGTAGAACAGGCCCTCCGCCGCCACGGCCGCCTTGAGCTCGGCGTTGATCACCCCGGGCTGGGTGACGACGCACAGGTTGTCGCGGTCGATCTCGACGATCCGGTTCATCCGGGTCACCGCGATCGTGAGCGCCCCCTCGATGCCGGCCGCGCCACCGGACAGGCCGGTGCCGGCGCCGCGCGGGACCACCGCGACACGGTGGCGCGACGCGAGCCGCAGCAGCGCGGCGACCTCTGCCGTTTCCGTTGGCAGGACGACCGCACCGGGCAGGCCCGCCGCCAGGTAGGCGGTCTCGTCCAGGCGATAGCTCTCGCGATCCGCGACGTCGGTCAGGAGCCGGAGCTGGGGCAGCTCGGCGCGGACGTCGGCGAGCAGCGCATCGATGGCCGTCGCGGTCTGCATCGAGGAGATCGTACGCGGCGATCGCGCGGGTGCGCGGGCACGCGCCAGGTGCGCCTGCGCGATCAGGCCCCGATCAGGCCGCTCTGCGGGCCGGCACCCACGCGTCGGTCGGCGCGGAGGGCCTGGGGCATCTGGCGGAACGACGGCGGGAGCATCGGCCGCCATGCCTCCCATGTCGCGACGAGCCAGGTCGACACGACCCGATGGCGGAGCCCCCACGGGAAGCCGTAGCCCTCGCGGACGGTCGCGGGCAGCAACCCGATCGAGGGCCAGAACAGCCACGCGTAGGCGCGGGGCGAGATCGCATCGGCCGCGGGCGCGAGCCGGGTGAACGGCCAGCCCGCGGCGGCGATCGCAGGGCCGAGGGGCGGATGCAGGATGCCCTCGGCGAGCTCGCGCGCGAGGTCGCCGACCTCGATCGGGCCGGCGGGCCCGAGCATGTGGTCCAGGTACGCCTCGAAGGCGTCGAGGTCCGAGGGTAGCTTCCACGCCGGGATGCCGAACGCTCGACCGACGGGCAGTGTCTCCTCGTAATACCGCGACCGCTCCTCGCGCGAGAGCGGCTCGATCCACGCGTCGTAGGCCGCGATCGTCGAGTCGACGAGGGTCGCGTGGACCCACAGCGAGAGGTCCGGGTCGAGCGCGCTGTACCGCCGTCGGTGGTGGCGGCACGCGCTCGGGTCGACGACCCGGCCCCGGATGCCGCGGTGCAGCTCGCCCAGGCGGCGGATCTCGCCGCGGGCCGCATCGGCGGTCCCGTAGACGATTCGCAGGTAGGACCGGAGCGTCCCGGAGAGGCGCGCCCACGGGTCGCTGCGAAAGTCCGAGTGCTCTGCAACGCCCACGGCGACCAGCGGATGCGCGATCTGGAGCAACAGCGCCCGCGGGCCCGCGCCGAGCAGGAGCATCGCCTCGCGGTTGAGCCGCCACGCCTCGCTGGCGGGGCCGTACAGCCCGCCGTCGACGACTTCGATCGCCGAGAGCATGCCGGGAGCGGCGGTCCTCGCCTCCGTGGCTGCGGGTCCTACCGGTCGCCCGGCCGGCGGCCGACGAACCACCACGCCGCCGGGAACGCCGCAGCGGCGAGCGCCAGCTTGATCGCGTCCCACAGGAGGAACGGCACCAGGCCATTGGCGATGGCCTTGCTGAAGTCGCCGCCGTACCCGACGTAGGCGAGCCAGGGCACGCCGATCGCGTAGATCACGACGCTGCCGATGAGCATGGCCCCGATCGCGCCGAGGATCGTGCGGTCCCAGCCGAGCTCAGCCAGCCGGCCGACGATCGCGGAGGCGACGACGAACCCGATCAGGTAGCCGCCCGTCGCCCCGAGCACGACGTCGAGACCGTGCTTCTGGTCCGCGAAGACCGCGAAGCCGGCGATGCCGAGGGCGAGGTAGAGGAGCATCGAGGCGACGCCGCGGCGGAAGCCGAGCGCCCCGGCCGTGAGCAGGACGCCGAAGGTCTGGCCGGTGAACGGCACCGGGTTGCCGCCGACGTAGAAGGAGACCCTCGCGCACAGCACGATCAGGGCCGTGCCGATGAGGATGAGGGCCAGGTGTCGTGCCCGGGTGTGGAGGCGCTCGGAGATCCGGATCGGGACGAGGAAATCGCCGACGGTCAGGCCGCGCTCCTGGGCGGGCAGGCGATCGATTCGCGGCATGCCGATCGTCATTCCGGACCTCCTCCGCGGCACGGGCGACCTTCGTGCGCGAACGGGCTGGGGGGCGTTCGCAGGCGGGTCGAGTCTAGCAGAGGCCCGCCCCGGGTCAGTCGAAGTGGAGCGCCTCCACGATCGACACGCGGGCCGCGGCCCGGGCCGGGTAGATCGCGGCGATGGCGGGCAGGACCAGGCCGAGCACGGCGGCCACGCCGATCGGCAGCCAGGGCACGCCGCCGGGCTGGCCGAGCCCGCCGCCGAGCTGGAGGAGCAGCGCGCCGACGCCGATGCCGGCCGCGGCCCCGAGGGCCACGCCGACGATGCCGAGGATCGCGGCCTCGACCACCACCATGCGCATCGCCTGGCGGCGGCTCATGCCGATCGCCCGCAGGACGCCGATCTCGCGGACGCGCTCGAGCACGCCCATGGTCAGCGTGTTGACGATGCCCAGAGCGGCCACGATCACGGCCACGAAGGCGAGGGCATCGAAGACGCCGAAGACCCGGGCGAGCGCCTCCGCGACGGCGCCCTGGATGCGCTCGATCGGGTTCGCTTCGAGGGCGAGCGACTTGGCGGCAGCGCGGAGGCCCGGTGCGGCCTGGGCCTCCACCCCGGGGAGGAAGCGGACGGCGAACGCGTCGGCGCCGAGGACGCCGAGCGACGCCGTCGCGTCCTTCCAGCCGACGAGGATCGCCTCGCCGCTGGTCCCCGGCATGGATCGCTCGACGATCGCGGCGACGCGCAGGTCGAGATGGGCGCCGGCGTCCACGGGGATGCGCATGGTGTCGCCGACCGAAAGGCCGAGCTCCGTGGCGAGGCCGGCCGGCAGGATCGCCGTGCCGCCGTCGTCGAGGGCCGTGAGCGCGGCGCCGCGGTCTCCGGCGATCGCCGTCAACCGGCCGTCGTCGAGGAAGTCGGCGCCGACGATCGCGGCGGCATCGACGCGCACGCCCCGGAAGGCAACGTCGAACGAGGCGATCGGGGTCACGCGCGCGACGCCGGGCACGGCGGCGAGACTCTCCTCGACCTCCTCGTCCGGCGCGATCGGGCGGATCGACGTGACGACTTCGTCGCCCGGCACGACATCCTCGAGCCAGGCGAAGGCCGCGGCCCGCGCGGCCTGGGCCGACCAGCCGAGCGCGACGATCATGGCCAGGCCGATGACCAGCGAGCCGAGCGTGAGCGTGGTGCGGCTCCGGTCCCGAGCCAGCGAGCCGCGGGCGAGGCTGGCCTCGAGCCGCAGCACCAGCCCCACCGGGTAGCCGAGGAGGCGCGCGAGTGGACGGACCAGGAACGGCGTGAGCATCGTCGCCACGAGGAGCACGCCGTAGACGGCAAGGGCGCGGCCCGCGCCGGAGGCGGCTGCGACCGGCGGCCAGACGAGCATCGCGACAGCCGCGACGACGACGAAGACGAAGCCGATCCACGTCAGCCGGCCGCGGCGGACGCTCGGCAGGTCGAGCCGGGCACGGAGCGCCTCGACCGGCGAGATGTGGGCGGCGGCGAGCGCCGGCTCGATGGCGGCGAGGATCGTGATCCCGAGGCCGACCGTCGCGGCGGTGATCGCCCCGCCGGCATCGATGGTCGTGACCACGGCCGACAGGCCGGTGGCGTCGCTGACCGCGCCGGCCATGAGCACGGCCATGAGCCAGCCCAGGACCACGCCGAGGCCCGCACCGGCCAGGCCGAGGACGAGCGCGCCACTGAAGACGAACCGACCGAGCTGCGCTCGCGTCGCGCCCGCGGCGCGGAGCAGCCCGACTTCGCGGGCGCGCTCGCCGACCGTCATCGACAGCGTGTTGACGATGAGGAAGGCACCGACGAACAGGACGATCGCGGCGACGAGCGCCGCCATGCCCTGGAAGGTCGCCGACGACGCCCGCAGGTTGCGCGCGATGTCGGCCGGCGCGGCGAGCACGTATGGCTCGGTCATCGTGCTGGCGAGCCGGTTGGTGACGGCGGATGTCGAGCCCGGCGCAAGCGCCAGGTCGACGTGGTTCGCGCCCGCGGTCGCGAACGCGTGGCGGGCGACGTCGATCGGGATCACGGCCGTCCGGCCCGTCCCGGCAACCGGCCCGAAGCCGGGCAGGATCCCGACGATGCGCAGCTCGGTCAGCCCGCCGGCACCGAGCAGGGCCAGGCGGCTGCCGACGCCGTAGCCGTCCTCGTCGGCGAGCTCGCGGCTGACGAGGGCGACCGACTCATCGGTCCGGTCGAGCATGGTCCCGGCCTCGAGCGGCAGGTCGTGCAATCGCAGGTACGACGTCGGGTCGATGCCGAGGACCGTGATGGCGTCCGACGCACCGCCACCGGGCGAGCTCGTCGGGAAGGTCTTGTGCTCGACGACCGGGGCCGCGTCGAAGACGCCGGCGGTCCCGACGATCTTCGAGACGGCTGCCTCGGAGAGGCCGCCTTCGACGAAGCCGGAGACCCGCAGGTCGGCGTGCCCGACCATGTCACGGACCGTCCGGTCGACAGCGGCGTCGAGCGCCGCCCCGAGGGTGAGCGAGGCACACAGGACCGCCACGCCGAGGGCGATTCCGGCGACGGTCAGGAGCGAGCGAAGGGGACGCGCGACGAGCGTTCGCCACGCGAGGCGGTCGATGCCCACCGGAGCTAGAGGCCGACCTGGGCCAGTCGGGCGATCAGCGGCGCGGCCGAGTGGTCGGCGCGCCTGCCGAGATCGATCTCCTCCTCGATCCGACCGTCGCCGATGACGAGCACCCGGTCGGCGTACGCCGCCGCGCGTGCGTCGTGGGTCACCAGCACGATCGTCTGGCCAACCTGCTCGCTGGAGCGCCACAGCGCGTCGAGCAGCTCGCCGCTGTTCGTGTAGTCGAGGTTGCCGGTCGGCTCGTCGGCGAGCAGGACCGACGGCCGCGTGACGAGGGCGCGCGCCACGGCGACGCGTTGCTGCTCGCCGGCCGACAGCTGGTCCGGGCGGTGGTCTTCCTTGCCGGTCAGCTCCACGAGCTCCATGGCCTGCCGGACGCGATCCTTGGCGTCGCGCTGTCCGCCGGCGATGGTGAACGGCAGCTCGATGTTCTCGCGGACGTTCAGCAGCGGGATCAGGTTGAAGGCCTGGAACACGAAGCCGGTCCGCTCGCGCCGGAGCTTCGTCGCCTCGGCGTCGGAGAGATGGCTGATGTCGTTGCCCTCGAAGACGATCGAGCCGGTCGTCGGCCGGTCGAGGCCGCCGAGGAGCTGGAGGAGCGTGCTCTTGCCCGAGCCGGACGGGCCCATGAGCGCGACGAACTCACCTGGCGCGACCGCCATCGTGACGCCACGCAGCGCCTCGACCGTCGTCTTGCCGAGCTCGTAGCGCTTGGTCACGTCCCGCGCCTCGAGGATCGCGGCCGCACGGCTCGCGGCGGCGGGTTTCGCTGCCGTTGCACGCGGTTCGATCGCGGCATCTGGGGGTGCCTCGGCCCGTTCGGGCGCGAGGGTCGCCGTGAGGGCGATGGACAGGGACTGAGGCCGGGTCTCGCTGGTCATCACTTCCCCAGGAATGAGGCGACAACGTCGCCGACGATGGCGTCGAGCAGGCCCGAGGTGGGCAGCGGCTCGATCACCTGGAGGGAACCGTCGTCAGCGACGGTCGAGCCGTCGCCGCCGCCGGGCGATTCGGGCGCCGCCGCGCCACTGCCGTCGGGCGCGGACAGGATGCCGGCGTCGAAGCCGTCGTCCTGCATCCAGGCGAGCCACAGCGCGTCGTGGCCCGCGGTCGGGAGGAGGTCCTCGGGATCAGGCGTGATCACGGGTGTCGGCTCGGGCGTCGGCCTGGCGGTGGGAGGCGGCGTCGGCGCCGCCACACTGTTGTTGTGGGTCGGTCGGGGTGTGGCCTTCGGCGGCTTCGGGGTCGGCTTCGGGGTCGGCTTGGGGGTCGGCTTCGGCGTTGCGGTCGAGCACGGGTTGATGAAGACCGCGGTCCAGATGTGGTCGGGGGAAGAGCCCGAGCCCTTGAAGGCGCCGATGCCGATGCGCTTGAAGTCCCTGCTCAGGATCAGCGCACGGTGGCCCGACGAGTTCATCCAGCCGTTGAACAGCGTCTGGGTGGCGACGTCGTCGGGGAAGTTGTTGATGCCGATGTTCTCGCCGGCGGACTTGTAGCAGACGCCGCGGCGGTTGAGCTCGTTGAAGACGTTGCCGCCGGGCGGCCTCGGGATGTCGTGGGCGAAGTAGTGGCGGTCATACATGTCCTTCGACCGCCAGCGCGCGACGTTGTGGAGGGCGCTGCTGACCTGGAGCGCGGGAAGGCCGTTGGCCGCCCGGGCCTGATTGATCAGCGTCAACATCTCGCTCTCGCTGCTCGACGAGAACGAGTAGTTGGTCCAGGCGAGGACGATGCCCGGCGAGGCGACCGCCACGAGCGCGGCGACGGCGATCGCGATGCCGAGCGGCACACCGCTGAGCGCGCGGCGCGGGCGGCGAGGTCGGGTCGTCAGCTTGTCCATCAGCTCCTGCACGAGCGCTCGGGCGAGTGCGGGGCACGGCCTCGCCCATCTCGCTCGACTGTGCCCGGAGCCCGTAGCCCGAACCCCGGCTCCATGGTCCCGACCGATCTGCCCGGCGGTACCACGAGCCACAGCGCTCCGCACAAGACCGCACCAGCCCGCGTCCCCACAAGACCGCACCCCGCCCGTGGCATCCCGCCCGGAGCCGATACGATCGACTGGATGCGAGCGGTCGTCGTGGGTGCCGGGGTCATGGGCGCGTGGACCGCGCTGTGGCTGCGCCGCCGCGGGCACGAGGTCACGCTCGTCGACCGGTACGGGCCGGGCAACCGGCTGGGGTCGTCCGGTGACGAGTCGCGGATCACCCGGAGCAGCCACGGGTCGGATACCCACTACCCGCGCTGGCAGCGGCGCGCGCTTGCGCAGTGGCGGGAACTCGAGAGCGCCGCCGGGACGAAGCTGTTCGAGCCGGCCGGCGTGGTGTGGCTCGCGAGCGAGCAGCAGACGTTCGAGGCCGACTCGCTCGTGTCCTGCGGCAGCCTGGGCATCCCGATGGAGTGCTGGACCCCGGACGACCTTGCCCGCCGCATTCCAGTGCTGAATCCCGCGGGCGTGCCCTGGGCGCTGTTCGAGCCCGAGGGCGGCGCCCTGTTCGCGAATGCCGGGGTCGTCGCCATCGTCGAGCGGTTCGAGGCCGAGGGCGGGACCGTCGTCGTCGGCCGCGTGCCTGGCCCGGTCGCCGAGGCCCGTGACGCGATCGGGCGGGTCAGGCTCGACGACGGTCGAACGCTCGAGGCGGATGCCTTCGTGTTCGCCTGCGGGCCGTGGCTACCCGACCTGTTCCCGGCGGCGCTCGACGAGCTGATCGTCGCCCACCGCCAGGACGTGCTGCATTTCGCCGTGCCCGCCGGCGACAGCCGCTACGGGCCGCGATCGCTGCCGGTGTGGATCGACTTCGAGGGCTCGTTCTACGGCTTCCCGACCTTCGACGGCGTCGCGGCGAAGGCTTGCCCCGACTGGCTCGGGCCGGTCGAGCGGCCGGACGAGTCGGCCCGCGAGGTCGCCGAGTCGACCGTCGAGGCGTCGCGGAGGATCCTGCGCACGCGCTTCCCGGGCCTCGCTGACCAGCCCGTGGTCAGGCGCTGGACCTGTTTCTACGAGGTCACGCCCGACGCCAACTTCGTCATCGACCGGCACTCGCGCCTGGGCGACACGTGGATCGCCGGCGGCGGGACGGGCCACGCCTTCAAGCACGGCCCGATCATCGGCGAGTTCCTGAGCGCGCTGGTGACCGGTGATTCGCAGGCCGCCGCGGAGCTCGCGCCGCCCGACGATCGCTTCTCGATTCGCGCTCGCGAGGCCAGTCCGAGCTTCCGCACATCGGGCAAGAACCCGCTCGAGGCCGCACGCTCGTAACGGGTACACTCCGGGGCGCCCGCGGGCTCCCGGTCGATCGCTCGGCCGGTCGGAGCACGCGACCCGCGGTGGCCTTAGCTCAACCGGCAGAGCATCGGATTGTGGATCCGAAGGTTATGGGTTCGACCCCCATAGGCCACCCCAAGCTCTCGATCCGGACCAGCACCGGGGAGACCCCTCGCGGGGCCTCTATTCGTCTTGCCGTTGCTGCACCGGTTGCTGCACCAGGATTAGTGGGTTGCCGGTGCTCTCATTCGTGAGGAAACCGAGGTAGGACCGCCGTCAATTCTGCGTCAGTCAGCCCGCGTCTGGTGTGGATCCGCGGTACTCCTCTGCCCCCTCGATGTACGCGAGCCGCATGCGCCGTCGCAGCTCATCCAGCCGGGTACTGCCGGGCTTCGGGACGCCGCGTAGGCGATCGTCGAGGTCACGCAGCGCGGCCGTCTCG
>VBGT01000056.1:0-25140 GCA_005889475.1 Chloroflexota bacterium | reverse complement strand
GCCGCGGCCGGGATGCGGCCCGCGAGCCGTGACCGAGAACGCGGGGACGCCTGGATCGAACCGCATATCGGAAGCCAAGCGAACCGTCTCATGTATCTCAGACAAGTTCAGAACGGCCTACCGAGAGACGCAAGAGACAAGACCAATAAGGGTTCAGCGGCGGCGTCCGGGCGATGGCGCCGGTCGCCACCTGACCGAGCCTCCGGGCCGAGCGCGGGCCCAGAGCCCCGGTCTCAGGCAGTCACTTGCTCACCTTCGTTGCCAGCGATATCGCCTGATTGTCCGACGGGAAGGCGTCCCGAGCCGTCGTCACGGTCGCGACGGCTTGGAAGGTCACCTTGCCAGCCGTCGCATCGTCCCTCGTGAACAGATAACTGAACGAGAAACTGACGGTTTGGCCTGCCCCGAGCACCGGCACTGACTGCGTAACGCTCCCGATCGATTGATAAGAACCGTCCCTACGGCTGACGAGGAGCTCGACCGTCACGGTCTCCGGATAGTGGCGGTTGCCGATTCCGACCGTGATCTGCTTCGTTTGGCCCGCTCGCGCCGTCGACGGCACCATGAACTTCGCAATTCCGACGTCGTGCGTCCGGATCGTTATGTCCTGGGTCGCCGTCCCGGTCCGCCCGTCGGAGGTGACGACGGACAGGGTCACAGGATACGTTCCGTCCGCGGCATACCGATGGATCGGATATTGGTCGGTCGACGTCGTGCCGTCGCCAAAGGTCCACGTCCAGGCCACGTCGGGGTTCCCGCCCGGATCTTGGGTCTGGTCGACGAACGTGACGTCGTCGAAGGTCGATGGGTCACCGATGGATGTGGCGAACGCCGGAACCGGCGCGCCGGGCGTCACGACGCTCAGGGTCGTCGTCTTCCCGCAGCAATAATCGTATGACCAGACCTGCAGGCGCACATGCTGGCCGGCCAACGGCCGGATCGTCAGCGGCGGCCCGTCGAACAGGCGGCAACCGAGCGCCGACAGCGAAGCGACATCCGAGCCCGTGTAAGCGGCGATCGCGAAGTACGTCGAGCCGGGCGACAGCGCGAATCCCACGGATTCACCGGTGCCCGTGTAGTCGTACCAGACCGATCCACCCGGCCAGTAGGCGCACGACGGCGGATTCGGTTCGCCGGTCTCGACGGTGGCACCGGTCAGGTCGACCGCGACCGAGTCGCCCTGCGCGATCGGCAGGGCGTTCGCGAAGTCGTCGTTGCCCGGTGCGGCTTGGAAATCGAGCGTGAGCCCGGCGGTGCCCGCCTGGGGCGACCAGAATCCCACCTGCAGGAGGACCCGCTCGCCCGCGATCAGGTGCAGCGGGACGTAGCCGAAACCGAACAGGCAAGTCTGCTCGACGAGCGAGGCGAGGCCGGCCCCGGTGTACGCGGCGGTGAACTGGCTGTAACTTCCGGCGGAAATCGTCAGCGTGCCCGTCTGGGCCGCGGTGAAGGACCACCACGCGGTCTGTCCGCCCCCGCCTGCGCAGCTCGGCAGTGGCTCGCCGGATTCGGTGGTGGCGAGGGTCAGGTCGGTCGAGAACGTGGCAGGCAGGGCATCGACCGTCGTGGCGTCGGCGAATGCATCGTTTGCGGGCGGCGTGGCCGCATCGACCGACAGGATCGTGTCGCGAGATGCGGTCACGACCACCTGGAAGTAATAGGTGTCGCCGGCCGCGGCGTTAAAGGAGCCCTGATCGGGCCCATTCGTGCAGCCAATCTCAGTCAGCGAACCGAAGCTCGTCCCCCGATACACGCCCATCGACGAGATGTACTGAAGGGTCCACGTCACCTGCTCGGCCTTGGCCGGGGACAGGCGGTACCAGACCGTCGTGAGGAGAACGTCGCTGGCGCAGGACGGCGTCGGCTCGCCGGGCTGGCTCGTTGCGGCGGCCGATACTGCCTGGTCGATCGTTGCCTGGAAGGGAACAGACGTGATCGGCTCCGCGTTCGCGAAGTCGTCGTTGACGGGTGGCGCCTGGACCGAGATCGTCAGGGTCGCGATCATGGGCGGGGCTGTGACCCACTGGCCGACCGAGATCGCGTACTTCGCCCCGCCCACCAGGGGCGCCACGAGATTCTGACCGTCGACGGCGCAGCGATCTAACTGGATGCCCTTCGGGCCGCCGCTGACCACCTTCCACGTCGCGAGCTCGGCTGTCTGGTCGCCGCCGACCGAGACGCGGATCGCCTCGGAGGTTGGGGCGGTGAACGTGTACCAGATCCGACGGTGGGCGGCGGCTTCGCACGGTGGATAGAGCGGGTCGTCTGTCGCGTCGGTCAGGTCGATGGCCTGCGTATAGGGTAGCGAGGAGATGGCGATAGCCGACTTGTACGTGTCGTTCACCGGCGTCGCAGCAAGAACCATTACCGGCAGGCTGGCGAAGATCAGAACGCAGATGACATTGGTCGCCGTCGTGCGAAGGACACCGCGCATGACACCCTCCTGCCGTTCGGCTGACCGGTGCGTCCGAGAAACCGCTTGTCGTTCGGGATAACGTTTGCTGAGTCGAAGCGTTACAGCATGGCGTTACAGCCGCGTCTCTGCAGCCCCATTTTGGCACGCCTCGTGGGCCCTGACCTGGTGTGGTCCCATGACGTCGTTGACAACACGAGAGCCCTCGTGCCCCGGTTGGGGTGTCTGACTCCACCGGAGCAGAAGGGCTCTCGCGTGGCCATTCCTAGACGGAGGCTGAGCGTCTTCAGCCGACAACTGCTGGTTCGACGTGTTGGGCTGGCCGACGATCTCCGGGCCGAGCCGGTTCACGGGTACCCGCAACCGCACCATCCACCAGCTCGCCGGCGTCGCCGTCCTGCTGAACGGCGAGCAGCCTCCGGCATGGGGCGTTGGCTGCACGCCCGCCGAGATCACGCCGGCAATATGTTGCGCGACCCGAAGGTTATGGGTTCGACCCCCATAGGCCACCCCATTGCCCCTGGTCACGCCGTCGCGCGACAAACGCAGGCAGCCGAGCGGGCCATCCGCTCGACTGCCTGGTGGTCCGTGGCCGGCTGGATGCCGGCCGCCTTCGGGGTTCTCTCCTTTGTCAGCTGGCCGTGCCGGTTGCGCTCGGCGCGGCGGTCGCGTTCGGCGTCGTGCCGTTGTCGTCGGGGCCGAAGCGGAAGCCGAAGCCGGGCCCGCCGTGGTCGCCGCGGAACGTCGAGGCATCGGCGGCTCGCACCTTCGTGGCAGTGAGCGAGCCGTCGCCGTTCTTCGTGCCCTCGGCAATGAGGAACATGCCGACCTTGACATCGGCGAGCTTCGCCGTCGCGCCGTTGACGTCGTACGTCGTCTGCGCATTGACCGTGATCGTCGCGGTCGTGCCGTCGGGCGCGGTGACGGTGATGGTCGAGCCGGCGACCTTCGTGACCTCGCCGCCCGCGTGGGGCAGGATCACCACGATCGAGTCGATGGTCCAGGTGCCGCTGGTCTCGTGGGTCTGGCGGAAGCCGATCTCGTCGCCGACCTTGAGGTCGCCGAGGGCGATCGTCGCGCCGCTCTTGGAATAGGTGGTCCCGCTATCGACGGTGATCGTCCGTGTCCAACCGTCGACCGTCTTCAGCGAGATGTCGTTCCCGTTGATCGCGGTGATCGTGATGCCGCCCATGCCAAGGTGGCCGCCGCGGAAGCCGGGGCCGCCGCCGTTCAGCAGGTCGGTCGTTCCGCCCGTGGTGCCGTTCGTGGTCCCAGCAGCGAGGGTCCCGTTCGGCGAGGCGGTCGAGCCGAAGACCAGGATGGCCGCGGCGACAAGGGCTGCGGCACCGATCCCGAGCAGGCCGATCCGGGTAAGGAGCGCCGAACGCGAGAGGGCAGGGAGAGTCGCCGCCGTGGCGACGCCGGCCGGCGCCGGCTCGAGTGGCACGGGCCCGGCCAGGTAGCCGCCCTCCGGCGCCGCCGGGTTGGTGGAGGTTTGGTGGTCCATGGTGTCTCCGGATAGCCGGCCGCCGTGATCTGGCAGCTCGTCGACGGTCAAGGTGAACGGCGGCCCTGACAGGATCCTGAGAAACTGCACGCATGAGCGAAACCCGACACATCGAAGCGGATGAGGATCCCGTGTGCGGGATGCGCGTCGACCCCGAGACGGCGCGCGCTCGGGGCCTGGCGCTGATCCATGACGGGCGCGAGTACGTGTTCTGCGGCAAGGGCTGCCTGCTCGAGTTCCGCGACGATCCGGCGGCCTTCCTGGACCCCCGCCACCTACCGTCGATGTAGCGGCTCGCCGTCGCGAGGCCGCTATGGCGTGAGCCAGACGGGGTACTCGGTGGTGTTGGTCGGCGAGCCGTCCTTCGCGGACCGCTCGAACACTCGCAGCGTGCCCCAGCCCGCCTTCGCGACACGATATCCCGTCGTCATGCTGAACGTGCCCCAGCACCCCGAGCCGCAGCTCGCCATCGGCGGGCCGGCCCAAAGTTCCCGACCGCCCCCATCCAGGATGCGCACCTGAAACACTCCCTCGAAGACGTTGGCGACCCCGTCGATGCGCGCCGGGTTGCCCAGGACGCCGCCCCACGCCGGGCGATCCACGAAGATCGCCGGCAGCTGATCCGTGTAGTCGGCGCGTCCGACCGGCTTGTCGAGGACGACGCCCTCGCCGCTGAAGGTCGAGACGGGCTCGCCGTCGAGCTCGAACGTCACTGCCTTCACGGTCGGGAACTGGGTCAGCGTATACACGACCTGGGCGAGCCGGCCCAGGACCGACGCCGATCCCCCACCCGAAGCGAACTCCTTCGACAGGTTCACGGTCGCGACGCCGGCATCGATGGTCAGCCCGAGGAACCGGGTCCCGTCCGGGACGGTGGTGTACATCGCCGGGCGTGCACCCAGCTCGGCGTCCTTCGGGCCCTCGAGGAGCGCCGCCATCGCCGCGGCGCCGACGGCCTGGGTCTTCGGGATCTCGCGCAGGACCGGGACGAGGCCCGCGTTGTCGACGAAGCTGCCGAGGAAGAAGTACGCGCGAATGGTCGTGGTCTCGTCGGTCGATCCCGAGGTCTGGCCCGGCGTCGCCACCGGCCCGGCGGACTGGCCGGGCGTCGGCTCGGGGCTGGGCAGCTCGATCGAGGGCTGCTCAGACGGTGGCGGCGTGGCCACGTTCCCGAGGTCGCCCGTCGACGCGCCGCACGCCGACAGCAGGAGCGCCGCGGCGACGAGGGAGAGAAGGCGGTTCATGCGTTGGGCCTCGCTGGCTCGGTCGGCGCCGGATTGGCGTCCGATCCGGGGACAGCGTCGCCGCCACCCGTGTCGCGGGGATCGCGGCCGGGTAACGATCCGGTCACAGGCAGCCGCAGGGTGACCTGGAGCCCGCCGCCTGGCCTGTTCGCAGCGCGAAGCGTTCCATCGAGCAGCGCGGCGTGCTCCGCCGCGATCGCCAGGCCGAGGCCGGAGCTCCCGGCGTGCCGCGAGGCATCGGCCTTGTAGAACCGGTCGAAGAGGTGGGCCAGCGCGTCGGGCGTGACCCCCGGGCCGCGATCGGCGACCGTGACGAATGCATCGCGATCATCCGCTCCCACGGTGACCTCGACCGGTGCGTCCAGGGCGTGCTGGCGCGCATTGTCCAGCAGGTTGCCGACGATCCGGTCGAGCCGGCGCACGTCCGCGGCGACGACGATCGGCTCGGCGGGGGCGTCGACTGCCGCGCTCGGCAGCCGAGCGGCGACGATCGCGTGCACCGCCTGCCCGAGGTCGGTCGGCTCGAGCTGGGCCTGCTCCGCCTTCGCGTCGAAGCGCGACAGCTCCATCAGGTCGTCGACGAGGACCCGCAACCGCCGGACGTCGGCGACGAGCAGCTCGCCCGCGCGGCGGGCATCGGGCGAGAGGCGGTCGAGCCCGGCCTCGATGATCGAGGCCTCGGCGAGGAGTGCGGTGAGGGGCGTGCGCAGCTCGTGCGACACGTCCGACACGAAGCGCCGGTTCTGGCTCTCGGAGGCCTCGAGGCGAGTCACCGTCGCGGCCAGCGAATCGGCCATCCGGTTGAATTCGGCGGCGAAGCGCGCGAACTCGTCGGCGCCGCCGGCCGGTAGCCGCGCCGACAGATCCCCCGCGGCGATCCGGGCGGCCGCGGTGCTGCCCGAGTCGACGGGCCGGAGGATCCCTCGGGCGATCAGGCCCGCCGTGGCGAGCGCGAGCGCCACCGCGATGAGGGCGGCGGCGAGCAGCCCCAGGCGGAGCTGCTCCAGCGCGGCACCGATGGATGCCGCCGGGAAGACGAAGTAGAAGTCCGGACCGCCCGCGGCTGAGGCGCCGCCAGTGGGGGCACCGCCCGGCGCGCGCCCGCCGACGACCAGCGATGGCTGGCCCGCGACCTTGAGCCAGGCAAAGCCGACATGGCCCGCCGCGACCACGTCGCGCAGGGAAGCCGGGAAGCCGTCGATCGCGTCGAGCAGGCTCAGGGTTGAGGGATCCGGAGGGCCTCCGTCCCGATAGTCGACGACGGTTTCCACGCCGCCACGCAACCGGAATGCCTCGTCCAGCCGGCTAGGCTCGTAGCTCTCCCGCGTGACACCGGCCGGCAAGCGCTCGGGGATGAGCACGGACAGGTTGAACTGCGCCTGGCGCTCGGCCTCCGTGAGCAGGCCGTCCCGTAGCCGTGCGTCGACGAACGCGTAGGTGCCGATGCCGATCGCGGCCACGGTGACGACGACGAGGCCGACCAGGGCGAGCGCGAGCCGGCTCCGAATTCCGCGCATGGGACGGAGACGCGTCAGCGGGCGGCCTTGTAGCCGCTACCGCGCACGGTGAGGATCAGCTCCGGGTTCGCGGGGTCGCGCTCGATCTTGGCGCGGACGCGGCCGATGGCCACGTCGACGAGGCGCGAATCGCCGAGGTAGTCGTAGCCCCACACCCGGTCGAGCAGCTGGTCGCGGCTGAGCACCTGGCCGGGTCGCGCCGCCAGCTCGGCGAGCAGGTCGAACTCGGTCCGGGTCAGCGGCACGTCCTGCCCGCCGCATGACACCGTCCTGCCCGCTGTGTCGATCTCGATCGGGCCAAGGGCCAGCGGGGCGGGCTCGGTCGCGTCCACGCGGGTGCGGCGGCGGAGCGCGGCCCGCACCCTCGCCACGAGCACGGGCATCTCGAACGGCTTCGTGACGTAGTCGTCGGCCCCGGCCTCGAGGCCGACCACGATGTCGATCGTGTCGCCACGCGCCGTGAGCATCACGATCGGAACGGTCGACTCGCGCCGGATCTCGCGGCAGACCTCGAGCCCGTCCATCCGGGGCAGCATCACGTCGAGCAGGACCAGGTCGGGCCGGCTCTGGCGCCATCGTTCCAACCCGGCGCCGCCGTCGTGTGCGGTCTCGACCTCGAAGCCGGCCGCGCGGAGGCCGATCGCGGTGACCTCCCGGATCGACGGGTCGTCCTCGACGAGCAGGATCCGGGCATCCATGGGCGCCGATCCTACCCGCTCGCACCAGCGTCGCGGGCACGGTTGTCTTGACGCCTCTGGCTACAGTGCGCGCGAGGTGGGTACGGAGCGCGGGCACGGATCGAGTGCGCCCGGGATCGCGGCATTGCTCAGCCTGCTGGTTCCGGGGCTGGGCCAGGCCTGGCTGGGCGCCGTTCGGCGCGGCTTGCTCGTTGCCGCGCCGGGCATCGTCGTTCTGGCGGCGATGCTCGGGTTCATCGCCGGAGGCGACAGGAGGACGCTCGTCGACGCCCTCTTGCGGCCCGGCGTCATCCTCGCCCTGCTGGTCGCGATCATCGGGCTGGGCATCTATCACGTCATCGCGATCCAGGACGCCTACCGACTGGGCCTGCGACCGGAGAGCGGAGCCTCCCTGGTCGGTGCCGGTCGCCGGCTCGTTCGCTCGTCGTTGCTGGTCGCCGCGCTGGCGGTCGCGGTCGCTGTCTACGGCACCCTCGCGGTCGTCGGCGTCGGTGGGTACCAGGCGACATCGGCGATCTTCGTCAAGCCGGACACCGGGTTCACGATCCCCGAGCCGAGCTTCGAGCCGACCGCCACGCCGAACGGGCCGGGACCGACCGAGCTCGCTCCGCCGGAGCCGACGCCCACCCCCATCCCGGTGCCCGGATGGGCGACCGACGGGCGCCTGAACCTTCTCCTGATCGGCAGCGACGCGGGCCCGGGCCGGTGGCAGCTCCGGAGCGACACGATGATCGTCGTCAGCGTCGACGTCGCCACTGCCCGGACCGTCCTCTTCGGGATCCCGCGCAACATCATCAATGTGCCGCTGCCACCGGAAAGCGCCAAGGCGTTCCCCAACGGCCGGTATCCGGGCCTCCTGAACTCGCTGTACGTCTACGCGCTGGGGCACCCGAGATACTTCCCGGGGGGTGAGGCGGCCGGCTTCCGAGCCCTGACCGGGTCCATCCAGGAGCTGGTCGGCGTGCCCCTCGATGGCGTGCTGGTCGTCAACCTGACCGCGTTTGTCGACCTGATCGATGCCGTCGGCGGGCTGTGGATCGACGTCCCCTACTCGCTCTATGACGAGCAGTATCCGAGCGGCGCCGGGCAGGTCACGGTCTACATCCCGGCCGGGTGCCAGAAGCTCGATGGCACCCAAGCGCTGGAGTACGCCCGGTCGCGACACAGCAGCGACGACTACAGTCGCATGGGCCGCCAGCAGATCGTCCTGAAAGCGCTGGCCCGTCAGCTGGACCCGATCGCGCTGCTGCCGAAGGTTCCAAAGCTGCTCGATGTCGCCCGCGACAACCTGTGGACGACGATCGACCAGAACGACGTGGCGAATCTCGCTGTGCTCGCCGCCCGCGTCGACTCGCGCACGATCCGCTCGGTGATGATCCAGCCGCCGACGTTCCCCGAGGAGCTCGATAAGGCGTCCATCCGGCGCGCGCAGGCGACCGTCCGCTCGATCTTCGACGCAGCGCCGAGCGCCACGCCGTCGCCGGCGCCGAAGTCGGCGCCCAGGCCGTGCCCGCGCCCGAACAAGAGCTGACCGCCTAGCATCAGCGGCCATGGCCGGCCTCGACTTCGACCGCTTCGACGTGCTCACATTCGACTGCTACGGCACCCTCATCGACTGGGAGGCTGGGATCCTCGCGGCGCTGCGCGCCCCGCTCGCGGCGCACGGGATCGATGCGGCCGACGAGCGCCTCCTCGAGTCGTTCGCCCGCCACGAGGCCGAGACCGAAGCCGGCCCGTACCGCCCTTATCGGGAGGTGCTCGGCGACGTGCTCGCGGCACTGCTCGAGGGGCGCGGCGCTGTCGCGAGCCCCGACGAGCAGGCGGCGTTCGGCGGCTCCGTCGCGGACTGGCCGGCGTTCCCGGACTCGGCCGCGGCGCTCGCCGGACTCCACCAGCGGTTCAAGCTGGGCGTGATCACGAACTGCGACGACGACCTCTTCGCCGCCTCGGAGGAGAAGCTCGAGGTGAAGTTCGACTGGGTGGTGACGGCGCAGCAGACGCGCCGGTACAAGCCGAACCCGCGCGGCTTCGAGCTCATGTTCGAGCGCGTCGGGCTGCCGCCGGCGCGAATCCTCCACGTCGCCCAGAGCCTGTACCACGACCACGTGCCGGCGAAGCGGCTCGGGCTGTCGACGGTCTGGGTCGACCGGCGCGGCGGGCAGCCCGGCTCTGGCGCGACGCCGCCGGCGACGGCGACGCCGGACCTGACCGTGCCCGACATGGCGACGCTCGCAGCCGTCGCGGTGCTTGCGTGAGCGATGGCGATCGCGCCCTCGAGTCGCGCGACGACCCGCTGCGCGAGCGCCTGATCTCGTCGGAGGTCCTGCGCCGCAGCCGCATCCTCGAGTTCCGCATCGACACGATCGAGTCGGCGGACGGCCACCGCTCGACCCGCGACATCGCGGGACACCCCGGCGGCGTGTGCGTGGTCGCGATCGACCCCGACGACCGCGTGCTGCTCGTTCGGCAGTGGCGCCACGCTGCCGGGCAGGCGCTGCTCGAGATCCCGGCGGGGACACTCGACCGGGAGCCCGACGGCTCGATCGAGGACCACGCAGGTGCAGCCGCCCGCGAGCTCGAGGAGGAGACCGGCTCGCGGGCCGGCAGCTGGCGCTACCTCGGCGCCTTCTACACCGCGCCCGGCTTCACCAGCGAGCTGATGCACCTGTACCTGGCCACGGAGCTCGAGGCGGTCCACGCCGGCGGCCTCCAACCGGACGAGGACGAGCGGCTCGAGCTGCAGCCCCTGCCGTTCGACGATGCCGTTGCGATGGTCGATCGTGGCGAGCTCCCCGATGCCAAGACCATCGCGGGCCTGCTGCTCGTCGCCCGGCTGCGCGCGCGAGGCGCCACCTAGTCCCTCGGCGGGGCCAATTGGGGTCGTTCGGACCGCCCTGTCTGCGAGTGCGCTGGGAGAACCAACGCGACGAGGTTGCCCTCCGCGGTAATCGCCTTGGCGGATTGACTGCGTGCGCGGCCGCCGACCTCGTCGTTGTGGTCTCTCCCGGGTACATCTACGACAGGTTCGGATACGTCTGGGTTCGCCGGCAGGCGAACCTGGTTGTGATGGTTTCCCACCTGCACATCACGCTCCCTGCCGCGGGACCGTAGGGAAACGCCGCGGGGGCCCGGCATGCGGGCGCGCGTATGGGGCGCCCGTCCCCGAGCGTGTTCTATGCCGCGGTCAGGCGGCGTCCGTCTTCGACGTCGGCGGATCCACCCGGGCGAGGGCGCGGCGGTACAGGTCCGAGGTCGGGCAGAGCGCGACCGCGAGGCGCAGGTGGGTGCGTGCCTCCCCGGTGCGCCCGAGCTTGCGCAGCGTCGCGGCGAGCGCGAAATGCGCCCAATGGGCGGAAGGGTCGACCTCGAGCAGCTCCTCGAACGTCTCGCGGGCCCGCTCGAACTGGCGGGAATGGTGGAACGCGCGCCCGAGCGGCTCGAGGATCGAGCCTTTGCCGGGCTCCTCGCGCGCCGCGCGTTCGAGCACGACCGCGGCCTGCGCGTGGTGTCGCCGCAGGATCAGCGCCTGGCCGCGCTGGAGCAGCGCGTAGGCGCTCTCGCGATCGGGGTCGGCCCGGTCGAGGTCGGGGTCGGCCCGGTCCAGATCGGCGTCGGGCCGGTCGCCGCCGGTGGCGGGCTGCTCTGGTTCCGGGTTCGCCATGCCTCGATGGTCGCACGGATCGTGCGGCCGGGCGATGCGCCGGAGGTCAGGCCTCGCGCCACTCCTCGAGCTTGACCCGACGCAGACGCGAGCTCTCGGTCCGGCCGGGGATGCGGCCGCGCTTGGCGATCGGCCGGCCGTCGATCTCCTTGATGTCGCCGGTGAAGTCGATCGGCGTCGCACCGCTGATGTACGAGCCGACGGCGTACGAGTCGACCGGCGAGCCGGCGTCCCTGAACACGCCCATCCGCTCCGGGGTCAGCCCGCCCGAGACGACGATCTTCACGTGGCCGAAGCCGGCCTGGTCGAGCCGGGCGCGGACCTCGTGGACGAGATCGGGGGTCACGCGGCCGCGCTCCGACGGCGTGTCGAGGCGGATGCCGTACAGCCCGTCGCCCAGGGCGTGCGCGACCCGGAGCGCCTCCTCGGCCTCGTCCTTGAACGTGTCGACGAGCACGATGCGGGGCACGTCGGCCTCGAGGTCGCGATCGAACGCCTGGGCCGCCGCGACCGTGTCGCCGAAGATCAGCACCAGCGAGTGGGGCATGGTCCCCGTCGGCGCGAGGCCGGCGAGGCGGGCACCCGCGGGCGTGGACGCGCCGACGCAGCCGCCGACGATCGCGGCGTAGTCGAGCACGTCCGTGATGTCGGGGTGGACGTGGCGCGCCCCGAACGAGATAACCGGGAGCGGCGCCGCCGCGTCGACGCACTCCCGCGCGGCGGTGGCCCAGCCCGTCGACTGGGCGAGCATGCCCAGGATGGCGGTCTCGTACAGGCCGAAGGCACGGTAGCGAGCGGTGATCCGGAGCACGATCTCCTTCGGCGCGATCGCGTCGCCGTCCTCGAGCGCCTCGACCGTCACCTCGGCGGGGTCGCCCGTCGCGAGCACGTGGCCGAGGAGGTTCTTGACCTCGTCGATCCCGCACAGGACCGCATCGCGCCTGCCGAAGACCTCCATGGTCACGACGGGATCGAGGCCCTCGCGGTCGAGGATTCGGTCGGCGCGCGCGAAGTAGACGTCGGCCGATTCGCCGGACAGGATCTCGCGCGAGGGGCGGCTACGGCGGACGGCCATCAGGCAGGACCGAAGCCCCTGTGGGCGTGGCGAGCGCAAGGCGCCGAGCAGGACAGGAGGAGGCAACGCCGCGATCGGCCGCTCACAGTTGCGTCCCTGGGCCTCCCTCCGCGTCCGGGGGGCGCTCGGTCGGTGCCGCGGGCGCCGCGTCCGGATCGGCGGCGAGTGTAGCGTAGGGTTCTGCCACGTCTGGCTCGGCGGCGAGAGCGAGGACACGTCTCCGCCGGCGGCGCCGCGCCGCGATCGCGAGGATCACCAGGAGCGCGAGCAGGCCAACCGCGACGACGATCGCGAGGATCAGCCGGCCCTGCCCAACCATCGAGGCGCTGGTGACGAGCGCCGCAGCCACCGCGGCCGACGTCCGCGCCCCCTCGACGTCGCCGCGCTCGAACGCGTCGCGCGCCGCGGCGTAGGGGACGCTCGGCGTCTCGCCGAGCAGCCCGATCTTCGCGAGGAGGTCCGGCTCCGCCTCGACCTTCGCCTTCGCATCGCCGATCGCGGCGAGCGCGTCGAGCTCGGCTTGGGCGAGGCTCTTGGCTCCGCCGAACCCGTTCGTCGCGCCCTCGTAGGCCGTCCTGAGCGCGCCGTTCGGCTCGAGACCCAGCGCCGCCGCCGCGCCGTCGACGTGCTTTCGCAGCGCGAGGACGGCCGATGCCTCGGTCATCCTCGTCCCCGCCACGTCGAACCGCCACTCGCCCATCGGCTGGCGGACATACCAGCCCGGAAGCCAGCCATCGCCGTCGATGAGCAGCAGGCGGTACCGGTCGCGTGCAGCGGCGCGGTCGACGAGGTCAGCGACGTCGCTCTCGCGCAGCACGAAGTCCCCGAACGCCTTCACGAGATCGACCTGGTCGGGTCGGTCGATCGATTGCGCGAGGTCGAGGAAGCGCCGCCAGCTGTCGACGTGGACGACCTCCTCGGGCTTGCCGGCGCCCGGGTACGCCGTGAGATTCGCCTGCGCGTTGGCGAAGGCCTCGCGCATCTGGTCGACGCCGACCGAGCGCACGATCTGCTCGATCACCCAGAACGAGGCCTGGTAGCCGAACCGCTCGTGGTCGTCGGTCTCCTGGTCACGGATGACCTCGGGAAAGGTCCATGCCTCGAGCCGCACGTAGCCGGGGTCGTCGAGCTTCGGACGGGACGGGCCCTCGCCCACCGGCCCACCGACCGCCGTCTGGACCCGCCACGCGTAGTCCTGGGCGAGGCCTTCGTAGATCCAGCGCTCGACGAACAGCTGGTCGTTGAACCACGCATGCGATGCCTCGTGGACGATGACCACCGGGTCGAGGTCCTCGCTGACGTCGATCCGCTGCGACTCGGTGAAGAAGACTCCGGCGTAGCCCTCGAGCGCGGGCGTGTAGCGCTCACGGACGTTGAGATCGTGCGCGACCGGCCAGTCGAGCCCGATGAGGTCCCGCAGCGAGGGCATCGCGGTGCGCAGCGTCTTCGCGACCGTGTCGTCCCAGGCGTGGTCCTCGGGCCAGGCCATGACCACGATCTCGACGCCGCCGTCGAGCGATAGCCGGTCCGTGGTGTAGGCGAGCGGGTTGTCGGCGCTGACGATCGCGTAGAACTTCTCGGGCTCGGCAGGCGTGGCGCGCAGCGTCTCCGCACCGCCCGAGCTGCTGATCGACATCGGGTCGCCGACGACCTGGTCGCCGAAGCCCTGTGGAGTGCGAACCACGACGCTGCCCCGGCCCGGGTCGCCCCAGGCCCACACGCCGAACGTCGAGAACGCCTTGCCGATCCGGATCGACGAGCTCGAGCGCGGTGCGCCGCCGACGAGGTCGTAGCGCACGGTGAACTTCGCGGTCTGCTTGTAGAAGAGGTTGCGCTGGAAGGTGACGGTTGTCTCGAGGTAGGACTCGTGCGCCTTCGTCTTGACCGACAGCGCGCCACCGCTGCCCGACGATCGCGAAGGTGTAGCCGCTGTAGTAGTAGATGAACTGGGCCGTGTTGGGCTTGAGGTCCGTCACCTCGTAGTCGATGGCGACGTGGACGCGGTCCGCCGCCGGGTCGAGGGTGTACGTCGCGTCGGCCTGGACGCGAAGCGGATTCGCAGCGAGGGCGATGCCACTGCCTGCCGGCGAGATCGCAAGGCCGAGGCCGAGGAGCAAGGCGACCGCGAGGGCGCCGAGCCGGCGGCGCGCGATCTGGTCACGGAGCGGCATCCGACCGGGGGCCATCCCCCTCCTCCCGGCCTCGCTCGGCCTCAGGTCGACTCGGCGCGTCCTCGACGGCGTGCTCCGCGCACGAGGCCGACGAAGATCCCGAGCGCGATGACGAGCAGGACCAGGCTCACGATACGCGACCTGCCCACGCTCGCGGCGCTCATCCACGCGTCGTGCGCCGACTGAGCCGTTCTGTGGGCACCGGCCACGTCGCCCACGAGCAGGGCTACCTTCGCGGCCCCGAGCTCGACGGCCGGGTCGCGCGCGAGCAGCCCGATGCGGGCGAGCAGCGCGTTGGGCAAGCCCTGCCCGGCGGCTTGCGCTGACGCCGCGGCCGCGATCATCTCGACCGCGGATTGCTCGGACGCGGCCTCCGCGGCGGCCGCCGGGAGCCCGTCCCTGCCCTCGAACGCCGTGCGCAGGGAGTCCGGCAGCTTGACGTCGGCGGCCGACGCCGCGGCAGCGAGGGTCGCCCTCTGGCCGAGCACCTGGTCGGCCGCGGCGAGGAGGTCGACGGCGACGTCGAACCGCCACGCGCGCATCGCGTCGCGGATCGAGATCGGCAGGCGCCAATCCCCGGCGAGTCGCACCGTTTGTGCGTAGGCGGCACGCGTCGTGGCGCGGACGTCGAGCGCCACGAGGTCCTGCGGGCGGGCCACCCACTTCTGCCACAGGTCCCCGAAGTCCTTCCCGGTCTGGTCGTCGAGCAGGTCGAGCAGGCCGCGCCAGTCTGGCGCGCCGTCGACGGTCTCCTCGGCGGACGGATCCGGCTGGTATGCCCCGATGCCCCGGGCGGCGCGCGACCACACGTTCCGGAGGCCGTCGGGGCCGGCGCGAGTGCCGATCTCCCGTGCGAGCTCGAGGGAGGCCGCGTAGGCGTACAGGTCGGTCTCGGGGCTCGCCGTGTCGCTCGTGCCCCAGGCGTTGAGCGGGGTCGCGCCGACGCCCGGCTCGACCGGCCCCGGCGGCCTGATGTCGAGCCCGAGCTCCTGCGTGACGATCTCCGCGTAGTACGAAGCGAAGGCCTCCGCGGCCCATCGATCCGCGACCAGCCGGCCGTTGAACCAGGCATGGGCGAGCTCGTGGATGACGACGCTGTCCGAGGCGGCGTAGGAGACGTCGATTCGACGCTCCGTCGGGTCGAAGACGCCCGCGAAGCCGCCGCTGCCGCGCACGAGCGCTTCGTTGACCGCGAGCGGCCCATCGAACCGCCACGGCACCCCGATCTCGCGCTCGAGGATCGGCAGGGCGTGCTCGGCGAGGTTGGCGACGCGGTCGCCCCAGGCGGGATCGTCCGGCCACGAATGCATGATCACGGTCGCCGCGCCCGCCGAGAGCGGCACGGCGAGGCTCTTCTCGGCGTACGTGACCGGCCGGTCGGCCACGATGTCGGCGACGTAGTCGAGCGGTGCCGCGAGCGGGCCGCTGGTCCATTGCTCGTGCCCGGCATCGTCCGCGATCGGCCCCGTCAGCGGGCCGCGGCCGACGGTCACCTGGTAGCCGGTCGGGATCCGGACTGCGACCGACGAACCCGGCGTGTTCGGCGTCGCGAACGCCCACGCCCCGAACGTGACCAGCGATGGCGAGATCCGCACCGCCCGATCGGGCTCGCCGCCGGCGTCCCGGATGTTGAACGTGAGGGTCAAGGTGGTCGACGTGCCAGCGGCGAGATTCGCCCCGAACTCGAGCTTGAGGCTCGTGAACGTGTCGGTGGCCTCGCGCACGGTGACGTTCGTGGCGCCCTTGCCCGAGAGCCGGAACTCGGACGTGCCCGGCTGCACCGTGAGGTACGCGGTGCGGAAGTAGTACTGGCGGGTGATCGTGTTCTTGAGGTGATTGGTGGCCGTCAGCTTCGCCGAGACCGCGACGCGCCCTTCGTTCGGGATGACGTCATAGCTCGCCACGCTCGTGATCGTCAGGCCGGGCGAGGCAGCTGCGACCGGTGGGGGCGCGAGGCCCGGCACGAAGCCGGGCACGAGCCCGAGCGCCAGCGCGAGCGTGAGGCTGGCCGCGAGGGCGAGCCCTCTGCGAGCGAGCCTCACCCGCCGACGAGCTCCCCGAGCTCCGCCGCGAACCGGTCGAGCAGCGGCGCGGTCCGGATGGGCCGCGCATCGTAGCCATCCGGCACGCGGCCGCCGATCCATAGCCAGCCGCGGGTCTCATCGAAGATCGCGTCGGCGATGAGGGTCACGCGGGCCAGCGCCAGGCCCAGCTCATCCGCGTCCAGCCAGCGGTTCGGCACCTCGACCGCGAGGATCGGGCGGCCGTCGTCTGCCACCGAGAACTTGGCCAGCGGGAACTCGTCGTTCCAGCGGAGCAGGGTTCGGTATGCCTTGCGCAGGCCGTCGCCCAGCGGCGGCGCGAGGTGCGCCCAGACGATCGCCCCGATCGCGGGATCCAGGATCAGCGTGGCCCGCAGGTCGCGCCGGCGCCGGCCGTCGAGCGCCACGTCCCAGGCGACGATGCCCTCCCGCTCGAGCCCTGCGCCAGGCTCCAGCCCGAGGTCGCGCAGCCAGCGCTCCACCGTCGCCGGATCCACCCTCGCCGAGTGTCCGACCGCGCCATGACGCGCTGTGAAGGCGGGCGTGGAGCGCCTTCGTGGCGGCTGAGAGACCGCGCGCGCGGTCGAATTCCTGCTCCCGGGCATGGCCCGCGAAGTCTAGCCCGGGTTGCCATCTGCCCCCAGCGCGCCCACGGAATCAACCGGCCGAGGCGGTCTCGCGGGCGGTGTCGGCCTTCGCGCTGCGGGAGCGGGTCGGGGGCCCGGCCTCGATCGACCCGCCGGTGCGCACGACGCGGCTCCTGTAGTCGCTGCTCTTCACGTCCCCGCCGATCCGGACGTTGCGCCCGAGGCGCGCGCCGCGAGGCACGATCGACTGCTTGCCGACCACGGTGATCCCGGTGTTCAGGCGGCTCGGTTCCTGGCGGTTCGGGGCGCCGTCGTACGGGCCCTCGCCGACGATCGCGCCCTGGCCGACCACGACCTCCTTGTCGATGATCGAGCGATCGACGACCGCCCCCGCCCGGATGGTCGAGTCGAACATGACGATCGAGTCGCGCACGACCGCCCCAACGTCGACCCGCACCCCCGGCGAGAGCACGCTGTTGACGACCGTGCCATCGATCACGCAGCCGTGGCTGATGAGGCTTCGATGGATCTGCGCCGTCGCCCCCACCTTGGCCGGCGCGCGCTCCTCGGACCGGGTGTGGATCACCCAGTCCGTGTCGTACAGGTCGAGCTCGGGCCGGTCCTCGAGGAGCGCCATGTTGGCCTCCCAGTAGGACTGGATCGTGCCCACGTCCTGCCAGTACCCGGAGAAGCGGTAGCCGAAGACCCGCGCCCCGCCGTCGAGCATCGCCGGGATGACGTTGCCGCCGAAGTCGACGAGGTCCTCGCTGAGCCAGCGCCGGAGCGCGCGTTTGGTGAACACATACACGCCCATCGACGCAAGGTCGCTCTTGGGCTGCTTCGGCTTCTCCTGCCACTCCGTGACCCGATCCGCCTCGTCCATGGCCAGGATGCCCATGCGGCTCGCATCGGCGAGGGGCACGCGGCGCACGGCGATGGTCACCTCGGCGCGATGCCGGCGGTGCGCCTGCACGAAGGGCTGGTAGTCCATCTTGTAGATGTGGTCGCCGGCGAGGACCACCACCGTGTCGGCGCTCGAGCGCTCGATGACGTTCATGTTCCGGAGCACCGCGTCGGCGGTCCCGCGGTACCACTCGGCGACGCGGCCGCGCGCGATGTACGGCTGGAGCAGCTTCACGCCACCCGTGTTCCGGTCGAGGTCCCACGGCCGGCCGAGGCCGATGTGGTCGTTGAGGGAGTGCGGGTTGTACTGGGTCAGGACGAGGACGTCATCGATATCCGAGTTGACGCAGTTCGACAGGGTGAAGTCGATGATCCGGTACTTGCCGCCGAACGGGACCGCGGGCTTTGCGCGCACCGACGAGAGGATGGACAGCCGCTCGCCTTCACCACCGGCGAGGATGAGCGCCATCGTCCGCTTCACGGTCGCCCTCCTGAATGCGAGCGAATCGTAGCACCGGCTCCCGGTGCTTCCGTTTGTGGCCGGGTTTCCGTTTCGGACAGGTCTCACAAGAGCCGTGCGAGAGCCAATTCCAGTCAGGCGCTCACGCCATGAGCATTGGTCAGCCGATTCATGACATGCGCCCGGCTGGTGAGCAGGTGACATGCATTGCGGCGCGCGCCACGCTCAGCACAGCGAGACCGGCATCGTGCGGACGTGACGAATGGTCGGGTCATGAGCGAATGACAGAAGTGGCGCGGGTGCGCCGGGCGCGTGAGGTCAGCCGCAGTGCCGGTCAGCGCGGCAGGAACAGGCGCGGGTTGGCCCAGTTGTCGTCGAACTGAACGGCCCAGTGGAGGTGCGGGCCGGTCGTCCAGCCGGTCATGCCCTCGTACGCGATGACCTCGCCCGCGGCCACGTACTCGCCGGCCCTGACCCGGGGCGGGTGGGACCTGTTGTCGATGTGGGCGTACCAGGTCACCAGGTGCGACGAGTGGGCGATGATCACGATCCAGGCCGGGTCATACGGGCTGCGGCCGGACCAGATGACCTTGCCCGAACCGGCGGCGCGAATCGGCGTGTACATGTCGTTCGCGACGTCGATCCCGGTGTGGAAGTGGTTGCAGTTGCCCAGGGGCGGCTCCCACGAAAAGCCGGTGCAGCCGAACTCCTGGGTGATCGATCCGGTCATCGGCCAGTTGAGGGTGCCGTTGTAGTCGGACGGGATGCCGCCCTTGGCCAGCTGCTCCTTGACGAGCCGGTTGATCAGAGCCGCGAGCTGGTCCTGCGCTGCCTTGCTCGCCGCGAGCTGCTTTGCCAGGTTCGCCTTGTCGCGGCCCATCTTGGCGTAGGCCGCCTGCTGCGCCCTGAGCAGCTTCGCGGTCTGGGCCTCGAGCAGGACGAGCAGCTTGCGCGAGTCGTTCAGGTCGGACATCTGCGCGTCGAGCGTCTTCCTCGATTCGGCGGCGAGGACGTGCAGCTCGTCGGTCTGCTGCTTGGCGATCTCGACGTTGTTGTGGAGCACCTGCAGCACCTTCTGGTCGGCGCCGATCTGCTGGGCCAGAAGCCGATCCTGCTCGGCGAAGTCGAGGTGATAGCCGACCTCGGTCAGGACATCGGTGAAGTCGCCGCTCGACAGGAACGTATCGAGGATCGACGTCCGATCGGTGTCGTACGCCTCGCGGATGCGTGAGCCGAGCAGCACCTTGGCGTCGGCGAGGTCCTTCTGCTTGCGCGCCTCCTCGGCCCGGACGTCGGCCAGCTGGGCATCGAGCCGGCCGGCGGTGGCGACGAGCTCATCGACGGCGTTCTGTGATCGGGCGACGTCGACCGTCATCGACACGATCTGGGTCCGGACCACGATCAGGTTGGCGTGAAGCGCCTGGAGGTCGTCCTTGGTCGAGGAGATCTCCTTGGTCAGCAACGCCTGGCTCGCGGCCAGGTCGCCGATCGATGCCTTCTGCTTCGAGATGAGCTTCTCGAGCGCATGCTGCTTCGCGTATGCGTCGGACAGGTCGTCCGCGGACGCGCCCGGGGGCGTGGCGGACGTGAACAGGCCGCCCAGCGTCGAGAGGACGAAGAGGAGGAGGACGGCTCGACCGCGCGTGCGGCCCTTGCGGCTGGCGGTCCAGCCGCGGGAGTCAGTCGCCTGAATCCGCATGGAGCAGCGTCTGCATCGTGCGGGCGTCTCCTTCGCGCTGGGGGCTCGCGTTGGTTTCGCTCGCCGGTGAGTCCGCCGTCCCGCTAGGCACATTGCCGGGACGACTACCGGCCAACGGTCGCGATACTACTGCAACGTGTCCAGCCGACGAACCCGTACATTCGTCAGGGCTGTTGTAAACCGAGGATGGCCCACAGGGTCCCGGCAATCTCAGCGAGATTCGCCGGACGAACAGCATGCCTCCCACGGTCAGGCCGGCGAGGAGCGCCCCCGCGATGAGCGCGTAGAACAGCTTGCCCGAGCCGGCGAGCAGGCCGACGCTGACCAGCAGCTTGAGGTCGCCCTGGCCGATCGCGCCCTGCCCGCACGGGATCGCCAATAGGTACAGCGCGAGCGGCACCACGATCGCTGCGCCGGCCGCCCAGGCGAAGTCCTCCGCGGTCGGCACGAACGGGCTCGCGCCGGCGACGTAGACCAGCAGCGCGAACGCGATGAGCGGCAGCGTGATGACGTCGGGCAGGAGCCGCTGGTCGAGGTCGGTGGCGAACAGGACGATCAGCGCCGCCACGTACAGCCCGACGATGGCGAGCGGGATCGGGGTCGCGCCGAAGCGGAGGACGGTCCCGGCGAAGGCCGCGGCACCCAGCACCCCGACGACCGGCGTTCGCCAGTCGATCGGGCGGATGGAGCCGTCCTCGTGCGCGGGCCAGCGCGCCGCGAGCCGATCCGAGGCGAGACCCCAGGCGAGGCCGAGGATTCCCGCGATGACCGGGCCCAAGTCGCCGTCGAACCAGAGCGTGAAGATCGTCACGGGTGCCTTCGGGAGTGCCCGAGGGCGCTGATCGTCAGCCCTTCGCGCCCGCGAGGGCGAGCTCGACCAGTGTCGCGTGGGAGACGCCCGTCGCCCCACGCGGCGCGTATGGCGTGACCCGCCGGAAGTAGCCCGTGCCCGCGATGTCGAGATGGACCCACGGCTGGGTCACGAACTCGCTGAGGAACAGCGCGCTCTTGACGAGGCCGCCCTCGTTGTTCCGCGAGAAGTTCACGAGGTCGCCGGACCAGCTCTCCATGTCGGCCTTGTACTCCTCGACGAGCGGGAGCTGCCAGTACCGCTCGCCGGCGCGCGCCCCGGCCGCGAAGACCTCGTCCACGAAGGTCTGCGGGGTCCCGAATCCGCCCGACACGAGCTCGCCGAGGGCGCGCGACACCGCTCCCGTGAGCGTCGCCACGTCGACGAGGTGGGTGGCACCGAGCTGCTCCGCGTAGGTCAGCGCGTCAGCGAGGATGAGGCGGCCCTCGGCGTCGGTGTTCGTGATGTCGACCATCTTGCCGTTGAGCGCCCTGACGATGTCGCCGGGCCGCGTCGAGTGCGGGCCGGGCATGTTCTCGACCGCGGGCGCCATCACCAGGAGCGGCGTCCCGGGTGCGAGCCGGGCGACGGTCACCGCGGCGGCAATGACCGTGCACGCACCGGCCTTGTCCATCTTCATCTCGTCCATCCGGTCGGATGGCTTGATCGAGATGCCGCCCGAGTCGAAGCACACGCCCTTGCCGACGATCGCCAGGTGCCGGCCAAGCGCGTCCTTCTCGCCCTTCTTGCCCGAGCGCATCACGATCATCCGGGGCGGGTTGTCGCTGCCCCGGCCGACGGCCATGAACAGGCCCATGCCCATGTCGGTCGCCTTCTCCGGGCCGATGACGTCGATCCACAGCCCGTGCTTCTTGGCCAGCGTGTATGCCTCTTCGGCCAGGACCTCGGGGCTCACGTCGTTGGAGCTGCGGTTCGACAGGGTCCGGGCGGTGTTCGCGCCCTCGCCGATGATGGTCCCGCGTTCCGCGGCCTTCTCGAGGCGGCCCTTCTCCTCGCCGGGCGCCACCAGAACCAGCTCGGACAGCTCGGGCGCACCCTCCTCGTAGCCGTCGCGGTAGATCCTCGCCGGCTCGTAGCCGCCTTCGACCACGCCACGCCCCACGAGCTCGGCGACCGCCGCGGCGCCGCCCTCGAGCACGTCGGCGAGCGGCGAGAGCCACACCGCCATCGAGCGCGCCTCGCGGCCGGCGAGCCGGCGAATGGACGCTGCGGCAAGCTTGACGACCGTCTCGCGATCGAGGTCGGCAGCGGGACCGCCGAGCACGACGACCAGCCGCTTCGCGCCGATCTCCTTGCCCGAGCCCGTGCCGGCAAGGACGCTCTTGAACCGCTTGCCACGCAGCTCGCCGAAGTCGTCGAGCGAGCGCAGCTCACCGCCCGAGCGGCGATCCAGCTCGGCGAGGGGTCCCGAGAACGCCGGCTGGCCGAGGATCGGCACGACGAGGACATCGGCCTTGACGTCCCACGGTTGCTCGGCGGTGACGCGTACCTGCACGGGAGACCCCCTCGGACGTGGTGGCGGGCGATCTGGGCGGCCCGGGCGGCAGTGTAAAGCCGCCGGCCGCTCGGGGCGGCCGGAGGCGGCTCGGGGCGTATCCGGCCGCCTTTGCGCCCGACGTTCAGCCGGGCGGTGGCGAGGCGCTGTCCGTCGCTTCGGGCGACCCGGAGTCGCCGGGCGAGCCCGACTCGGTCGGCGAGTCTGACTCGGTGGGCGAGCCGGTCGGAGCCGCCCCGGCTTCCGCGAGGGCATCGTCGATCCGGCCGCGCGCGTCCTCGATCGCGAGGACCGCCTGGGTCAGCCCGCCGCGCGCGACCTCGGCGACGATCACGATGATCGTCCGCCGGTCGGGCGGCAGCTGCTCGAACGCGTCGCGCTCGTCCCGCCGCGCGAGCTGCACCTTGACCGTGATCCTGCCGCCCGATTGGTCGAGGGCGACGTAGAGCGCCCTGAGCGCCTGGTCGTAGTCGCCGTTGCGCTGGATCCACTCGTCGAGAACGGTGGTCTCGTTGCCGGCGATCAGCTTCGTGCGCTGCTCCTTGACGCTGACGACGGCAAGGATCGCCTGGTCGAGCGTCGTGGCCGCCTCCCCGTACTTGCGAGCCCGCCCCTTGGCCGCCGCATCGAGCACGATCTCGTCGTGCTCGGCGATGAGCGTGGTCAGCTGCGTCGCCTCGATGGCACGGCCGGTCACCTGTAGCCAGTGGGCGTTCAGGCTGGCCGCGGCGTCGAGTGCCGCGAGGATCGCGGCGCGTCGGACGAGGGTGTCGTTGCTGTAGCGCAGGACCGCGTCGGGCTCGTCGCCGGGCAGCCCGGCGAGCGAGCCGAGCAGGGCGTTCGTCTCGGTATTGATCGTTGCCGCGACCTGGCTGCCCTGCGCGAGGCTGTCCTGCAACTTGGTCGGGTCGCTGCTCGCGATCTCCTCGAGCGCGGTCTTGGCGTCATCGGCCAGTCGTTCGACGTCGGCCGCGATGACCCGCAGCCGGTCTGTCGCCTGGTCGAGCCGGGCGCCGAGCGCCGTGTCGCCCACTGACGTGAGCTCGGCCCGGGATGGGCCGCCGGGGGTGTGGGATGCCTCGGCGATGAGGCCGGCGCCGCCCGCGGCGAGAACGGCGAAGAGCGCCGTCCAGAGGATCCCGCGGATGGCCCGACCGACGATCGCCTGGACGCGGGCGCGCGCGCTCGACATGCGGCGCGGATCGTAGCATCGGTGGATGCGTACCCCGGAGCCGGCGATCTCCCGCCTGCTCGAGGCCATGCCCAAGGCCGAGCTGCACCTCCATCTCGACGGCTCGGTCCGGGTCGGGACGGCGCTCGAGCTGGCCCGGACCCGAGGCGTCGATGCACCCGCGACCTGGCGTGGCATGTTCGATGCGCTCGTCGCGCCGGAGCGGTGCCGGGACCAGGCGGAGCTGCTGCGCGCCTTCGACCTGCCAATCGCGCTGATGCAGGACGCCGAGGCGCTCGAGCGGATCACCACGGAGCTCGTCCAGTCGAAGGCGGCCGAGAACGTCCGCTACGTCGAGATCCGCTGGGGGCCGCTGCTGCATGTCGCTCGAGGGCTCCCGCTCGCGGATGGAATCGAGGCGGTCGTTCGCGGCGCCGAGGCCGGCGCGGCGTCCACCGGCACGGTCGTTCGCCTGCTCGCGACGGCCCTCCGCTCCCATGACCCGGCCGACAACGTTCGGCTGGCCGAGGCGGCATCTCGCTTCCGCTACCGCGGCCTGACCGGCTGGGATCTCGCCGGCCCGGAGGCCGCCTACCCCGATCCCCTGCTCCATCGGGACGCGTTCGAGGCGGCTCGCGCTGGAGGGCTGCGGATCACCGTCCACGCCGGCGAGTGGGGCGGCGCCGCGCAGGTGCGACGCGCGCTCGCGGTCGCTCCCGAGCGGATCGCGCATGGCGAGGCGGCCTCTCAGGATTCCTCGCTCGTGGCTGAACTGCGGGCGCTCGGCATTCCCCTCGACCTGTGCCCGACCTCGAACGTCCAGGCCGGCATCGTCGCGTCGCTCGCGGATCACGCGCTGGTGCGCCTGCATCGGGCCGGCGCGCCGGTGACGCTGTCGACCGACGACACGACGGTGTCCGACCTCTCGCTGACCGAGGAGTACGGCCGCGCGGTGGCCGAGATCGGGCTAACGCTGCCCGAGCTGTGGGCGATCGATCGCTATGCGCTCGAGGTCGCGTTCGCGGACGCGGCGACGCTCGCGCCGCTGCGGCAGGAGTTCGATGCGTGGGCCGACGGGATCGCCGAGATGAAGCCGGCTGGAGCCTGATGGAATGAGCTGGCAAGACCATCTTGCCGACCTCGCCCGCCTGGTGCCGCCTCCAGACTCGCCATTTCGCGCCCCCGCCGACTGGGCGACCTTCGAATCAGAGAATGGCTTCCGGCCGCCGGCCGACTACCGGGCGCTCCTTGACGCGTACGGCGCGGGCACGTTCGACGCACCCCTCGGCGGCTTGACGATCGCGCAGCCGGTCCACCCGCAGCGCACGTTCCTGGAGGGCAACCGATGGGCCCGCGACAACCTGCGCGGCCTTCAGCGTCGGTTCCCAACGCTCGAACCGCCCTGGCCGGTCTACCCGGAGCCCGGCGGATTCCTGCCGTTCGCGTCCGACGATACGAGCTGGACCGTTGGCTGGCTTACGCACGGCTCCGCAGACGCGTGGACGGTCGCGATCGACGGCGGGCGCGACGGCTGGTGGACGGAGCTCCCGTACGGTGCCGCGGAGCTCGCTGCGCGCTGGGCGGAGGGAGACCTCGGCGATCCCCACGTTGAACGCGCGGCGCCTG